>JADGRB010000224.1 GCA_017881315.1 Pseudomonadota bacterium
CCCGCCCGTCGCCGTGACCGGGGTCCCGGCCGCGAGGTTGGCGCTCGACGAGGTCACGTACGGCGTGCACGAGGCCGGTGCCGTCCCGCCAGAGACGGTGATCGGCACGGTGGCTGCCGACGTGCCCTTGTTGACGGCCACCACGACGACGGTGCCGTCCGTAGCCTTGAAGGCCGAGAGAAGGAGATTCGTGTTGGAGTTGCCCGTGATGTCCACCATGACGTAGCCCGGCCGCACGAACTTGCTGTAGTTACCGAGCGTGTAGCAGCGCTTGGTCAACGCCGTCGAGCCCGAGAGGAGCAACCCTTCGTTGTCGTTGCTACCGCTCGCCTGGTACCACCAATAGAGCCAGCCCGAAGCCTCGCCGACGACGAGGGCCGAGTGAATCCACCCGGCGACCGCGATGCCGTTGTTGATGTCGCTCGACGGCCCCGCTTCCGGCCAGTACAACACGCCGGACACCTCGGTCTCGTAGACCGTCTTGCTTCTCTTGCCACCGTCGACATCGGACGGCCAGGCTAGCGCCTTTTGCGTGTCGTACTCGTGCGTTCCTACAATGTCGATGAGGCCCCACGCCGTCGTATCCTTGGCTAGCCAGTGGCCATAGTCGTATACGCCGCCCGAGGTGCACGTGCTGGCGCACCCGGTGGTGGTCGGATCGTTCGAGAAGCATCCACACTTCAGCGGGTCCGAGCTGTTCGGATGGCCGGCGACGGTCGAGCCCGTGGCCGAGGCATTGCTCCAGAGGTGTAGCCACTCTGATGGTTCGGGCGCGAGGAACTTGACCGCCGGGCTCAAAGCGTGGAGCTTCGGTCCCAACACCTTGACGAAATTCACCATCTCCTTGGCCGTGTAAAGCATCGTATCGTAGTCGCCGTTGCAGGGCGGGCCGATCGAGGCACCACACGACGCAAAATCGGGCTCATTCGCCGCCGCCATGGCGGAGATGTTGTTGGAATGGGCAAAGTTGGCTATCGCCGTCGACCATGAGTCGTAGGAGGTCGTCTTGAGGTGCCCACCCTTCTGCGTGTTGTTGTTGTCCTTGTCAGCGGCAGGCGCAGTCCAAGCCGACGCGATGACCTTTGCGCCATAGCTGCTCGGCGGGACAGCTCCCGATAGGGTGCCATTCGATTGCATTGCGACACGCACGATCGACAGCCCAAGCCCGTTGCCAGTGGTGCCGAAGAAGGTGGCCCAATCAGGGGACGAACCGCTCAAGGCGGTGTTGAAGCCGAACCCATCGATCGTCTGGTGCGTTGCACCGAGGTTCACCGTCACGCCCGTGCCCGAGCTACCGGCCGTACCGGTCGTGCCCGCCGTGCCAGTCGTTCCGGCCGAACCCGTGGTCCCCGCGGTGCCGGTGGTCCCGGCGGTTCCCGTCGTCCCCCCGCGCCCCGCGCTCCCGGTCGTGCCGCCGCGACCAGCGGTGCCGGTGGTGCCCGCGGTACCCGTGGTCCCTCCGCTGCCGGTGGTGCCCGCGGTGCCCGTCGTTCCGGCGCTGCCGCTCGTGCCGGCAGTCCCGCCGGTTCGGCCGCCCATCGAGGCCGAGGAGCCGCCTCCACCGCTGCTGCTGCTGCCTCCGCCGCAGCCCCATGCGAAGAGTGCGCTCGCCAAGATTACGCTACCAAGTCTGGTGTTGCCCACGTCGGCCTCCGTTCGATGCCCGGTTTGACTTCTTCATTGCGACTCAATCAATTCCCCAACTCCCAACTCCCCAACTCCCGCAATCTCACGGTACGACGACGGTCGCCCAGCCGGTGCCCGGCATCGAGAACTGCAGCTTCTGACCTTTGATCTGCACGATGTACGTCGCCGCGCCGCCGGAATTGTACATTGCGGCGACCACGCTGCCATCCGTGTTCTTGAAGGCCACCGCGTCGCCGCCGCTCGTCGTGACCACGTTCGCGCCCGGCTGAACGTACTGTGAGAGGTGGCGGAAGACGTAGTAGGCCGGCGTCGCCGTGACCGTGCCCGAGTTCGCCACCAAAAGCGCGTCCTGCTTCCAGTCGCGGGTCGTGTCGATCCCCAGCCCGGACTGGTCGAGGACCATGTTCCAGGCGTTGTAGGCGCTCACCTTGCCGTTTCTGATCGCTTTGCTGATGTAACCCCAGCTCTCCACGCCGTACGCCTGATCGTTGGGCGCCTTCGAGCTGTTGTAGGCGGGATAGCCCGAGGGATTCCATGGGTAGTTGCCGCACTTGTGCTCGGTGGCCCAGATCGGCAGGTTGCCGAACTTCGTCCCGCTGTTCACCGCATCGAGGACGCCCCACTGCGCGCCGGCGACCGAGAGGTAACCAGCCGCGGTGCTGTCGTTCAGCACGGCGGTCGCGATGTCGGTGTCTTTGCGCGCCATGCCCCCGGAGGTGTCGCCATTGTTCGACATGGTCCCCAGCATGATCTTGACGCCGAGTGGCTGCATGGCCGCGCCAAGCGCCTTGACAAAGCTCACGTACGTGGCGCTGTCCCAGAGGCAAGAGGGGTAGTTCTGCTGGTAGCCAGGCTCGTTCTGGGGAGAGACGATCTCGATGTTGATCCCCTGCGCCTTGTACCCCATGACGAACTTCGAGTAGTACGACGCGTACGCCGTCAGGTACGAGGAATTGCCGCTGACGATGCTGCCACCATCGAAGTACGACGGCTTCTTGGTTCCGCTGTCCGAATTGTATCCGGTCTTCAACCAGACCGGAGGCGTCCAGGGGCTGGACCAGAAGCGGAGGTTGGGGTTCACGGCCTGCGCCGCCTTGATGTAGGGGATCAGCTTCTGGCCGTCCCGGCTGAGCGAGAACATGCTCATCGCCGTGTCGGCCGGGGGACGATTGGACCCAGCGCTGTTCGGGGTCACGTCGGTCCCCGTGTCGTCGTCCGTGTAGCGGCTGGTGGCGTAGTCGCTCGATCCCATGGGGATGCGGCCCCAGGCGAAATTGGCGCCGTCCGTGCTGCTGAAGAGCAAGGTCACGGCCTGCGTCTGCATGGCCGACGTGGTCAGGTAGCTCCAGCCGAGCTCGTTGAAAGCGCCCCCAAAGCCATCCCATTTCTGAGCCGCCGACGTGTCGTTGACGGTCACCGTCGCGGTCCCGCTGGTCACCACCGTCGCGGTCGCGTTGGTCCAGTATCCGCTCGGCGAGGAGGTGATCACCTTCATCGTAACCGGCGTGGACCCGCCGCTGCCCGTCGATCCACCTCTGCCCGTGCTGCCACCGCTGCCGGTCGATCCACCGCTGCCCGTGCTGCCACCGCTGCCGGTCGATCCACCTCTGCCCGTGCTGCCGCCGCTGCCCGTCGATCCACCGCTGCCGCTGTTGCCCGACGACCCGCCCGATCCGGTGGTCACGTTGTCGACGCAGGCGCTGCTCGCGCAGTGCTGGGTCGAGGTGCAGGCATGCCCGCACGCGCCGCAGTTCCCGTCGCTGCTGGTCGTGTCGACGCAGGCCGTGCCGCAGGCCATCTCGCTGCCCGAGCAGCTCGAGCTGCAGCTGTTGTTGCTGCAAACTTCGTTGCTCTGGCAGGCAGTCGCGCAATTTCCGCAGTGGCTCGCGTCGGACGCCACGCACGAGCCGTTGCAGCTCAGCATGCCCGCCGGACAGTGACACTGGCTCTGCTGGCAGGTCTGTCCGCCCGAGCAGGGGTTGCCGCAGACGCCGCAGTTGTTCGAATCAGACGAGGGGTCGACGCAATCGCTTCCGCAGGCGGTCAGCGTGCCGCTGCACGTCGGCCCCGTGCCGCCTGAGCCGTTCCCGCCCGCGCCGGTCGTGCCGCCGTTACCTCCGGTGCCGGGGTTGCCGCTCGTCTGTGGGCTGCTGCAAGCCGCGGCGAGAATCGCCAAGCCAAGTCCGAAAAGCCATACGCGTGTTGTATTCATTTCACCACCTGTATTCCCAGGCAGACCGAACCTGATCTCACTTTTTGCGATTTCAGATGAGGTCTTGGAACCACCCGATGCGCCAGCGCCCTCGTGGTGCGGTTATTGCGGTAAAAAGGCGCCATGATGTGGAGAGGCGATGATTTCGCGGTCGGGTGGCCGGTCCGGGACCGGCAGGTATGACATCTTGATCCGGACCGCCGCGGTGGCGGCGGTCGTGGCCGCGCTCTCCGCCTGCGGTGGCGGCGGCGCGGGCGGTAGCGGCGGTGGCAGCGGCGCCGCGGGCCGCGGTGGCACTGGCGGCGCCGGTGGTGGGGGCGGTGGCACCGCCGCTGCGGGGGGTAGTGGCGTGAGCGGCGCTGCCCTACGTCTGTGACAAAAGCACCGGCCACTGGGTCTGTCCGTTCGGAGCGGTGCCGGCGCCTCCGTACTCCTGCGGCGGCACCAGCGGTGGCGGACGCGGAGGGGGCGGCGGTGCGGGCGGTACCGGCAGTGGTGGAACCGGCGGCGCGTGACGGCGGCCGGCTGAGGCTTGTTTCTTGGCCCTTACATGCGACGAATTGATGACCCCGAACCAATGCCAGGTGAACGGGATGAATCCCTATCAGGCGGGCTGGGATGCGACGTGAGCCGCGAAGCGCTTGTTTCTGTGCGGTCGGGGAGAGTCGAACTCCCACAATCTTACGATCACTAGAACCTGAATCTAGCGCGTCTACCAGTTCCGCCACGACCGCGTGTCGAAGGGCGGGAACTTACCCAATCGTGCGGGTGGTGTCATCCGCAATTCGCGGCGGGCTAGCGGGTCGCGCGCTGGCGGGCGAGGGTGCTCGCGGCGTCGGCGATGTCGTCGTTGCGAGAAGAGGCCAGCCGGGACAGCGTCTCGTCTTCCGTCTGTCTTTGGGCGAGCTCGATCTCCGCGTCCGAGTGCACGAAGTTCGACCCTGTGGTGGCGCAGCCAATCTGGACGAGGGCGAATGACGTGACAGCGAGCCGAATTACTCTTGAGAGCATCTATGTAACCTCCGTTGCATATTATCGGCGATAGAGCTGGATACTTTAGTCCCCATCGCCTGGGGTCTTTCGGCTCCGGATGTGTATTTAACTAACTGTTGTTGTTATTGATTATTGCAAGTAGTCCGCAAGCCCCAGCATGTGACCGCAACTATATCAGCGCATTTGGTGAAGAAATTCGGCCGGTGCCAGCGGCCCCGAAAAGTCTGATCCGTCCAGGCCCGATCGGCGTATTGACGGGGGTCACATTTCCGCACCTCACCCCTCAATGAAAGACGCCCTCATGAAAAAAACCCTGAAGACCATGGTCACCGGCCTGATCCTCGCGACTTTCGCGTCGCTCTCGTACGCGACGCCGGCGCGCGCCGCCTCGAAGGACGAGGACGCCGTGAAGGCCCGCGTCGCCGAGTTCATCGCCGCCTTCAACAAGGGCGATGCCAAGGTCGCGGCGACATTCTTCACCGATGACGCCATGCTGGTGAACCCAGTCGGCATCAGCGGCAAGGGGAACGCCGAGGTCGAAAAGGTCCTCGCCGGCGACCTCGCGTCGATCCTGAAGGACACCAAGATGGAGATGAAGGTGGTCGAGTTCCGCGCGGCCGGAAAAGACGCTGCCTGGGTCGAGCTCGAGCACACCGTCACCGGCGCCAAGGGACCGGACGGCAAGGCGATGCCGACGCTGACCTTCCATGTTCCGACCCTGATGGTGAAGAAGGGGAAGAACTGGCAGGTCGCCGAGGCGCGGCCGTATGTCTATCTGCCGGCGCCGCCCGCTCCCAAGGCGATGGCGCCCGCAGCCGCCGCGCCCGCGAAGAAGTAGCGACCAGGAGCTCGCCCGATGGCGACGACCCCGACTTTTGCGGTCATCGTATCGGGCGGGCTGAGGAGATCCGATCGGGCGGCTCGGACGTATCCTGGGGACAGCGCGAGATTGCTGTCACCAGGAGACGCCATGTCAACCGCACCTCAGATCGGCCTGTCCAACCCTTCCCCGGCTTCGCCGGCCGGCGCCGTTCGACTGGCCCCGCAGCCGAAATCGCTGGATGAGCTCGCCGCGCTGAGACCGGCGGAGCTGGCGCCCCTTTACAGCGGGGCGCGCACGCCGGTCCTGCGCGACATGGACGGGCCGCTGGTCGGACGCATGCTGGCGGTCACCGTCCTGCCGCGCTGGATGTTCGCCTTTCTGCGCTGGTTCGCCGGCTGGCGCCGCTTTCCCTGGCGCGGGAAGACCTTCAAGGCCGGCGAGGGCGGTCGTGGGGAGGGGATCAACCGCGTCTTTGGCGACAAGAATCCGCGCCGGTGGTTTCGCTTCGAGACCTTCGTGGCGCCCTCCCGCGCGGGCGACTTCGACGCCGTTCAGCTCGATTACGACAACCCCGGCAACCCCGGCTTCATCCGCGCGATCAAGGACGAGGTGCGCGAGGTCGCTCCGGGTCTGTACCTGGGCCTCGCGTATCTCATGTGGCGCGGGCGCCCGAGGTTGATGCTCTACTTCGGTCTGCACAAGCGATGACGGCCTCCGCGGCGGGGGCGGCGCCGGTCAATTGGGGGCGCCGCAACTTGCGCCTGCTGGCCGTATTTGGTCCGGTGCTAATCGCGACGGGCGTGGCCGGATTGACGCTGCCGCCCGGACTGTCTCTGATGAGCGCCGTCGCCCCCTACGATGTCTTCCACATCATCTTCGGGACGCTCGGCCTCGCCATCGTGCTCGCCCGCTCGGCGCGATTCGCGTCGCTCTTCAATCTGGGCTTTGGCGCGGTCGATCTCTACCAGGCGGTGGCGGGGGTGGCCGGATTTTTCCCCGCCCGCGTGTTCGCGCTACGGCCGGCCGATCACGTGGTCCACGTCGTGCTCGGCCTTCTGCTGGTGGCCTTCGGCGTCCACCGTTCAGATGAGGTCGATGCCGCTGTGTAGCGAGGCCAGGATCAGATCCCGGCCGGCGCCCGCGCTGTAGTCGTGCTCGCTCCCGGTCGCCGACTCGACGACCTGACCGGCGCTGTAGATCTGCCCACGATCGAGGAGTGTACCGTCCAGCACCAAGGTCACCTCGGGACCGCGGTGGCGGTGGCGCGGGAAGGTGGCGCCGGCGCGGATCCGGACGATGCCGGCTTCGAGCTGCCCGAGGGCCGCGCCGGGGGCGAAGTGGAAATAGCGCACCCCCGGAGCCGCCTCGAGCCAGTCGGTGAGGCCGTCGGCCTTGGCGAGTAGCTCGGCGGCGGTCTGGGCGGGCAGGTCGAAGAGCCGGCGGAAGAGGGCGACGAAGGGGGCGAATCGATCCCGTCCGGCCACCGTCTGCAGGAGACGCCGGCGCAGGTCGGCCGACGGCGCCGATTCGGTGACGCGCCCCTCGGCCCACACCGCCAGCGCTTGTCGCGTGAGCGTCAGCTCGTGCGCGCTCTCGGGCGACGCGCCGATCTCGGCGGCGACCTTGGCCCGCTCGGGTTCGGCCAGCGTGTCCAGCAGGTAATCGGCGTACAGATCGGGGCGGCCGTTCTTCATCTTGGTGTCTCCCGGACCGGAACCATCGCCTCACGCAAGCAGCCGAGGGCACGGGCCATTCGCGACTTTACCGTTCCGACCGCGAGATCGAGGCGGGCGGCGATCTCGGTCGACGACAACCCGTCGAAGTAGGCAAGATCGAGCACCGCCAGCAGCTCCTCGGGCAGTCGGCCGACGAGACGGCGAACGCGGGCGCCGTCGAGGTCACCGGGGGCTTGTGGGTGGACAGAGCCATTGCCCGACTCCGCGCCCACCCGCTCGACGACGCGCGCGTCGCGGGCGCTGCGGCCCAGGCGATCGAGCGCGCGGGAACGGGTACGCACGATTAGCCACGCGCGCACGGCACCGCGCGCCGGGGTGTATCCCGCCGCGTGGTGCCAAGCCTCCAGAAATACGTCGTGGAGCAGATCCTCGGCGGCGGCCTGGCTGCCGAGCATCCGCTTGGCGAGCCCCAGCAGCATCGGGGCGTGCAGGTCGTAGAGGGCGCCCAGCGCATCGCGATCGCCGGCGGCCATCGCCGCCACCAGCGACGCCTCGTCGCGGTCTTCGGCGACACCCCGCGGTCGCGGGCCGCGTGGCTGCTCATCCAACATCCCGGAAAAAGGTAACAGCCGGGCCACTGACGCCACAAGCAACATGTCATTCAGGGTACGAACCCCGCAGCCAACTGGATCGATGGATTGAGGCGTGGGCCGAGCGGCGGTCGACGGGCGGTCAGAGCCACTTAGCGGCGGTCAGCGGCGGTCAGCGGCGGTCAGCGCGCGGTCATCGATCTTCATCGTCGTCGGCCGCGGCGTCTTCATCGTCGCCGCTG
>JADGRB010000485.1 GCA_017881315.1 Pseudomonadota bacterium
CCCAAGTTCGCGACCACGTGAAGGTCTACCGATCTGTAGTACGGCTCTGCCGGGAGCGGTCACGAGGTCCGTATCCGCTGCACGGACCACGTCTGGTTGAGCGGTGGCCACGGGAACAGAATTGGGTGGAGATCTTTCGGGCGACATAAATCCCCGGGAAATCGGGAGTTTTTGTAGACGAAGAGGGGACCAACAAGGCATCTATGGGCTGTTGAGACACATAGCCCCTGGAGGTCCCCTCGATGCAGATAGAAGCACGCACGGCCGCGGATGAGAAGCCCTTCTTTCGGTCCGGGCAGGTGTTCGACGCGCTGGCGAGGCGGCTGGCGAGCCGAGGAACCCTTGAAATGACGCACGGAGATCTGGAGCGGCTGCTGGACAAGGAGGGACGGGAGCTGATTCGCCAGTTGCTGCAGGACCACCTGGACCTGCGCGGGCCCGGCGAGGCCCGCGGAGAGGTGGTGGGCGCGCGCGATGTCCGCCGTCCGCACGCGCGCCTGCGCGAGCGGAAGGTGAAGACGATCTTCGGCCAGGTGCTGGTCTCGCGCACGGGCTACTCGGCACACGGGGCTGACACGCTCTTCCCCAGGGACGCCGAGCTGAACCTTCCGCCCCAACTCTATTCGCACGGGGTCGAACGACGGGCTGCGGAGGAGGTGGTCAAGACCTCCTTTGACCAGGCGGTGACTGCGCTGGCGTCGAACACGGGGGCGGCGGTGGCAAAGCGGCAGGTCGAGGAACTGGCGGCGTACGCGGCCCGGGACTTCGACACCTTCTACGACGGCCGCAGCGCCGATTCGGTGCGCGAGGCCGCCAGGACCAGCGAGATCCTGGCGCTGTCGACGGACGCCAAGGGGATCGTGATGCGGCCCGAGGACCTGCGCGAGGCCACGCGCAAGGCCGCGGCGAAGCGGACGCACAAGCTGGACAAGCGGCTCAGCCGCGGCGAGAAGCGGAACACCAAGCGGATGGCTCAGGTGGCCGCGGTGTACACGATCGCCGCCTTCGTGCGCGCGCCGGAGGACATCGTGACCGAGCTCGGGCCGACACCGGACACCGACGACAGGGCGGCCGTCCCCCGACCGCGGGCCGAGCACAAGCGCGTCTGGGCGAGCGTCGACAAGCCGCCCCGTGCGGTGGTCGAGCAGATGTTCGAAGAGGCCAAGAAGCGGGATCCGGCCCGAAACAAGCACTGGGTCGCTCTCGTCGACGGTAATCCCAGCCAACTCGCGTTGATCAAGCGGGCGGCCAAGCAGCACGACGTCGAACTGACCATCGTCCTCGACCTCATGCACGTGCTCGAATACGTCTGGAAGGCGGGCTTCGCCCTGCACGGCGAGGGCGACCCCAAAGACCGAGCGCTGGGTCAGCCAGCGGCTGCTCGAGATTCTGCGCGGGCGCTCCAGTGACGTGGCCGCAGGGATGAGGCGAAGCGCCACGCTGCGAGGGACGAAGGGGAAAGCCCGCCTCGCCGTCGACGACTGCGCCGACTACCTGCTCAAGTACCGGGGCCACCTGCGCTACCACGAATACCTCGCTGCGGGGCTGCCCATCTCCACCGGAGTGATCGAGGGCGCTTGCCGCCACCTGGTCAAGGACCGCATGGACATCACCGGCGCCTGCTGGGGCCTGGAAGGCGCGGAGGCGATCCTCAAGCTTCGCTCGCTGCGCTCCAGCGGCGACTTCGACGCGTACTGGACCTTCCACGAGAGCGCCGACTACATCCGCAACCACGCCGACCTTTACGCCAGCACGCCGCCAACCACTATCCTTCCGTTGAAGCTCGCCGGCCGCAGTCATCTCCGTCTTGTCAGGTAGCCCGATTCATGTCGCCGAAAGGAGCCGCACCCAACAGAATTGGGCCGTGGAGAATTGCGGGACACGATCAGTTCGAAGGCGGTTGTTGAGTCGCGGGCGTGAGTATTTCAGGAATCGTCAGGGGCCCGGCCTCGGCGTCGATCTCGAGTTTGTTGAGGCGAGCTCGAGTGGCGGGCCAGTATTTGGGGGCCAGCTCAATGAAGCGCTCGCGGGGCCAGTGGCCAAGGACGCGGAAAAGATCGCGCAGGTACGTCTCGGGGTCGAGCCGATGCAGGCGAGCCGATGCGATGAGGGAAAACAAATGCCCAGCGCTTGCGGCGTGATCGTCGCTGCCTGTAAAGAGCCACGCTTTTCTTCCGACGGCGATACGCCTCAGCTCACGTTCAGAGTGATTGTTGTCGAGCCGAAGGCGCCCGTCATCGAGAAACCGCATGAGCGCGTCCTTTTGACGGATTACGTAGCCGAGGGCGCTGCGCAAGGGGCCGCGCTCAGCGCGAACGTTCTGGTGCTCAGCCTCCGCCCACACGAAGAATGCGTCGACATGCGGTCGGCTGTAGACATTGCGCATCCGCTTGATGTCGTCGGGCGGTTTTTCGCGCCAGGCATCCTCGAGGTCGTAGATGCGGCTGATGCGAAACAGACCTTCGCGGGCGACTGGACTCTTGATGGTCATCGCCGCCTCCCAGATCCCTCGTCGCGCATGTGTCCAACACCCGACTTCGACTCGGACGCCGCCGTTTTCGGAAGGTGTGGCGTCGTCGGGCGACTTGCCGTCCTCCGGCGCTCGAAACAGCACATCGAAGACGTTTTTGGCGTCGGCCTGCACGTACCCCGAAAAGCCCCGGAACATCGTGCCGACGGCGGCGCTGGTTTCGCGCGGGGTGTACTCGAAGAAGACGTGGTCACGGTCGGCGATTTGCACGAAGAAATGGCCGCGACGACAAGGCTGGCGTTTCTTGTCCCCGGTCGGAATGGGCTGCACGGCGATGCCGGTGGCGTCGGTCGACAAGCAGAACGCTGTCCGCAGCGCCTCCTCACGTGCCGCCGCAATCACCGTCGCGCCGGCGGTGGCGCCCGCGTCTTCCAACCACCGGCACATGGTGCCACGGTCGATCGGGATGCCGTCGCGGGAAAAGCGATCCTCGATTCTGTAAAGCGGCATGCCCTGGCAGTGCTTCTCGGTGATGATGTGAGCGAGCAGCGATGGGGCGGCCAACGATCGCGGGAAAGTCTCGGGCGGCATCGGTGTCGTCT
>JADGRB010000486.1 GCA_017881315.1 Pseudomonadota bacterium
ATCAACGGTCTGCGCAGCATAGCCTCGGCGCAGGGGTTGGTCATCTCGGCGAGCGCGGGCGGGAAGATCAAGACCGGTCTGCAGCTGGTCGCGATCATGATGTTGCTGATCTACTTCCGTTACCCGGTGCTCGGCACCGGCATCACCGTCGACTACCACCGCGCCGGCCTGATCGTTCTCTACGTCTCGATGGGGGTCTCGGTGATATCGGCGGCGCAGTACCTGCGGGATTTCCTGTCGGCGGCGCTGGCGCAGCCGCGCGCGCCGGCGTGATCGCGGTCCCCGCGGAAGCGCTCGCGCCGGCCGAAGCCGCGCGCCGAGCGGCGGCCGAGCCCGGCGCCTTCTGGCTGTCGACGCCGGCGCCCGACGAGGTGGGGATCGCGCGCGATCTGGTGGGGACCGGGCCGGTGGAGATCGTCCGCGGCCGCTCGACCGAGGATCTGGAGCGCCTCGAACGCGTCTGGGCCGACGCCCGTTCGGCCTGGGCCGAGGGCGGGGCGCCGCCCGCCGGCGTCCCGGCGGCGGTCGGTTGGCTGTCCTACGAGCTCGGCCGCCGGTTGGTTGGCCTCCCGTCTCGTGGGAACGAGGGTGGCACGGAGCCTCTCTTCGAATTCCACCTTCACGACGCGATCTGGTCGCGCGAGGTGGG
The DNA here is from genome assembly GCA_017881315.1 of Pseudomonadota bacterium. Lineage (GTDB taxonomy): Bacteria > Myxococcota_A > Polyangia > Fen-1088 > Fen-1088 > JADGRB01. The sequence goes on from JADGRB010000486.1 coordinate 650, forward strand.
CGGCGCGGCGACGATCTTCGCCCGCGACGCCGCCGCGGCCCGGCGCCTCGCCTCGATCCTCGACCGTCCGGCGACGTCGTCGCCCCCGGCGACAGGTCCGCTCGAGCCCACGCATTCGCCGGCGGTGTTTCTGGACGGCGTCCGGCGGATCCTCGATTACCTCCGGGCCGGCGATGCCTATCAGGTCAACCTGTCGCGCCGGCTGGTCGCCACCTGTGGGGCCGGCGATCCGTCCTTCATCGCGGCCGCGTTGCGCGCGCACGCGCCGGCACCGCACGCGGCGTTCATCGCCGCGGCCGACGATCGCGGCGCGGAAGGGTGGCGCGCCCTGATCGGCAATTCACCGGAACGCTTTCTGTCCGTCGATCGGGCCGGCGTCGTGGAGACGCGTCCGATCAAAGGAACCCGCCCGCGCGGGCGGACCCCGGATCTCGATCGGGTCGCCGCCGCCGAGCTCCGTGCCGCCGCCAAGGATCGGGCCGAGCACGTCATGATCGTCGATCTCGAACGAAACGATCTGGGACGCGTCTGTGTCACCGGCAGCGTCGAGGTCGCATCGCTCGCGCGCGCCGTGGCGCTTCCGACGGTGCACCACCTGATCAGCACGGTGCGCGGCCGGCTCCGTCCCGGCGTCGGCCTGGGCGCGCTCGTGGGGGCGACCTTCCCGGGCGGCTCGGTGACCGGCGCGCCCAAACGCCGCGCGATGCAGATCATCGACGAGCTCGAGCCCGCGCCGCGCGAGGTCTACACGGGCGCGACCGGCTGGTTGGGCGCGGCGGGCGATCTGGATCTGGCGATCGCGATTCGCACGGCCGTGGTTCGCCACGGTGAGCTGACCGTCTCCGTGGGCGGAGGCATCGTCGCGGACTCGACGCCCGAGACCGAGCTCGAAGAGACGGAGGTCAAGGCACGCGCCTGGGAGGCCCTCTGCGCCGCGGGCCGGGATCGCTAGAAGTCCGCTAGAAGGCGCTCATGCCGTCGTCGCCTCGCGCCGGCGGATGAGCGCCACCACGACCGCCGCGAGGGCGAGCAGGCTGCCCAGCTGGCCCGCGGAGACAAAGATCGGCTCGGCCGGCGGCAAACCCAGCCAGGCCGCCAGCCGCGGGGTGTGAAACGCGATCAAGAATCCCCGCAGCAGATCGCCCCGGTAGATCTCGACCACGAAACGCAGGATCGCGTAGAGGCCAAGGTAGACGATGAGCAGCATCCCCGGACGGCGCCGGAGGCGCGGGCGCAGCGCGCAGAGCGCGGCGAAGATCGCCAGCTCGCCGAACGCTTCGTACAGCTGCGTCGGGTGCAAAGGCGGCGTCTCGCCGGCGCCGGGTGGAATCGCGCTTTGGGCCTCGAGCACGTCGAACGCGACGCTCCCGCGCGGGAACGCCACGCCCCAGCGCGACAGGGTCTCCTTGCCGAAACAACAGCCGGCGGCGAAGCAGCCGAGCCGGCCGAAGGCATGGCCGATGGCCAGCGCGGGCGCGAAGAGATCGCCGACGTCCCCGAACGACCACCCCTCGCGCCTGGCGAAGAAGAAAGCCACGGCCGCCGCCACCGCGACGCCGCCGTAGAAGACCAGGCCACCCTCCCAGACCTGAAACACGCGCGTGCAGTCGTGCCACCGGGAACCGCCGCCGTCGGCGCAGGCGTGGAAAAAGTCGCGCGCGTTCACCAGGCCGTAGGCGAGGCGCGATCCGATGAGGCCCGACACCGTCAGCCAGAACGCCAGGTCGAGGACGCGTCCGCCGTCGAGGCCGCGGCGCCGACCCTCGCGGTGGGCGACGGCGATTCCGATCGCCAGGCCCACCGCGATCAGCAGGCCGTAGCTGTGCAGCGAGACCTCGCGGCGGCCGAGCGGGAAGGTGAAGAGGACCGGATGCAACGCGAGCTTCCACGCCGCCTGCCTCAGGCCGGCGTCGGTGGCGCCTCCCGGCGGGTCAAGAACATGTCGATGACCATGAGGCCGACGCCCACGCACAGCGCCGCGTCGGCGACATTGAAGGCGGGCCATTCGTGCAGGCCGACCTTCCAGACGATGAAGTCGGTCACCTTCCCGAAGAGCGCGCGATCGATCAGGTTTCCGATGGCGCCCCCGCCCACCAGTCCGAGCGCGATGTGGAGCCGGGTGGCCCCCTCCGGGGTCTTGCGCAGGTAATAGAGCACCAGCAGGAACGCCCCCACCGCGAGCAGCGTGAGCAGGACCCGTCCGCCAGGCATGTCCTGCAGCATGCTGAACGCGACGCCCGGGTTCTCGGCGTAGCGGAGATCGAAATAGCCTTCGACGATCACCTTGGGATTGAAGGGACCACGAGGGCGCAGATCCGCCCGGGCCAGGATCTTCGTCCACTGATCGAGGATCAGGCTCACCGCCGTGAAGACCGAGAAGAGCAGGTACTTGCGCCGCGCGG
>JADGRB010000487.1 GCA_017881315.1 Pseudomonadota bacterium
GAGGCGGCTGTTCGAGCTTGTCCGCTCGACCGGTTCCCCTGCTCGATCTCTCCTACAGTCCTGATCCGGTTTCCCGGGTTTGGATACCGGATCAGGACTGTAGGAGAGATCCGCAGACGGCCGGGGGTACCCCTCCGACCCGGTCTCGTCGGCGACGCGATGTTCGCAGCCGTCACGGACACAGAGCGTCGACTTCTCGAGTGGCACGCTCACTTTCACCACCCCACCTCGAACATGGGTCCTCGATAACCGGCAGTGTCGCAGCGGGCATCGGCACGCACACGCCGCCACGCCGAACATGCCGCGCGTCGTTTCCTGGCGGCAAGGGTGACAGGCGGTTATCGGGCCGTTCCTGCCGAGCTGCGGGGCACGGGAGGTTGCTCAAGTCGGCTACTGGGGCGAACGACCCGCCCGATTGCGCAACGATTCGTCAGCCGGGTCGAGATGGCCCCCCTTTCGCCGCGTCGGCGATTCCCCTTGACAAATCGTGGCGGGACGGTCTCAGAAAAAACGACAACACACCGGCGTGGCGCGCGTGTTTGCTGGCGATGGGCTGGGACGCTGCCCGCATGACAGCAGAGATCATCGCCGTGGCCGCTCACAAGGGCGGTCAGACAAAAACCTCCACAAGTGTCAATCTGTCCGCCGGCCTCGCTCGCGCGTCGTCGCGTGTCTTGCTCGTGGACTGCGACGCACAAGCGAACAGCACGTCGATGTACGCGGATGAGGACGACATCGAGTTCGACCTGCTCGACATCGTGAAGCGTGACGTCGACCCCCACAAGGCAGTATGCGAGACGCGCATTCCCGGGTTGCATCTGTTGCCGTCAACGCTTGCTGTGGCGCGACTCGATCAGGAACTCATCACGATGCACCGACGTGAAGAACAGATCGCACAAGCACTCGCACCGCTGGCAGATGAGTACGACGTCATGGTGCTCGACCTATCACCGAATCTCGGCCCGGTAGTGATCGCTGCGCTGTGTGCTGCGACGTCGTTGATCGTGCCGACCGACGCGTCCCGCTGGGGGAGACGAGGCGTGTCGATGTTCCTTGAGTGGAGCGAAGATCTCCGCACCGCGAAGGTGCTGTCCGCTGACCTACTGGGCGTGCTGCTGACCAAATACGAGCAGGGGACGCTCATCAGCCGCGAGGTGCACCGCGACCTCCGGCAGTCCGGACTGCCGTTGTTCAAGACGCTGATTCCCAAGCGCACGGCGGCAGAACGCATGGTGGCGGAGAAGCTGGTGATGGGGGATGAGGGCGCGGACATGGATCTGTCCGAGGCGTACGGGAAGCTCACGCTTGAGGTCATCGAGCGTGTCAACGCAGTGCGCGGCGAGCGACTGACGGAAGGAAGCGCGTGATGGTTAAGGACACCCGAGGGACGGTGGCGGCGATGCTATCGAGCGCTCCGGCGCTGACGCCCGTTGCGGACAGGCCGCGTTCAGTTCCGCGGGAGCCGGTGGTCGATCGGCCGGCTGACAACCTGGACGATTCCGACCTGGAGGCGTTTGAGTTGGAGGCGGATGCGCCGCTTGTGCGCCCCCGCCGCCGGAAGAACGTGGAGTACCAGACCGTCCGGATCAACAAGCCAACAGCGAGGATTCTCCGCGCTCAGTGGCTGCGCGCGCGCCAGGTTGACCCACTGCTGTCGTACACGGAGTTCTCGACGATCATCGTGCAGACGGGGCTTACGGCGCTGCGCGATCGCATGCAGGACTATGCCTGAATCGTCGCTCGTTCCGTCGGTCGTTGCCGTCTTTCGTCCGTTCTTGCCTGACTTCCGCTCGCCTCTCTCTCCAGGATGACGCTCGAGACCTAACGAGCACCTGCGGCGGGGGATTGCAGGCGCTCCGTGAACTCCGCTTCCATTGGATCGATCCGTGAGGCCATAGCTATAGCTAGAAGCGGTGGCGCAGGAAGTCCAGCGTCGATGCGGTGGGCTGGAATCTCCACCCGTACTGGTCGGTGCCCATGTACTCGGTGGCCATGGCACGGCCGAGAGCGTCGATCGCGGCGGTCTCGCCGCCGGCGTAGTAGGCATCGAGGATGTCGCTCATCGCGTCACCGGTGAGGTGCCAGTCGATGTTCCGCGGCTTGACGGCGCCGGGTTGGCTGTCGATGACCGGCCCGGCAACGCCTTTGAACCGCACGGTCGCCCCGTTGTTCCGCATCCGGGTGTCGCGCCGGTGGTTGACCCGGCCGCGCCGGTAGGTGGGGGAGTCCCGGTGCTGTCTCACGGCGTCGGTGAAGGCCTGCGCGGCGTCTCCTCTGACGGGGACGTGGTTGTTGTGCGCCCAGCGGCGGATGGTGCGTTCGGAACGTCCGGTGAGCTCGGCGACGGCCCGGGTGCCGCCGAGCTCGGTGACCTGGTCACGGATGTTCGCCGACGGCGGCCCTGATCTGGTCAGGCCACGCCCTATCAGCTCGGCGACCGGAGCGGCCGCGCGCCGGCGGGCCATCACTGGTCACCGAGCTTCGGGACGAGGGGGAGGAGCCCGGCGAGCCTGCCCGCGGCCAGCGCCCGACCGATCTCCTCGCTCATGGGCGCGCTTCGGCTGATCTTGAACTGTCCGAGCCCGTCACCGAGCCGCAGCGGCGCGGGCAACGCAGCCGTGGGGTCGGGCTCGTCGGACAGGTAGAACACCTCGTCGGTGGAGATCGCCACCGGCCAGCTGTCGGTCTGTTCCCCGGCCCGCCGGAGTTTGCGCAGCAGGTTGACGTTCGCGGTCGACACGATCGCCAGCCGCCAGTCCGGCCGGTACAGCGGACTCTTGGCCTTGCCGTCATCGACCCGGGCGAGCCGCCCGACTGTGCGTTTGTAGACCTCCTTGACGGCCCGCAACACCACCGCGGCGTCGTTGTCCCCGGCGGCGGCCGCGGTCATCATCGCGGTCCGCGCGTCCCTGACGACCTGGTACCACTGGTCGAAGTAGCGGCGGGTCGTCCCGGCCCACGTGTAGGCCTCCAGGATCTCCGGTTGCTGGCCGAGTTCCTCGGTGAGGTACCGGATCACCGGCGTCGGGTACCAGGCGGTGGTG
>JADGRB010000225.1 GCA_017881315.1 Pseudomonadota bacterium
AAGAAGGACAAGTAGCGCCCTCCGCGTATCAGGAACGCCTTCGGGGTTCCTGATACGCTCTTTCAAGGTGCTGGTCTCTCTCTTCGCGTCGACGCTGTTTCTGACGTCGGCGTTGATCTTCGCCCTCGAGCCGCTCGTCGCCAAGGGGCTCCTGCCGGTGCTGGGCGGCGGCGCCGCGGTGTGGACCACCGCCGTCGCGTTCTTTCAGCTGGCGCTGTTCGTCGGGTATCTCTACGCCCACCTGGCGCCGACCTGGCTGGGGGCGCGCCGCCACGCCTTCGTGCACGTCGCGCTCTTGATCGTCGTCGCGGTGGGTCTGCCGCTCGCCTCGCCTGTGGACTGGCACGCGCCGGGCGAGCATCAGGCGCTCTGGCTGTTCTGGCGGCTCGCGATCAGCATCGGGCCCGTCTTCGTTCTACTCGCCGCCACCGCCCCGCTGGTCCAGCGCTGGTTCGCGGCGACCGCGCACCGGGACGCGCGCGATCCCTACTTCCTCTACGCGGCCAGCAACGCCGGGAGCCTGACCGCCTTGCTGGCCTACCCGATCCTGCTCGAACCGCTGGTGGGCCTGACGCGACAGCGGCGCTGGTGGACCGTCGGCCTGGTCGCCGCCGTCGTCCTCCTCGGCGTTTGCGCGGCGATGGCGAAGCGCCACGCAGCCGTGCTGCGCGGTCCTGGGCAGCCGGAAGGGGCAGTGGGCCCGATATCGGGACCCAGCTGGGCGGCGCGCGCGCGCTGGCTGGTTCTGGCGGCCGTTCCCTCGAGCCTGCTGCTTTCGGTCACCAGCTACATGACGACGGATCTGGTCGCCCTGCCGCTGCTGTGGGTGATGCCGCTGGCGCTGTACCTGCTCTCGTTCATCCTGGCGTTTGCGCCCCGGGCCCTGATCTCTCCGCGGCGCGCGATCTGGCTGCAAGCTCTGGTGCTGGTGCCGCTGACGGTGCAGCTCTCGCTCCGCACGGGGACCGTCGGATGGAACGTCCTGCCGGCGCACGCCCTGGTGTTCTTCGTGACCGCGCTGGTGTGCCACCAGACCTTGGCGGGCAGCCGGCCCGGCGCGGCGCACGCGACGGAGTTCTATCTTTGGGTGGCGGCCGGCGGCGCCCTGGGAGGTCTGTTCAGCGTGCTGGCGGCGCCGATGCTGTTCTCCGAGTTGGTCGAATATCCGATCGGTGTCGTGCTGGCCGCGCTGTTGCGACCGCGGGCACCAGATGAGCAAAGTCTGGAAGGTCAGAGCGAGGTCCGGGCCGATCGTCGAAACCCATGGGCCCGGCGCTTCGACTTCGTGTGGCCCGCGGCCCTGACGGTCCTGCTCCTGATCGGCGTCCGGGCCGCCCACACCGTCGAGCTGAGGTTCGGCGGCACCAAGGGACTGGTCGCGCTGGGCGTGGTCTTGGCAGGGGCCGGCGTGGCCGGATATTCCTTTCGCTTCCGGCCGATCCGTTTCGGCCTGGGGCTTGCGGCCATCCTGGTGGCGGGGGGAACCTACGGCAGCGGCCTGACACGGACCCTGTACGCCACCCGCAGCTTCTACGGGATTCTCCGGGTCCAGCTCGACCCGCCCACGATGATGATGCTGGCACATGGCGAGACGCTGCATGGGGCGCAGGATCTGGCGCCGGCCCGCCGCCGCGAGCCGCTCACCTACTACTCCCGCCTGGGACCGGTCGGGGATCTGATGACGGCCTGGCAAGGGCGCCCCCAGCGGCAGCGGGTCGGTGTGGTGGGCCTCGGCGCCGGGACGATGGCGGCCTACGCCGAGCCGGGGGAGCGCTGGACCTTTTTCGAGATCAATCCGGCGGTGCAGGAGATCGCGCGCGATCGGGGCTTCTTCACCTTCCTGCGCGATGCGCGAGCACCGGTCGACATCGTGCTCGGAGACGCGCGGCTGTCGATCGCGGCCACGGGCGATGGGACCTTCGGATTCCTGCTGCTCGACGCGTTCAGCTCCGACGCCATTCCCGCCCATCTCCTGACGCGCGAGGCGATGGCCCTCTACGCGAGGAAGCTCTCGCCGGGCGGCCTGCTCGCCGTACACATCTCGAACCGATTCTTGGATCTGGAACCGGTCGTCGCGGTCGGCGCCGCCGCGGTCGGCTTCCGTGGACTGGTTCGCTTCGACGGCGTCACGGCGGCGCGGGGGAAGGCCCTCGAAACGTCCTCGGCCTGGATGGTGCTGGCGAGATCGCCTGCCGACCTCGTGCCGCTCGCCCGCGATCCGCGCTGGAAGACGACGCGCGCCAATGGCGTGGGCTGGACCGACGACGCATCGAACCTGTGGGGCGCGCTGCACATCACCGGAGGCTGATCCGAATCGCGATGAGTTCCTGATCTAACTGCTGGGTCGGTCTTCGGCGTCCAGGTAGAAGCGGGAGATGTCGGCTTCGTCGAGCAGGCCGACCACGTTGCCGGCGGCGTCGGTGACCTGGATCTCGCGCAGCTTGTTGTTGAGCATCGTCTTGGCGGCGGTTCGCAGGTCGGCATCGATGCGGACGGAAAAATCGCGCGCCGCGATGGGGATGCCACTGACCGAGATCATGCGCATGATGGTCGCGACCTTGGTGGTGCGCAGCAGATCCGGGGTGGCGGGATGCTGGTGCACCGGCGATTCGCGCTGCGTTTTCACCTGGGCGCGATAGAGAGATTTCCCGCGCAACGCGATGAAAGCGATCCCCTCGGCCAGCATGAGCGGAACGAGGAGGTCGTAGCTTCCGGCCAGCTCGCACACCAGGACCAGCGACGACAGCGGGGTGTGCGCGATGCCGCCATAGAAGGTGCCCATGGCGACCAGCGCGAACGCGCCCGGATCGATCCGCGGGTCATGCAGCAAGAGCTGCGCGACCCGGCCGAAGGCGCCCCCGAAGAGGCCGCCAATGACCAGGGCGGGCGCGAAGTCGCCGGCGCTGCCGCCCGTGCCGATGGTGAGCGACGAGGCGACGATCTTGGAGAGGCACAGAAAGAGCAGCAGCGCCGCGCCGGCCCACCCGATCGGCAGCCAGCTGGCGCCGCTGATGGCGACCTGCACGGCGCCGTAGCCGCCACCCAGCAGGCCGAGCCCTTGACCGGGCTGGGCCAGGCGCCAACCGACGGCCGCGATGATCGGCACGCAGAAGACGCCCAGCGCCAGGCCGCCCAGCGCGGGCCGCGCCCAGGTCGGGACGCCGGTGAGCCGCGCGGTCACGCGCTGGACGCCGCGCAGGGAGGTGAGGAACAGCGCCGCCAGCACCGACACGAACAGCGCCAGCACGCCGTAGAGCCAGAGATGCTTGATGACGAACGGAAAGCGCCCCGGGTGCGCGAACAGCGTCGTCTCGCCGAAGATCGAGATGACCACCGAGTAGGCGGTGACGCTGGCGAGGACCGCCGGGATGAGCGCGTCGGACTCGAAGTCGTCGCGGTAGAGCACCTCGACGGCCAGCAGCGCCGCGCCGAGCGGCGTGCGGAACACCGCCGCGATTCCGGCCGCCACCCCCGCGACCATCAGGATCCGCCGCTCCGCGACGTCGACGCGCAGAAGTCGCCCGCACAGCGATCCCAGCGCGCCGCCGATCTGCATGGTCGGGCCTTCGCGTCCCCCCGAGCCTCCGGTCCCCAGCGTGAAGATCGACGAGATCGCCTTCACCCACGAGACCCGCTTGCGGATGTTGGCGTCCTGGCGATGGAAGGCCTCGATCATCGCGTCGCCGCCGCCGCCGCGGGTCTCGGGGGCCAGCTCCGAGATGATGCCGCTCGCGAGGGCGCCGATCGCCGGCAGGAGCGCCAGCAGCCAGGGCCGAAAATGAATGATGCGCGTCAGCTCGGGCAGGAAGGTCTCGCCGCTGGCGCGCAGGGGGCGGTAACCGCCCAGGTCCTCGAGCACCAGCCGCTGAACGACCTCCAGCGTCGCGAAGAACGCCGCCCCCATCAGACCGGCCGCGACGCCCACGATCGCGGCGTGAAACAGGGTGCGCCCGACGACGCGCAGATCGGGCGGCGTCGCTTCTTTGAGGATCGTCGTCAGAAGCTCGCGGCCAACGACTCTTCTCATCGCAACGGCGAGGCCATTATGCCTGTGGTATACGAGGCCGGCACGAATTTCCGATGGCCGCCGCCGCATTTTACGATCTGGATGGGACGCTCGTCCGCACGAACCTGGTGCACGCGTTCGCCTTCAGCGCCCGCAACCAGCAGGGGATCCTCAAGAGCATCACCAAGACCATCGCGACGCTGTCCAGCGTTCCGCTCTTCATGGCGGCCGACTTCTTCAACCGGCGCCTGTTCAACGACATCTTCTTCGTGCGCTACAAGGGGGAGTCGGAGGATAGGCTTCGCTGTCTCGCGCAGGAGCTGTTCGACACCGTCTTGAAGCCGTCGATCTTTCCCGGCGCCTACGAGCTCATCGACAAATCGCGTCAACTGGGGCTGCGCCAGGTGCTGGTGACTGGCGCGCTCGATCTGACCGTCCAGCCACTCGCCAAGCATCTAAAAATCGACGAGTATGTGACCAATCGCTTGGAATTCGTTGACGGTTACGCCACGGGGCGGCTGCTGCCGCCGGTGGTGGCTGCCGCCTCCAAGGCCAGCTGGATGCGGATCTACGCCGAGAAAGAGAAGCTGAACCTGTCCGACTGCTACGGCTACAGCGACAGCATGAGCGATCTGCCCATGCTCTCGGTGGTCGGTCATCCGACGGCGGTCAATCCCGATCTGCGGCTCCGGAACACGGCCTTGCAACACGACTGGCCGATATTGGATTTACGATGACCTACGGTCATCTCTGGGATTTACGATGAGAGAACGAGCCCCCAAGGTCCTGCGCGGACCGGTCCCGCGGAACAAAGAGGACGACCAGGTCGTCTACATCGATGGCGACTCGGCGCCGCGGATCCTGTTTTCGGGCGAGGACCTCCTCCTGGAGGACCTCCCCATCGGGACGCGGGTCATCTACCCGAAGCCCCCCATCGAGGGCCTCGCCAACCCGGGGGCCGCGATCCGCTACGCGCTCAACCACCCGCACGATTCCGAGCCGCTCTACGCCCAGCTGGCCCCGGGCATGCGGGTCACCATCGCCGTCGACGACATCAGCTTGCCCTTGCCGCCGATGACCACCCCCGACATCCGGCAGACGATCATCGAGATCGTGCTGGAGCTCCTGGACGCCAACGGCGTCGACGACGTGCACATCGTGATCGCCAACTCGCTCCACCGACGGCTGTCCGAGGCAGAGATGAAGCGGATGGTGGGCAGCAAGATCCACAACGCCTTCTACCCGGACCGCTACTACAACCACGACGCCGAGGATCCCGACGGGATCGTCCATCTCGGCAAGACGGATCACGGCGAGAGCGTCAACATCAACCGGCGCGCCGTCGAGAGCGACCTGGTCATCTACGTCAACATCAACCTGGTCCCCATGGACGGCGGGCACAAGTCCGTGGCGGTCGGCCTGTGCGACTACGAGAGCCTGCGGCCGCACCACGAGCCCGAGACCATCCGCGCCTCCGACAGCTACATGGACCCGAAGCGGTCGATGCTGAACACCAAGGTCGAGCGGCAGGGCGCGCTGGTCGACCGGCACATGAACGTGTTCCACATCGAGACCGCGCTCAACAACCGGATCTACGCCGGCGCGACCGCGTTCTTATCCAAGAATGAAGACGAGTTCACCGAGATCGATCGCCTCAAGTTCGAGGCGATGCGCTGGACGCTGTCGAAGATGCCCCGCGGCGCCAAGCGCAAGCTCTTCCAGTCGATCCCGGCCCAGTACCAGATGATCGCCTGCCACGCGGGCAAGACCGAGCCGGTGCACGAGCGAATCCTCCAGCGCTGCTGGGATCAGTACGCCGTGCACGTGCGCGGTCAGGCCGACGTGCTGATCTGCCCGGTGCCGTTCGTGTCACCGTACAACGTGAACTCGATCCTGAACCCGATCCTGGTGCAGGTGATGGGCCTCGGCTACTTCCACAATTTCTATCGGGGCAAGCCGATCCTCAAGAAGGGCGGCGTCTTGATCCTGACCCACCCCTGCTACGACGAGTTCGACCACAACCACCACCCGAGCTACATCGAGTTCTTCAACCGGCTGCTCCCCGAGACGCGCGACGCGATGAAGCTGCGCCACAAGTACGAGGAGGAGTTCGCCAAGAACCCGAGCTACATCGAGATGTACCGGCGCGGCAACGCCTACCACGGCGCGCACCCGTTCTTCATGTGGTACTGGGGCGAGAACGGCCGCCAGCACGTCGGCAAGGTGATCGTGGCCGGCGCCGAGAACGCGCACGTGCCCAAGATCCTGGGCTGGGAACGCTCCGAATCGCTGACCGAGGCGATCGCGATGGCCAAGAGCTTCGTGGGTCCGTCGCCCGAGATCACGATGATGCACCATCCGCCGATCGTCATGGCGGACATGGAGTAGCGACAGCGCCCGGGCGCCGCCGACGGCGCCCACGGTTCGCGCGGGAGCGCCGATGTCTTTGGGATCGAAGGGGCGTGGTCGAAGGTTCACCGTCGCCCGCACGGTGCGGGAGATGGTGGCGCGGGTGATCTACGCGGGCGACTGGCCGGCCCGCGCGCTCGATCGGTGGGGCCGCGCGCGGGTGGAGACCGTCCGACACCAGATCGCGGCGGGGCGCGCGGCGCGGCCGCCGCTGCGGATCGGGTTCATCTCCGACCTGCACGTCGGCCCGCTCACCCCGACGCGTCTTCTGGAAGCCGCCTTCGCGCGGCTGGCGGCAGAGGCGCCCGACGTCTTGGTCCTGGGCGGCGACTACGTATTCCTAGAGGCGACCGCCGCCAAGGCCGACCTCATCGCGCGCCTCGTCGCCGGTGTTCCGGCGGCCACCAAGGTCGCGGTGCTCGGCAACCACGATCTGTGGACCGATCACGCGCTCATCGAGGCGGCGCTCGAGCGGGGCGGCGCGCGGGTGCTGGTCAACCGGACGCTGCGTCTGCCACCGCCGCACGACGACGTCGCGCTGGTCGGGCTCGACGATCCGTGGACCGGCGAACCCGATCCCGATCGGGCCTTCGCCGAGGCGGCCGGCGCCGCGGTGCGAATCGCCGTCGTGCACGCCCCGGAGGGCTACCCGTTCGTCCGCGATCGCGGGGCCGCGCTGATGCTCTGCGGGCACACCCACGGCGGTCAGATCGCGGCGCCGCAAGGGCCGGTGGTCGTCCACGGGCATCTCGGACGGCGCTGGCCCGCCGGTCTCTACCACGTCGACGGGCTGCCGCTCTTCGTCTCGCGCGGCATCGGCGCGGTCGAGATCCCGCTGCGCCTCTACGCGCCGCCCGACGTCGGGATCTTCACCATCGCCTAGCGCGGTCGAGTTTCGACTGTAACGCCCGCAGATGTCAGCGGTTGAGCTGTAGCCCGATGGCACGATCTACCGAGAGACAGGGATGTCACGCAAGTCCCCGGCTGCTGCGGAACGAAACCGGGAGCGCGGCGCGGTCGTGATCATCATCGTGGCGCTCTGGATGACCCTGTTCGGGTTGGCCGCGCTGGCCATCGATATCGGGTTCCTCCGTCAAAATTCCCGCTCGCTGCAAACCGTGGCCGATTCGGCTGTCATGGCCGGCCTTCGGGTGCTGCCGTCGTCTCAGTCGACGGCGATCGCCAACGCGACCATGATGACGACCGCCAACGGCTATTCCAGCGGCGTGACGGTGACCGCGACCTCGACCCAGCTGACCGTCGTCATCGCGGCGACTCAACCCCGATTTTTCGGCGCGATATTTGGCATGCCCGCGAAGACGCTGCACGCGACCTCGATCGGACGGATAAGCCCCCCCGCGCCGGCGATCGTGGCTCTGGGTGGCTGCGGCACCGCGGGCCTGACCATCAACGGTGGCGGCGTCCTCAACATCAACGGCATCGTCGAGAGCAATGGGCCGCTCAGCTACTCCACCGGGCCCGCCAGCACGACGACCACCGGGGCGGTCCAGTCTGCGTGCGCCGTTCCGTCTTCAAATGGGCCCTGGAATAACTTCCCCGGGGGCCGAGGAATTGGCGGTCGAAGTTTTCCTCAAATGGTCCCGCCAACCGGATGCCCAGGGCGAAAATGCCCAGGCCTGGCTGTATCGTGTGGCCGTACGGACTGGGCTGGAC
>JADGRB010000226.1 GCA_017881315.1 Pseudomonadota bacterium
CGGTTTCGAGCGCTCTCGTTTATAGACGTCGTCGCCGCCGACGCCGACGACGACGCCGCCGTCGACGCCGCCGACGCCGACGACGCCGACGCCGACGCCGACGCCGCCGACGCCGCCGCCGACGCCGACGACGCCGCCGACGCCGACGGCGCCGCCGACGACGCCGCCGACGACGCCGCCGACGCCGACGCCGCCGACATTCGGCGATGCGTAACAATGCTGATGGAGGATTCCGCTGTGGAGAATGGTCTTTATGTTGTCCAGATTCCGATCACCTACTATCGAGCGATAACCATAGTCGGATGGCTTCGGCGACTCCACGGCGATGAATACGAGATGGCACCCGGCGCCAGAGTCGTGACCCGCATCCGCGGCAACGCGGACTGGAACGGAATCGCAGTACTGGCTGAGCGCGGTCCGGGCGATCGATATCGACTGCACGATCCGATGCTCACATCTGAGCCACTGTACCGTCCGATGATGCGCCGACCGAAACCATGCATAGTCGAGCCGTGGATCAAGCACCTCCCTCAGCCAGTGGACTGGAAGCCGTGAACCAGCCTGACCAGTACCTGATCGGAGCCACTCCATGACTACAAATACCACAGCGATAGGGTGGACGGACTCCACATGGAATCCAACACGCGGCTGCCGGCGCATCAGCCCAGGGTGCACTCACTGCTACGCGGAGGTGCAGGCGGATCGCATCGTCCGCATGGGCAAGGGCGCGCCCACGGCGTACGACGGGCTCGTGCATCGCGTCGGAGGAGAGCCGCGCTGGACCGGTCTATCGAGATTTGTCGACGACAAGCTCGCGGCACCGCTCCAATGGCGCAAGCCGCGCCGCATCTTCGTCGACTCGATGTCTGACCTGTTCTACGAGGGGTTCAGCGACGAGGAGATCGCCGTGGTGTTCGGGGTGATGCTGCTCGCCGGACAGCACACCTACCAGGTGCTCACCAAGCGGTCTGCGCGCATGAGGCGCTGGTTCGGGGATTGGAGCGTTGAATCATGCATCGAAGCGGCGGCGCGTTACACGGCACCTGACGGGATGGCACTTCCCGGAACCAAGCCGCACAACTTCCCGCCGGCCGCATGGCGCGACGTCGAGGCGTGGCCAGTGCCGTGGATTTGGATGGGAGTCAGCGTGGAGAACCGCGAGCACGGGTTGCCGCGCATCGACGACCTGCGCGGCGTACCGGCGACCACACGGTTCCTGTCCTGCGAGCCTCTGCTTGAGGATCTCGGCGAGCTTGACCTGACTGGAATCGGATGGGTGATCGACGGGTGCGAGAGCGGCGACGAACCTCGACCGGCTGAGCCGGAGTGGTTCAACCGCATTGCGAATCAGTGTCGGGATCGACGGGTCCCGTACTTTCACAAGCAGGAGTTCGTGGCCGGACGACTGCGCCACGACGTCGGGCACTTCTCTTCACCCCGCAACCGCCAGGAGTTCCCGTGAGCCGAGAACGCTGTCGTTGCGAGCGCAGATCCGACGCGGTGATCGCGTTCGTTCTCGCTCTGCTCCACCTGTCGCCCATCGGTGGGCGCATCGAGGTCTCAGCCTACGCGCAGGAGCTCGTGTTCCGCGCGAGGCTTGGAGCCAAGGCTGGTGACGCGTGACGCCTGCCCAAGAACGTGACCGTGCGCGCAACGAACGAGACCGGGCAAGGACGACAATCGAGCGGGTTCGGCGCTTGGTCGCATCCGTCTGGAGCGGAGCGATCGGTGAGCACGATGCCGTCGTTGCCATCGACAAGATTCTGCGGCCGAGAAAGAGCGTGCGACGATGACAACCTTGCCACCTGCCCGCGTTCTCGACGTGACGCCAGACGAGTATCACCGCCTACCTGGGTTCTCGGCGACGCTCGCAAAGATCCTGGTCCAGAGGTCTCCTGCACACGCGAAGGACGCGTACGACCGCCAGCAGGAGCGAGCAGCAGCAGAGGACGACGACGAAGGAGACGACGAGGTCAGCGACGACAAGCAGAAGCGGCTCGACAAGGGCAACATCCAGCATGCGCTCGTGCTCGGAGTCGGGAAGCGCATCGAGGTCATCCCGTCGACCATCCTCGCCAAGAACGGATCGTACGGGACGGCTGCAGCCAAGTTGCTACGGGACCGAGCCCGCGGAGCTGGCATGATCCCCGTCAAGGAGCCTGATCTCGTCATCCACGAGCGGATCGCCGATGGCACACGCGCGTGCCTCGCGGCCATCGGGCACAC
The DNA here is from genome assembly GCA_017881315.1 of Pseudomonadota bacterium. Classification (GTDB taxonomy): domain Bacteria; phylum Myxococcota_A; class Polyangia; order Fen-1088; family Fen-1088; genus JADGRB01. Next base: position 2,227 of record JADGRB010000226.1, read on the forward strand.
ACTCGACGGGGTGAGCGAGCTCGCGATCGAGTGGCACGAGCCCACGCCGAGCGGTCCGGTGCGATGCCGGTCGATGCTCGACCACGTCATCGGGTACCGAAACGGCGTCGTATCCCCGCTCGCGAGCGCCTCGACCGCGGTGATCTACGACCTCAAGAACGTGGCCGACGCGAACCCGGAGCGCGTGCAGAAGACGGCCGAGAACCTTGGCTACGCGATCCAGGCGCATGCCTACAAGCTCGCCCTCAACACGCTCTACCCGAACCTGCAGGGCCGGATCGACTTCAGGTTCCTGTTCGTCGAGACCGCTCGGCCGTACGCGATCTGGGACCCCGAGCGCTTGAGCGGGGCGTTTCAGGAACTTGGCTCGCGCAGGTGGATTCGCGCGCTTCATACGTGGGCCGCGTGCACGGAGAGCGGCGAGTGGCCAGCGTACCGCACGCCCGGAAACATCGAGATCACGGCGCCCATGTGGACGCTGAGGCAAGAGGGCTTCACGCCCGAGGAGATGTGATGGCGCGCACCTTCGAGAGCGGACCAGCACGGCGAGTCGGTCTCCCGCTTATGATCGGCGCCGCAGGGGCGACCGGGAGCGGAAAGACGAAGTCCGCGCTGCGGCTCGCCGACGGAATCGCGCGCGTCACGCCAGGTCCGATCGTTGTGATCGACACCGAGGCGATGCGAGCGACAATGCACGCCGACAGCCACAAATTCATCCACGTGCCGTTCTCGCCGCCGTTCTCTCCGATCGACTACATCGATGCTATCAAGCACGGTCTGACCTACAAGCCGTCGACGATCATCATCGACAGCATGAGCCACGAGCACGAGGGTGAGGGAGGCGTGCTTGCGCAGCAGGCCGCTGTGGTGAAGGCCAAGGGACACAGCCACGCGATGGCCGGATGGATCGAGCCCAAGGCGCAGCACCGCGAGATGAAGAACTTCATCTTGCAGCAGCGCGTGCACTGGATATTCTGCTTCCGCGCGAAGGAGAAGACGAAACCCGACGAGAAGACGAACAAGCCGATCGATATGGGCTGGTGCGCGCTGGCCGCGGAGGATCTCATCTTCGAAATGCTGATCAAAATCCTGCTCCTGCCTGGCGTCGACGGAGTTCCGACGTGGCGCTCCCAGAAGCTGGGTGAGCAGGCGCTGATGAAGCTTCCGGGCTGGTTTCGCGAGCTGTTCGACAAGCCGCGCCAACTCGACGAGGACATCGGAGAGCGGCTCGCTCGCTGGGCAAAGGGTGAGGACGGCGTGATGAACGCGCCGCAGGCGGCATCGCCAGGACCACAGCCTCACCTGGCGATGATCGACCTGTTCGAGGCGTGCGAGACGAGCGAGATGCTCGAGAGCACGAAGCTTGAGATGAAGGCGATCTGGGAATCGATTCCACGCGGCGACGCGAGGTCGGCTGTGAGCAAGGCGTTCAAGGCCGCCGAGGAACGCGTAGAGGCCGAGCGCCAGAAAGCGAACAACGCGTGACAACGGAAGCGCGGGCTCACCCGTGGGGACCCGGACAGTTCGATTCGATCAAACTCGGAGGTGGAGCTCGGCTCGACCTGCAGGTCAGCAAGTCCGGTCGTCTTCTGGTCGTCCTTACCGGTGTGTCGCTCGATGCTCCGATCGACATCACCGAGGTTGCCGCGATCCTCGGGTGCGGTCTGCACGAAGCGAGCGCGCGGGCAGCCCAGATCCGCCATCGGGGCGGACGATGACTCCGGCGCCGACATCCTCCAGAGGGTTCCTCCTCCCCTCCTGCGGTCTCTGGATGTCGACGCCATTCACCTGCATCCGCGCAGTGGGAGATCGCGGACCGTGACGGGCGCCGGTCACTTTATCGTGGCGCATCTCTCCTGTGCTCGTCAGAGAGTCGGTCAGTGTCACGCCACTGGCTGGCCGATTCTCTGATCGGCATAGAGGCCGATCGGAAATAGGACAACGAACATGCGAACGCTACTTGTACTTCTGCTCGTGATTAGTGTCGGTTGTGCGGTCCAAGGACCCACCGGCGAGTCTGCCACCACCGCTAACGTACTGACGACGTGCGATCCGTCTCGCGCGTGCACGCAGGAATTTCGGGATGCGTGCGGCCCGGATGCTCAGTGCGTAGATGACTCATCATCGCAAGCGATCGCTGCCACATCATCACAGGCTCAACCCGTAGTCTCACAGTTGATGGCGACGTATAGCGAAATCACCTCGGAGCAAACACATCGCATCCGCTGTGCAAGTAGTAGCTATGGCATCACCTGTGATCTGTATAACCCGACACCGGGATCCAATGTGTGTTTTATATATTCCTGTACACTTGATTACTACCCACCGGCGATCCGGTGTTCATCGACGTACGGGTATTGCCAATGAAGAAGACATCATTGACACTCCAGAGAGAAACGATTCGGCGATTGACGGGCTCTGACCTGCGCTACGTGGCAGGAGGGGTGCCGAATTCTCAGGTCGTTGCCGAGACAAACTGCACGCAGCTCACTGTGCCGTACACGAATGCGCACAGCAACTGTGTGTGCCCGTCGTTCCCGTGCACGGATCCATCGGCCTGACATGACAGTCCCGCGGCTCCCGCGGCTCTACGCGATCGACGCGGCTGACTGCGGGTCTTTCACCGACTTCGGAGTTGGTATTCAGCAGCGGCCACCAAGCCTCACAGCTCAGCAGCGGGCGCTCGTTCGCTGGCAACTCGAGCACGGTGCATGCCTCGCGGCGTTCGATGCGCGAGTCCACGCGGTGCGCGATGTGATGCGCCCAGAGGTCGCAGATGTTTTGCTACTGCAGACCGACGACCTCGAAGCGGTTCCTGGGCTGAGACCGTGACGTGCTGATGGTATACAACCGCCTGCATGCGTACATTTACGATCGTCTTCATCTTCCTGGCGGCGGCGTGCTCGGACCGCTCGGCGACCGTGCGACCAGCCGTGTGCGGCGCGCCGTGCTCGTCTAGCATCGACTGCCGGAGGGATCCGCTGAGCCTGTGCCGCTTCTGTGGGGTGGGAGGGCAGTGCTCCCAATCGCTGCCAGCCGCCCCGCGTCCGGAACCAGTCGACGCCGGGTCATCCGACTGAGGTCACAGTGCGGGATGGGATGGGCCTGCGAAGTGTCGTCGATCATTACCAACACAACGATCATGGCGGGTCGCGGTTGGCGGGTCGCGGTTGCCAAGGCCGCTCATCTCATCGGCGAAGCCCCGGGACAGCCGCCGCGATGGCAGCTCGGTTCAGTGCCGCATCGGCCTGCTCCTGCTCCCGGCGCCTCATCCTATCCCGAACGGCGCCAACGAGCGCCTCGATCTCCGCACGCGATGCCTCGAGCACCTTCACGCGTCGCGTGAACTCCGCATCGAGGACAGCGGCGGTCGCGATCACGGCATCAGCCGACTTGAGGGTGACCTCTGCCTCTCGCCAGTCGTCGAGCGACCGCGTCAGGCTGTGCTGGAGCCCGGACACGCGAACCTTGAGCGAGTCACGCTCGCGCTCGAGCACGAGGTACTCGATGCCCAGCTGCCGGATGCGCTCGCGGTCGGACTCCGCAGCAGCCGCGTGCTGTGCGCTAGCGTTGACCAGAGCCGCCTCGACCATGGCAGCAGCCTTGGCCGGCCAGGCGCCGAGCTCGGCAGCGGCGCGCGAGAGCATCGCCGCGCTGGACTTCAGGCGCTCCTGTAGATCCTCGAGACGTCTTGCCGGCTTCATGGCGCCTCCGGAAGATCGGCGTGCCGAGCCGCCGTCATCCCAGCGATCGCGGCCCGCTCACGTGCGGCGGCTTGCATCCTGCGGTACGCGGCCAGGACGATCGCACCCTGCTCGGTGAGGTCGTAGGACGGCTTCCGCCCTGGCGCCGTGTACTTGCCGTCAGCCCTGATCATCCGCAGCTTCAGCAACGACCGGCACAGCAATGGGCATTTGCCCAATGCGACGTGGGCGATCGCGCGGGTCTGGGCCGAGCTAAGCAACTCGAGCATGTCGCCGCGGACCCTGGTGATGCGAGCGCTCTCGGGCGCCTCGCAGGATGGGCACTTTGCCGTTGCGCCCAGCTCTCCGCTCCACCCGCACGAGCAGACCGCGGTGACGATCCTGCGGGTCGCGGCGTGGGCGCGCACGAGTGCGTCCCTCATCGGCCACCCCGATCTGGAGTGCGGAGCGCGAGTTCGGCTGACGACGCAACCATGCCTTTGGCGGACATCCAGTGTCTAATCGTTGCATCGACGACCGGATCGACGCGGCTAAGGTCGCGCACGTACGCTTTGAGCGATTGGAGGCAGCCGTCCGCAACCGCTTTCCGGTGCCAGTTGCGAAGGCGCGTTCCGGGCTTGCAGACAGAGTTCATGGCGCCACCGCCGGACACGCACCGACCTGACCGGGGATCTCGATGTGCCGCCTAGCAGGTTCGCCGCAGACCGCGCACGACCCGTCATCGCGCGGCGTCCAGATGCGGGGGGCCGACGAGCAACCACCCTGACCGACGTGCGGATGACCATGTTCGCGGAGGCATGGGCGAAGTGAACCGTCCGGAGCCTGGCACATGAATCCGCACACGAGCTCCGCGACATCACCCGACGGTGTTTCGCGATCTAACCGTGTTCGGGACGCGGCCGATGGTCGGTACCGAACGGGGCCATCGATCGGGTCAGGGTTGGCGCCAAGCCGAGCGCGTTCGGCCCGCTCCCGAATCTGCACGACGCACCACGTCCGAGCCTGCGCGATCACGCTGTCGCCGAGCGCCGGATCGCAGCTCGGACCGGGCCCCGCGAGACCGAGCGCGATCACCGCGGTCCGGCGGACTCTCGCATCGTGCGCGGTACCGTCGCCGCACGAACGTGCCAGCGCGAGGATCTCGAAATCGGTAAGGCTCCCCGGTGTCGGCTCGTCGAGGTCGTCGGGCCCGGATGGACGCGATCCAGGTGGGGTTGAGGGTTGTTTGTCGGCAGCGGGTTCGTGCGGTGGTTGGGGTCGCATCCATCCACCGTGAGCGATTCCGGTCCGAAGCACCGAGCAGTTTCGCCTCACAGCCGCTGACCAGAAGTGGGCGACGGCGCTCTCCGCTACGCGTAGCGTGCGGAGACTTGGCTCCCACCGACATGAGCGCCCGCTCCGGCGCAACCCCTGCGCAAGCCCCGTATCGGGCCACGCACCACCACGCCGGAGCGGGCATCTCCATCCTCTCACGAATTACGAGCCTGGCAGCTGATCAGGCTGGCCCACGCGACACGTCAGGGAAGACCGCTCTCCGCTGAGCGCGAACGCGCTGGGCACCGGCATGAGGTCGCTGTGAGGGCCAGGAGGGTCCTGATCGACGCCGGTTACCCGTTGCCATATCCCGCGTACGTCGAGCCGAAGCTGGTTGATCTCGGCGGCCTGGTCGTCGGCTCTGGCTCTGGCCGCGCCGGCCTCAGATGCGCGAGCCTGCATCGTCGTAACCATATAGGCGAGGTTACCGGCTAGGGCTACAGCTAGCGCGGCCACGGCCTGCTTCACGCGCCGCTCGGCCCGCGCGCGCGGAGCCGCCCACGCGGAGACCTCGTGGATGCGCTCACAGGACCGCAGGAACATCCAGACGGGCGCGAAGCCGTCCGCGGCCAGCCCGAGATCGCCCGAGAGAGCAATCTCCGCTGGGCTAGGGCCGAGGCCATGACGCAGGTAGGTGATTGGCTTTGAGTCGTCGATCATCTTCAGCTCCAGGCGGGTGACCAGTTGAGGGTGGTTAGTAAAGTCTTGATCTGCGCGTCGGTCATTTCGGCGCTCGCCCCGGAGAATAGGGCGCCGTACAGAACGCCCATGCTCGGAGTAGTGCTGCCGGCAGAACCGAATCCGACGGCCGTGCCGGC
>JADGRB010000488.1 GCA_017881315.1 Pseudomonadota bacterium
ACGGGCCCGACGCCGATGTGCAAGCCGGCCGGGACGCAGCCGACCGGCATGGATGGGTGGTGCACGAGCGATTCAGATTGCAAATGTGCGTCGCTGGGCGCGGTGTGCACGAGCAGCTCCTCTTGCTCCTTCACGAAGCCGCCCAGCGGTGGCGGCGGCAACGGCGGCGCCGCGGGGTCGACCGGCGCCGCGGGGTCGACCGGTGCCGCCGGATCCAGCGCGTCGGGTACCGCGGGGGCCGGCGCGGGGGGCGCCGCCGCGGCGGGAAACGCTGGCACCAGCGGCGGCGGGAGCGGCGGCGGGAGCAGCGGTGGATGCAGCGTCGCGGGATCGCCGGGCCTGGCCGGCTGGCTGGGGTTTTCCGTCCTGGCGGGGCTGGTGGTCTCCCGGCGGCGACGGCGCGCGAGCGCTAGATAGGATCGGGGCCTTCGCGGCGGCGGCCGCCGCTGGCGCGCAGCATCGGCCCCTCGTCGACATGATAGGTTCGGCGCGTGTCGGCTATTCCCGCCAGCCTTCGGCTGGCCAATCAGGCGACGATCCTCGAACAGCTCCTCTCGCGTAAGGCGGCCAGCCGCGCCGAGCTCGCCAAGGCCACCGGGATGAGCAAGCCCACCACGGGCAAGATCATCGACGATCTCGTGGCGGCGGGCGTCGTCGAGGAGATCAAGCTGGTGGAAGGCAGGCGCGCCAGCGTCGGGCGGCCCGGCAAGCAGCTTCGACTGGCCACCGGGCGGCCCCACTTCGTGGTCATGGATCTGGGCCCCGAGTGGACGCGCTTCTCCGCGCTGCCTCCCTCGCCGCCCGAACAGGAGCGGTGGCAGGTTCAGTTCAAGACCCCCACCACCGCCGAAGCCTGGCTGGAACGGGGGATCCAGGGCGCCGAGAAGGTCGATATCAAGCGTCCCTGGGCGGTGCTGATCAGCACGTCCGGCGTGGTGGACGAACGCAAGGCGCGCGTGCTGCTGTCCCCCAACCTGCACTGGTCGGAGCAGGCCGACCTGCCGTGGATGGTCCGCCAGGTCTGGCCGGCACCGGTCGGTCTGGTCCAGAACGTCCGTGCGCTGGCGCTTGGCGAGCTGGGCGCCCGGTCCGACGCCGACGACTTCTTGCTGGTCGAGATCGCCGAGGGGGTGGGCGGCACGCTGATGCTGGGCGGCCGTCTTTATCAGGGGCCGCTGCCGATGAGCGGCGAGATCGGCCACACGCCGATTCCCGGCAACACGCGCGCGTGCGGGTGCGGCGGCCGTGGTTGCCTGGAGACGCTGGCTTCCGAGCGCGGCATGATCCAGAGCCACCGCGAAGCCAAGGGGCAGGGCGTCACCTTTGCCGACGTCGCGCGCGCCGCCGAGCGCGAGCTCCCGGCCTGGATGCGCGCCACGTTCGACGCGGTGGCGACCTGCGTGGGCGCCGGGCTGAACCTCTACGGCGTCCGGCGCGCCGTGCTGGTCGGGCGCATCACCGACCTTCCGGCGCCCGCGACCGACTATCTCATCGGTGCGATCCAGCGCGCGGCGTTGTGGAGCCGCTTCGACGCCGTCGCGGTCACCCTGGCTCCCAAGCGTCCGGCGCGCGGGCTGGTCGTCGCCGGGATCCACCGCTTCGTGATGCCGGTCGACTGGTCGGCGTCGAACGCGTCAGCCCAGGGCAATCGTGCGCCGCGTTGAACCGCTTCGAAACACGCATCGGACTTGTTCGAAAAGCCCCGCACATGGTACTTGATTAACTATGGTTACTAATTCGTTGCGCCGGTTGTTCTCCGGACATGCGCTCCCGCTGGCGATCTTCGGGGCGGTTGCGGTCTCCGCCTGTTCCAGTAGCGGAGGCGGGTCGGGCACCGGCGGTTCGGGCGGCTCGACCAACACCGGCGGCTCGACCGGCACGGGCGGCTCGACGGCCACGGGCGGCTCGACCGGCACGGGCGGCAGCACCGCCACGGGCGGCTCGACGGGGACGGGCGGCTCGCCGGGCACCGGCGGCTCGACGGGCACGGGCGGCTCGACCGGCGGTTCGATCGGGACGGGCGGCTCGACGGGGACGGGCGGCTCGACAGGCACCGGCGGCTCGACGGGCACCGGCGGTTCGACCGGCACCGGCGGTTCGACCGGCACCGGCGGCTCGTCGGGGACCAGTGGGGGCAGGGGCGGATCATCCGCATCCGGCGGCGCAGGTGGCCACGCGGGGGCGGGTGGAGCGACCGGCGGCGCGGGCGGCGCGGGCGGCGCGACCAACTGCGCGGGCCACGCGATCTCCCTCGCCGCGAACGTCGCCGCGAACAGCGATCCGGCCAAGGCCGCCGTCATGGTCGCGTTCAACGGCAGCGCCGATCTGCCGACCGGCAACGCGAACCGCACCATCGAGTTCTGGGCTTACGTGCCCTCCACGGCCTGGGTCGCCGACGCGAACACGATGTTCTTTTACGGCACCAACAACCGAGTGGCGGACGGGTTCGGGCTCGACTTCGGAACGACCTCGAACGGCATCGGAACGATCGATCCGTTCACCAACAATCTCTTCGACAACGACAATCAGTCGAGCGGGCTCAGCGCCACCACGAGCCAGTGGGCGCACTTCGCGATGACCTGGGACGGCACGACCGTCCGCGCATACGTCAACGGCGTCCTCAAGGCGAGCAAGGTCTCGACCTCGAGCACGCAGAAGACGTTGATGACCGGCGTGACCGCTCTGACCATCGGGGGCTACTCGCCCGCGTACTTCAACGGTCAGTTCGACGAGTTCCGGATCTGGAACGTGGAGCGCTCCGCGTCCGAGATCATGAGCACGATGAGTCACACCCTGGTGGGCAACGAAGCAGGCCTCACCGGCTACTGGAAGTTCGACGAGACCTCGGGCACCAGCGCCGCCGATTCGGTCACGTCGACGGGCCACACGGCGCACCCCGGCATGCTCTCCGCCAGCAGCACCGCCAACAACCCGACCTGGGTGGTCTCGACCGCGCCTATCAGCTGCCCGTGAGGTAGACCTGGAGATAGTAAGATCTGTTTACTTACTCCCCCAGCCCTGATAG
>JADGRB010000227.1 GCA_017881315.1 Pseudomonadota bacterium
GGGTCGAAACGGTAGGCGCCGCCAACATCGGTCCGCGCGAAGGCGAGACCCGGAAGCACCGGGCTCATGACGATGCCGCTGACGAAGCCCCCACCCTTGATGACGACGTTCTTCCACAGGTACGGACCAGCCACCGCCGGATCTTCGGAGGGGATGACCGCAGGGCCCGAGTAGGGTACGGACGGCGTCGCCGTACAGGTGGCCGGGTGCACGGCGTCCGCCGCAGTGGACGCGTCCACCGGATCGGCGCGCCCCGTATCGACGCACGCCACGCCACCGACGAGCCACGCGGCCACAACCACCGTGACCGTCGAGGACCTCGGACGCGCGTGACCGTCGCGGTCCACTGCCCTCACTGCTTTTCGGCGGCGAGGTCGTCGATGTAGAGGTTGAAGTGGTGGGGCGAGGAGCTCCAGGTGGCGATCCTGAACTCCCAGAACGACCCGAGGTCGAACTTGGCGCCGGATCCTTTGGTGAACATCGCGATCGGGATCTCGACCTTGTGCCACTTGCCGTCCGTGAATCCCTTCGCGTACCTCTCGACGGTGACGGTCGCGCTGTCGTTCTTGTTCCGGCTGCAGCCGAGCAACACGCCTACGGAGGCAGGTTCCGGTGCGTCGGCGGGCGATTTCGCTTCAACGCGGATCTGGAACGTCAGGTGGGTGTACGGCGTGAGGTCGACGCCCGCGTTTTCCGGGTACCACCCGAACAGGTTCCAGCCCATCCCGAGATACCCCGGCCCGTCGCCGTGCATCTTGACGCTCGTGCTTCCGTTCGTCCCGCTGCCCGAATCGATTCCGACCTTGCTGCAGCCGGCCTTCGCGTCGCAAGCGTCCCACCCCTGTGCGCCGTTTCCCGCGCCGTCTCCGTCCCAGAGCACGAGCCGGCCGCCCGTCGCGACCGACGCGCCGGCGGCCCCTGGAATCGTGCCCCCGGCGGTGGCCGGCGCGGCCGCCATCACCCCGTTCGGGCAAGGGCAGAGACAGCCCGCCGTCCCCAGCACGAGGACGGTGAGCCACGCGGTTGTGTTCAACCCACGCGACATGGGCGCAATCAAGGAATGAACGCGAGATTGTCGATGTGAATATCGACCGCGTACGCCGTCGTCGGCGGCATCCAGGGAAAGTTCCAATAGACGCTCAGGATGTCGGTCGGCGTGACCCCCGCCGTGGGCTGACCCCCGGTGAAGCTGGCCCACGGAACCATGACGGTCTGCGGGGTAAGCTGGGTCCCCGAAACGGCAAACGCGAACGTGGGATCCGCGCAGCCCGGGTGGTAATACTGGCCCGTGGCCGTCGGCCCGGGCGTGCAGGTGCCGGGCGTGGGCTTGGCCGGGGAGCCGGCATCCTTCGAGTCGAGCCAGCCGTAGACGACCGCGTCGTCCAACGTCTGCATGCCGAGTGTGATCATGTTGCCAGCCGTCGTGCCCCAGATCGTGAACTGAATCCCCTTGAAGGCCGCCGCACTGAACTTGTTGCAGGTGCTATTTTGGGTATCGAAGTAGATGTTGAAGCCGGAGTAGTTGGCAATATTTCCTACGAGGTGCCAGTCGTTTCCGGTCACGTCCGAGGTGAGCGTGGCAGGGGAATTGGCGTACGCACTCTCGCCCCCAGACAGGGTGGTACCGTACGTGCCCCAGGCCACCTGTGTCTTGTCCGGCGCCGCTGCGTCGCCGGGCATGTACGTGAAGTCGGTGATCACGCCCGAGGCGACGGGAGGGGGGCACGCCACGCCGACGCTGCTCGCGTATCCGCCACCGGCGCCGGTACCCGTGGTCCCGCCGCCGCCACCGCCGGTCCCCGTGCCGCTGGTGCCGGCGCCGCTGCCGCCGGTCCCGGTCGGGCCGGCCGCCTGAGTCGTGCAGGCGACAAGCCCGCAGCCGACGAAAAGAATTCCCAAAAGATTTCCAAGTCGAAGATTCGTGCTCATGAAAGTGCTCCCTTCCCTTTCTAGTTCAGCCCCACGGTGGTCACCCTCGACGCCCTCGAGGCGTAACGGGATTCGTTTGTGTATGAATTGCGCTCACTGCCCACTCACATCCTTTGGCGCATCGACGGCCCCATCGCCGCCCCCACCCGCCCCCACCTTCGCGCGGTAGAAGCCCAGATGGCTGAGCCAGAGGTCCATGTTCGCTTCGGGCGGCATGCGGAAGGTGAGGCCCATCAGAGCGGAGGTCAGGAGGTGCGTTCCGGGCGTCGACTCCGTGTCGGGAAAATGGGCATTGGGAACCAGATTCGGCTGCGGGAGCTGATTGAACGCCGTGAACGGAAACGTATAAAACTGCCAATCGGACGTTATCTGCGCCACGAAGTAGTAGCCGTTTCCGCACGCGTCGGCCGGCGGCGCGTTCATGGTGGCGCCCCCGACTATCTGGCCATTCTGATCGACGGCGTACGACACCCCGCCGGTTCCCCCGTCGGGCATGCAGTAGTTCTTGCAAACGACCGTGCCGCTATCCACCGGGGTGGGTGGCGGCGTGCCGCCGTCGAGGCCGCAGATCGCGGGCTGCGCCAAGTTCTCCGTGTTCTTGTCGTCGAGCAAGATCGTGAAGGTCTTGCTCGTGTTGCCGGGACTGCGCGCCCAGAACGACAGCCCCTGGTAGGCAGATTCGTCCCTCGGTCCGAAGGAGTAGATCCCGAACAGCGATCCCCAATCGTTGTTGTGTTCCGAGTGGAGCAGGAGCGCATTCGAGCTGCCGCATCGAGCGCCGTCGGTGAGGGGCTGAATCACCGGCATCGAAGACACGTCGGCGTCGAGGTGGTCGCCGGAACCATAGAAGTTGGTCGTGCTGACCGTGTCGAAGGTGTAGATGTACTGGACGTCGTACGCAGAATCGGCGGTGCAATCGACGGTGACGGGCCTCAGCGTCGGGTAGGCGTTGCATCCGAACGCGCCCCCCAGAGCGACGAAGAACACCACCGCTGTACGCCCGAGCCTCATGCGGTGCCTACCACCAGATGGTCCCAGTCAAGGAGAAGACCTGACGATCCGGGTTCACTTCGATGACCGGCGGATAGCCCGTCAACGCCTGCACGCTGCTGCCGTACACGAAGTAAGCATACTGCAGCGCGATCTCGTTACGGCTTCTCCACCCCGTGTGGAAGAGGAGACGTGACGAAAGACTGGTGAAGGCCTGCTTCGAGTCGCTGTTGTCCTCGCGAACGTGATCGAACCGCTCGGATACGCCCATCCAGGACAGAAATAGGTAGGTGGCCTCGACGCCACCCTTCAGCTTGAGGATGCCGTTGCGGGTCGGGTCTGCGCTGCTCACGGCTGCCCCGACGCCAAACAGGCTGATCATGACGTCCGGCGAAAAGCCCGAGTACCACTTGCCGAAGACCAGCCGGGCGAGGCTGAGATCGTACTGGCCGCCAAAGATGGTGAGATGGCCGTTGACGTGGTGGGTGGTGGGGTCGATACCGAGGTAGTTGGCTTGAAGGTCCGGCCCACCGCGCGCGTTCAGGATTTCGATCGCGCCCGACACCGTCTCTGCGTTGGTGGCCCAGGTCCGGGCCACGCCGAAGTACAGATGACCCGCACGCCCCGCCGTGAGGTTGATGTCGGCCCCCAGCACCGTGATCCGTCCATCGGGTACCGAACCTACACCGCCATCGGCGAGGTCGTCCTGCGTCCAGGCGGTCAGGTAATGGAAGCCCAGGCGGAGGAGCTGCGCATAGGCGAGGCCAACATGCGCGTGGTTGACGAAGGTCGCGCCCACGTTGGAGTTCGCGAAGTCGTTCCAGCCCGCCGGCTGCAGGGCGATCGGCGGTCGCCCCATCTGGCCACCGAGGCCCTGCTCGAACATCAGAAAGAGATCGCCGCCGAGCTTGAGGCTCCCCGTGATCGTCTCACCGATGGTGTTCGTCCGTGCGATGAGCGGCGTGCCGTAGCGTCCGGCGTCGTAACCGCCCATCGCGCCGTATCGGCCCGTCAGGGCGCCGACGTTCACCTGCAAGGGGATGCTGAGCCACTTGGTGAGGTTCACCGTCAGGTAGGCGTCGTTCACGCCCATCTGGGCGACGGGGTCATAGAACCCCGCCGCGTCGTTGGCGCTCGTGCCCGCCACGATGACCGTGGCGGACACCGTCGAGTTGCCATAGATGAAGTTGAGCTGCAGCCAGGGGCTCGGCACCACGCCCGTGTACTGGAAGTCCCGGAGGTTTTGGGGAACGAGCGGCGGCGAATGGAGGACCAGGCTGCTCTGTCCGGGCTGCGGGTCCGGGCGCTCGTGCAGGCCGAGGTAGGCGGGCAGCAGCAGGTAACCGTGAAAATCGAGGACGTACTCCTTCGACTGGGCCGGTTGGACACCGAACGGCACCGCGGGAGGCGGGCTGGAAGATTGGGGCTCGCCTGGATCGAGGCCGAGCCTCGGGACCCCGACATTCGCGGTGCCATCCGCCCTCGCCAGCGCGGGCGCGGCGAGCACAGCGAGGAGAATGATCGCTGAACGCATATTTGCCGAAAGGACGGGCTTCATCGTCGGGTGCTTTCGGTTCATTAGAAGGTCATGTAGCCGCCGAGCGCGATCATGTTACGGTCGAGCGGCTGGGCCGTGTTGGGGTCCGCGGCCCGGCTGTAGAATCGCCGGCCGTAGATCAGTTGAATGCGGTCGGTGCTGAGCCAGTCGGTGTGGAACGCGATGCCCGGGTTGAGGCTGTAGACGCTCCAGGTCCCGATGTTGGTGTAGCGGTCCTCGCCGTAGGCCTGGAAGGTCAGGCTGAAAAGCGACGTCATTCGGTACTCGGTCTCGAGCCCGGCGTAATATCCGTTCATGTCCCTGTATTGGGGGTCGTCGCTCGCGACCGTCCGCGTGAGCATCGCCGCGATGGCGACCCGCAAGTCCGGCGCCTGGCCGGTGAAGGTGCGCGGCGCCCAGAGAATGCTCGAGACACTGAAATTGTACTCCGCCCCGACCACCGCGACTTTGCCGTTGCCCGCGCTGTGCGGCCCGACGAACTTGTTGACCATGTCCTTGGCGCCTTGCGTGAAGTCGACACCCCACCAGACGCCGTCGCTGACCGCAGCGGCATGCACGAAGTCGTAGAGACCGCCGCTCAGCCCGACCTGTCCCCAGGGGTAACTCTGCCAGCGCGCCTCGCCGATGTAGCTGTCCATCCGCCCGTCTTGGCGCGGGGTGCGCAGGAAATTCGTCAGGTACTTGCGGTCGTCCGTGCCGTGGTCCGACGCGTAGTGCAGCTTGAAGGTGTACTGATTCTTGAGAACGATACCAAGGTGGGCGTGGTTCACGTAATTCGATACGCCCGTCTCGATATAGGAGTTGTAGTTGCCGCGCGCGAAGTCCTCGGGCACCCCGGGAACGACCAGCAGCCCGTGCGAGAAGCTGACGCGCGCGTCCCGCGTCAGGTCCCATTCCCCGTTGGTCGTCTCGCCGTAGCCGCGCAGCGCCAGCATGGGCCCGAAGATGCCCCACCCCCACTGGCCAGGTCCCGCATAGACCTCGGTGATCGCGCCGACGCGAAAATTCAACCGCAACGTCCGGATGGGCGCCGGCGTCAGCAGCAGGTACGCCGTGCCGAAGGCCGGCCCCGCCCCCGGGTTCGTGTAGCCCTGGAACGATTCGCTGTTGACGCGATAGTAGTAGCTCACGTAGGCGGTCACGACCGGCGTGCCGTATTGCAGATTCAGGCTGCCGCCCGCCCCACCCCAAAATGGAATCTTGCCCGCCGAGAGCATCGGGACGTGCAGCGCGGTTCCGGAATCGCGTGGGTTCTCTCCAACCCCGACCGCTTCCCAACCGTAGATCCGGCCCCCGATACGAAACGACGAGGATCGGACGTCCGTCGGCGCGCCGAACGAAGGAGCCCTCCCGCCCGCGGCGGGCGGTACGGGCGGCGCTTCCGGCGACAACCCCAGACCGGGCGGCGTCGGCGATCCCGGCAAGGAATCGGTCGGCGCGGCCGGCGTGATTGGCGCGACGGGCGCAACATCGTCGGCGCGCGCGGCGCCAGCCACCAGAAGCAGCGCTACCGGCAGGACGGACGCGCAACGGGATTGCATACGAACCGTCAAGGAGCGACCAGCAGGCGGGCTTGTCGGCCCAGCCGCGCGAATCGAAGACGAAAGCCGGAGTGGGGAGGATCAAGTCTCAAAGGCGGAAAGGGGTGAGTGTCCTTTAGTGTCTCCAGGCGACCGGAACTTCTCATAACATTGTCGCCAGGCCGAACAAAAACCATTCTCGCCGTTCCGAATAAAAATCGGGCCGACCGCGGGGCGGTATGGCGCCGCGGGACGGCGGATGGCCACCTACCCCAAGTCGCCGTCAGCGCTTTGGAATTGGGATCGAGGCCGCATTTGAAGGACCGATGCCGCCCTGTGGCAGGCTGGCTCCTTGTGCCGAGAGCAGGAAGCCGACCACCGCCCAGTAGTCGCCATCCTTGAGCCCGCTCGCATGTGACTTGGGCAGATGCGTGGTCGTGAAGGTGTACAGATCCTGGGCGTTTCGAAACGGGTCGCGCCAGGCCGCGCCCGCGGGGCGTGACTGCGCCTGGATCTGGATCAGCTGGGGATCGGTCACCGTTGGGTCGCCCACGCCCGAGTTGCGCGGATACTCGGGCAGCGCGCCGGGACCCAAGATGGCCGCCGCGTTCGCGAGCCCCTCGCCGCGCTGGCCGTGGCAGCTGGCACACTCATTCGCGAATATCGTCGCGCCCTGTCCAGCCTGGTCGCGCGCGCGCGTGAGGTCCTCGGTCGTGGCGCCCAGCGGGATGCTCGCGCACCCGAGCCAGGCCAGGGCGCAGAGGACGAGCCCCAGGCCAACTCCTCGTTGCGCAAAATGAAACGACATCGGGCCTCTCTTTTTCCCTCAAGTGGAAAGCGCGGCGAATGCTAGCCGCTGCGCGCCACCCCGTGTAGTAAATTCGCGCTCCCGGCCGCGCGCGGAGGTTCTGTCGTAAACTCCTCCTGCGATGGAAGCCCCCGACCGCGCCCACATGAGTCGGCGAGCCGTGCGACCCCTTGAACACGAGGAGACACATGCGGACCATCCAGTTTCGCCGATCTCGCGCGAGCGTGGCGCTGTCGCTGGCCTTGGTGGGGTCGCTGTGGGCGTCTCGAGCCGGGGCCCAGTCGCGGGTGCCGACCCACGTCGCCTGCGTCGGAGACAGCATCACCTACGGCTACATGGCCTCTTCGGCGAGCGCCAGCTATCCGTCGGTTCTACAGAACCTGTTTGGGAGCTCGGTGCAGGTGAAGAACTACGGCCACAACAGCGCCACGATGCTGTCGGTGGGTGATCTGCCGTATCAGACGCTGCCGGAGTACACGGCCGCCACCACCTTCGTGTCGGGCGCCGGGGCGTCGGCCGTCGTCGACGTCATCATCATGCTCGGCACCAACGATTCGAAGTCCTACAACTGGATGGTCGGCACCGGCACGCGCGCCCAGCAGTTCGTCACCGACTACAGTGCCATGGTCGATCACTTCACGTCGCTGCCGACCCACCCCGTCGTCTACCTGGCCTTCCCGCCGCGCGCCTTCGCCAACACCTACGGGATCAGCGGAACGATCATCCACGATCAGATCCTGCCGCTCATCCAGCAAGTGGCGACGGCCAAGGGGATGCCGATCATCGACGTCGACACCCCGACCGCGTCCCTCTCGAATCTTTTCCCCGACGGCGTCCACCCAAATGACACCGGGTACGCGCGGGTCGCGCAGGTGATGCACGACGGTCTGCTGGCCGCCGGCGGGACCGGCGGAACCGGCGGAGGAGCAGGTGGGGCCTCAGGCCGGGGTGGAACGGGCGGCGGCGGTCGCGGCGGCGCGCAGGGCGGAGCCGGGGGCGCGGGCGGAACGTCGGCGAACGGCGGTCGAGGCGGCGCAGGCCAGGGCGGAGCCGGGGGCGCAGCCGGCGCGTCGGCGAACGGCGGTCGAGGCGGCGCTGGCCAAGCTGGCCAAGGTGGCCAAGCTGGATCGATGGGCGCGGGCGGCACGTCGGCGAACGGCGGTCGAGGCGGCGCTGGCCAAGGTGGATCGATGGGCACGGCCG
>JADGRB010000228.1 GCA_017881315.1 Pseudomonadota bacterium
GATCTTGGGCCCAGTTTTTCCCCATTTGGACATGGCAGAGCTCTTGCTGCAAAAAGACCTATGACTTCAGTTCTTCGCGGAGCTCGGCTGGTCTTGTTGAGCGTTGTTCCGATGTTCGTCGCCTGCAGCTCCTCGAAGCAGGTGAGCACGGACGCCGGCCGGGACACCGAGACGGACGCCGTGGCAGTCGATACGGCCGCCGCGGACGGCGGGAGCTGTCCCGCGGCATCGATCGGGCCGTTGAGCACGGCGAGCGCGTCGCGCGCCTTCGGTTGGCTGTTCACCGCGGCCGCCAGCGACGCCGGAGCAACCGCCGACGCCGGAAACGGCATGCGGGCGGATGCGGCCACGGGGACCGATGGAGCGGCTGACGGCGGCGTTGGCCCGGCGCTCTGCGAAGTCGTCCCGTCAACGGGATTTCCCGGCGTCAGCTGCCGCGGGATGGCCTCGTTGCGGTCGGGCTCGGCGGGTCCGACCGTCGTGTTCGATGACGGCTCCAAACTAACTTGGAACGGAACCTTGCCAGCCTTGAGCATGCCTTTCGTTCGACAGGCGGACGGCGATCGGGTGTGGGTCGACTTCGAGCGGCGTACGACCGTCGTCTGTCCCGTCTGTGGAGCCTATGAGACCAACTCGTTCGAGCTGCGAGACAGTGCCGGTGGCGCCGTGCGCTTCTACGATCAGGCGGGAGAAGTTCTCCCCAATCTGACGGATGCGCAGGTCGTGCAGATCTTCGGGGTCTCGGCTACCCCCGTTCAGAACTGCAGCTTTCACACCGCCGCGACCTCCGGCTGCGCCACCTTCGTGCGCACGGAGTTCGATCACACGCTCGCAACAACGCCCACCCAGACCATCCCGGACGCGACGTGGACGGAGATCGACTCACCGAGTGGCAAGTACCAGGTCTTCTGGGCCTCGAGCTCCGAGACGGACGTGCACTTCGACCCCAACTGCCTCGACGGCGCCGGGGTCGCGACCGACAACGGGTTCGTCGCCACGCTCGTCGCGCCGTAGCGACGAAGGGAGACGTCCGAAAACCAGCCGTTGGCGCTCTGACTTCGCGGGGGGATTGGTTCGCTCGGCTACCAGCGCGCGACCAACTAAGGGATCGCCGCGTCAGTGCCCGCGCCGCTGACGACGAACCCGAGGCGCGGGCAGCCGCGCCAGCGCCAACCCGGTAGCGAGCAGAAGGAACGCGAAGGACCAGTGCGTGTCACCGCCGCCGTCCGCGTCGCAGGCGCAACCGCTGGCGCCCGTCTTCGGCGGGCCGGCGCTGCCGTCGTTGGGCGCGCCGCCGGTGCCGCTCTGTCCGCCGCTGCCGCTCGGCGCACCGCCGGTGCCGCTCTGTCCGCCGCTGCCGCTGGGCGCACCGCCCGTGCCGCCGGCGGCCGAGCCGCCCGTGCTCGCCGTCGTGCCGCCCGTCGACGAGCTGGCACCGCCGGTGCCTGCGATCGCGCCGCCCGTCCCCGCTCCGGCGCCGCCGGTGCCCGAGCCGCCCATGCCGCCACGGCCGGCCCCACCCGCACCCGCGCCGCCACCCGCGCCACCGCGACCACCGCCACCACCGCGACCACCGCCGCCGCCGCCACCCGATCCCATCGCCGCGTCGCCCGCGCCCGCGTCCGCGACATCGACCGACGCGTCCCGTGTTCCCGTTCTCGGGCTGATCGTCAGCAGCGACACACCGAAGCGCGGCAGATCGAAGCTGACGGCGACCGCGCCGCCCGTGACCGCGATGGTCTGCGCGGGATTCAACGCCACCGGCTCCATCCCCTGCTGCAACGCCTGCAACTGCGCCGCAGCAGGTGTCGCGGGGCTGCCTTGCGACGTCCACACGGTGTACGCGTCGCCGTGGGTGTCGTCCACGCGCAGGTGCTCGACCGTCACCGACGAGCCGAATGCCGTCGGAACCTTGACCGAGAGCTGCACGGGCGCGGCCGTCGCCGTGACCAGATCGTCGTGATAGTTCCAGACCAACACCTGGATGCTCTGTCCGTTCAGCGTCGCCATCGCGTCGACGTCGGCGTTGCCGCGAACGCTGTTGGCCATGACCGAGGCCAGCGTCGCGGCGCCGCTGCTGGTCACCGGCAGGCGCGTGCCCGCCAGTGCGCCGAGAAGCTTGAACGCGCCCAGCACGGGCAGGTTAATCCCGTTGGTGCGCAGCGCGCGATAGCCGGCGAAATACGGCGTCCCGGGGAACGTGAAGGCCCAGGTCAACAAGCCGCCGACCTTGACGCCCACGCTGGCCTCGAGCTCCAACGTTCGCTTCATCATCGCGATCTCGTACGCGCCGTACGCGGGCGAGTTCCGATACGCATCGGCGGGCGTCGTGCTGACGGGACAGGCGGCGCAACCATCCGGATCCGCTTCGGTGATGTAGATCGGCGTCTGCTTGTACGCCGCGACACCCGCGACGGCGTTGAAGCCACTCCGATGCAACCGAAGCTGATTGCCCAGGTTCATCTCGACGTGCCCGCCCGTGATCGCGGCCCCGCCCTTCGCGTGGAACGAAATGAGGTCGAGACGCGTGCCCGCCTTCCCGGACACGGCGTTGGTTCCGGTCGCGCAATGTTGCAGGAACTGCGTCAGGAACGTGCCGCCCGCGTCCGCCACCGCGGGCCCACCCACCGGCGCCGTCGGCATCACGCCGTGCACCGCCGCCTCGGTGTAGTCGTACAGCTTGGCGTACTCGGCGAACGTCCCCTGCCAGTAGCCGATGTCAGGCTCGTTCCACAGCTCCCACAGCCATGACGACGCGACGTTCGGGTAGCGCCCGTTCACGTGCGTCGCCCACGCGGTGATCAGGTTGCCCCACTTCGTGTAGTCCTTCGGCGGGTAGAAGCCGCCACTATCGAGCGCATACGTGCTGCTGTTCATGTACGGCGTCGGGTGGGTCGACATCGCCTGCGGCATGAACGCGATCTCCGCCAGCGGGAACGCCCCCGCGCCGGTGATCGCGTCGAAGATGCCGTCCATCAGCGTCCATGAGTAGACCGGATTTCCGGACGCGTCCTCGGTGTACGCGTTCGTCGAGCCCCACTTCAGTGACGCCATGCCGTTTCCCGTGTTCAGCAGGAAGTGCGTGCGGATGTGAACGGGCGCCGTGTGCGCCGCGGCCAGCGTCTTCAGAAGGGCCCCGCCTTCGGCGGTCGTCGTGTAGTTGACCTCGTCGTAGCCGTGATAAGGCCACACGCGCTCGAGCGGCGTACCGGCCGCCGTCCCGTCGACGGCGACATTGACCGTCTGCGCGCGCGCCCAGCTGGGCAGGCCGCACGTCGCGGCCATCGCGGCGACGATCGCCGTGCCGGTTCCGCCGATGCCCCGATGAGCGCGCAAGCTGCGCAAGATTGGCCGCTCTTGCACGAAATGACAATCTTGCGCTGTGTAATGACCGCGCCGGCAGGCGCAGCCGCCGGCGGGGGGCGACAGTCATGAAGGAGCAGCTCGGCTATTCTGCCGGCGTTTACCACGCGGTCCATGGCATGGTGACTCTTGTACTGGAATACTTGGTGCCCGAATCACCTGGTTCGACCGGGCCAGATGGTTGGCAGCGATCTCTGCTATCCGTCACAGCTCGTCAGACGGCAATTTCCGACAACGTCGGCGTGACGTTGTCGTGGTGACGCCGCCCCCAAACTTTCGGCAATTCGGAGGCTAACGATGAACACGAGGTTGAAATTCGGCGTCCTTGCGTTGGTTGTGGGCAGCGCACCGTGGCTCGCGTGCACCGCCGGGCCCGACATGACCAAGATCCCTGTCGGGGCGAGCGGCACGGGCGGCGCCGCCTCCTCCGGGACAGGCGGCACGACCAGCACGATCGGGAGCGGCGGCACCACGGCAGGAACAGGGACCGGCGGCTCGACCGTCGGGGGCACGGGTGGGGTCACGTCGACGACCGGCTCGGGGGGTGACAGCCCCGAGGGGACCGGTGGCGCCACCACCGGAGCTGGTGGGTCTCGGGCGAGTGGTGGTACCACCGGCTCGGCCAGCGGCGGAATCGTCGGGACGGGCGGATCGGGAACGGCGGCGACGGGCGGTCACGTTGGCACCGGCGGTGCGGCGGGCGCCGCGACGAGCGGCACGGGAGGCGCGACGACCGGCGCGGGGGGCGCGATTGCGACCGGGCCGATCAAGGTGATGATCTGGAACAATGCCCTCACGTACGGGCACCAGTCCCGGATGACGGCGATCCCGCTCCTGCAGGCGCGGGAGGCGACCGACAACATCACATTCGACGTCAAGTACGCCCACACCACCTCACTCCCCGAAGGCCAGACGGACGCCTCCTCGGATCCTTCCGTGTTCACCGACGCGAACCTCGACGCCTATGACGTGGTCTTTTTCCTGAACACCACCGGAGACACGATGGATCAGGATGGCCAGGCGAACACGCACCGGCAAGCGCTCATCAGCTTCATGAACAAAGGGCGCGGGTTCGTCGGCACGCACTCGGCGACGGACACGTACCAGGGGACCGACTGGACGTGGTACGTGGACTTCATCGGTGCGAACTTCAAGAGCCACGGCGCCCCCGGCCCCGGAACCGCCAAGTACTACATGAACATGACCCACCCCATCCTGACCGCCGCCATTTCGCCGAACCCGTGGAGCCGTTCCGAGGAGTGGTACACGTTCACGCGTGATCCGCTTTTGTCGGCGATTCCGGGCATCAAGAACCTGTTGACCTGCGTGGACCAGAGCATCACGACCGAGCGGCCCATCACCTGGGTCCACGAAATGCCGATGGCGACGGGAGCGACCCGGACGGGGCGCATGTTCTATACGGCATTCGGCCACTCCGTCGACGCGTTCAAGGAGAAAGCGGTGATGGACATGATCATCGCCGGCATCAAGTGGGCCGCGTACCGGCTCTGACGCACTGGCGCCCGCGTGAGCTGCAAATCCGATCCTCAATTTCGCCGCGAGCCGACACCGTTTCTGTTGGCTTCGTTCGCCGTGGCGCTGGTGGTGACGCTGGGGCGGGTCCCGTCGGCGGCAGCACATGCGAGCGGGATCGTGGCGGATACCTGCAACGGTTGTCACTCGGCGGATGGAACGGCCGAGGTCTCGCTCGCTGCCGCCCCGGCGACCTTCAACCCGGGCGACACGGTGACGTTCACCCTCACGATCAAGTGGGCATCGATTCGAGTCGGTGGCACTTACGTCACCGCGGGCGGGGTGGGAGCTCTCCAGGCGTTGACGGGTGAAGGTCTCGCCCTGAACGGCCAGGGATTGACGCATACGTCGCCGAAGGCTGCGGTCGGTGGTGCCGTCACCTTTCGCTTCGGCTGGAAGGCGCCGGGCATGCCCGGTGCCGTGGCTTTCTATATCGCCGCGCTGGCCGGCAATGGGAACAATGCTCCATCCGGTGACGCCCCGGGGTGGGGTCTCTTCCAATGGGTGTTCGGTTGCGCGCCGCGCACCACCTACATGGACCTGGACCGAGACGGGTATGGCTCCAGCACCTATGGGACTTTGCTCGGCTGTGTCGACGGTGCGGTCCCCGTGGGATACGCCGCGCAAGATGGCGACTGCAACGAGAACGACCAGGACGTACACCCCGGCGCGACGGAAGTTTGCAACGGGAAGGACGACAACTGCGACGGCCAGATCGATGAGAATGCGCCGCCCACCATGATGTGGCCGGACGCCGACCGCGACGGCTACTACAGCTTCCAGACCGGCACGCCCAAGGTCGGTTGCGGCAACATCCCCGGATACGCTCTGGTGGGCGGCGACTGCGACGACACCGATGCGTCGATTCACCCGGGAGCGACGGAGGTTTGCAACGGGAAGGACGACAACTGCAATGGCTCCATCGACGAGCGCGTTCGCCCTCAATGCGGCGTTGGGGGGTGCGCGCGAGAGAGCCCGACCTGCAATCCTGCGGATTGCGTCCCGGGCCGACCCACGCCGGAGATCTGCAATTTGTTCGACGACGATTGCAACGGCGAGGTGGATGACAACGCTTGCCCAACGGGCCAGACATGCCAGACAGATCACTGCATTTCCGGCGGAGGCAACGGTGGGACGGGCGGCTCGACCGGCGGCTCGACCGGGGGCGGTGGAGCCGTTGGAGCAGGTGGGACCGGCGGCCGCGGAGTGGCTTCGGGCGGTGCGTCGGGTTCCATTTCGGGAAGCGGGGGTGTGCGGGCGACCGGACAGGCGTCCGGAAGCGGCTGCTCCGTCGCCGGCGCCGCGGAGGCCAGCGCGACGGGATCGTACTGGACGAGCTCGGTCCTCGCGGCGGCGCTTCTGTCGGCGCTCTTCTTCAGACGCCGCCTGTCGGCCGGAAGACTACGACGGCGGTGATGGAACGCCTCGCCTGCTTTCCGATTGCGCTCCTTGTACCAGCGGCGCGCCGATCGGAGCTCCAGAGCTGATTCTGGATGGACTCGAAGCTTATCGATCGGGTTCATCGGAATCGATGAACCGCTGAGCTTCGTCCCACGACAGCGGCGTCACGCTGCCGCCGTTTGCTTCGGCCAATCGCCGGGCGATCCGATCCCGTTCATCTCCACGATTTTCTTACTGTTTTTTGTGACGCAAATTGGAAGGCTAGGAAGGGATACCGCTCATACAGTGGCGCAGCCCCGACCCTACCGGCGACGTCCGCGCGACGCTCGCAGTGCTCCATCGTCGGACGGTGAACTAATCGCGCCCAATCATTGGCGCGAACGAGAGACGAAGAATATCTTGTTGACAACCGCAATCGCGAAGTTCAACTTCAAAGTCGTTATGAGGCTCCAATCATTGCTATCGATATCGCGCAAAGGCCATTCGGCCGGCGCGAGCGTGTGCGCAATGATTCTGGATCGCAACGCCGCGCCCACAACTGTCCAGAGCCTTTATTCCCCGTCGCTCTGGACCGAAAACCTGGAGGGGCAGCCGACCCGGTAACCACCAAGAGATCTCGCTGGTTACCAAGGAAGGCTGCCCGAAAGGGTGGCCTTTTTTGCGTTTACTGGCCTCGTACGCGCGCTGGTGCGCCATGGCGGCTGTAAACCGCTTGCCTTCGTGGCGGCGTGGTTCGATTCCACGACGGGGCACGTCATGAACAACAGGAAGGAGAGAAAACGCGGCGGCGCCTTCATTGGACGCCTCCGTAGTGAAGCGGCAATCACCCGCGCCTTTTAAGCGCTGAATCGTTGGTTCGAATCCGACCGGAGGCACGATTGGGTTTCAAGCTTTGACGGCGAAGCACCCGGCTCTTAACCGGACGAACTCGGTTCGATTCCGAGGAGACCCACGACGGCGGATCGCTTCCGCCCGGCTCTGTGAAAACTGAAAAGAAGACGCGAAGGCGGCGGTGGAAACACCACCGCCGATTGCCCCGGAAGCCGATGTGGTCATGGCGCGCCGCTGAAGACGGTGAGAACTCGGTCCGATTCCGAGCTGGGGCACGACTTGTCTGATCGGTTGATAACCGGTCGACGCGAGTCCGATTCTCGACGGGCGGACCGCGATCCCCGGTGGTCCAGTGGAACGGATGGCCGGCTTTGACCCGGCAGACCCTCGTTCGAATCGAGGTCGGGGAACCGTGGTGGCCGTGGATGTAGTGGTTCTGCACATCCCGCTGTGAACGGGAAGGTGCGGGTTCGATCCCCGCCGGCTACCCAGAGACGACAGAGCGTGGGTCAAAGGATGACACCTCGGCCTGGAACCGAGACCATGCAGGTTCGAGTCCTGCCGCTCTGACGAAGCCGGCACATGAGCGCCGGGCGAGAGTCGGCCTCGAGAAGCCCGACGCCAGGGCTGCGCACTGGGGTGCAGAGATGCTTTGCAAGCAACTCGCGGAGGGTTCGATCCCCTCGCGGTCCACCGATCGCTGGGTTGTCCTTCGGCAAGGAGCGCGGACTCCAAATCCGCGCAACGAGGCTCGACACCTCGACGACCCGCAGAGAGCAAGCTGGCGGCCCAGCACTGCGCCTTGAAAGCGCGGGCACCTTCGGGTGCGCGGATCGACACCGCCGTTCTGCGGCAGCAGCGC
>JADGRB010000229.1 GCA_017881315.1 Pseudomonadota bacterium
GGCGGTGACCTGGTTCGCGGGCGCCATCCTGGGCGCGATCCTCTGGCTGCGCCGTGACTGGCGCGGCGGCCTGGTCTTGATCTCGTTTCCGCTCGCGCTGCTGGCGTTCTTCTGTTGCACCTATCTGGTGGTCATCGTTCGGAACTACCTCGCGCTGGGCCCTTTTCTGGCGATCGCGGCGGCGCGCGGAAGCGGAGAGCTCTTCGAGCGGCTCCCGCCCGGGTGGGCCCGCCGGATCTTCGCGGGACTGCTCGCCCTGCTGCTCTCGATTCAGGCCATCTGGCTCGTGCGCGCCGGCGAAGGAATTCGCCATTACGATCAAAAAGCCTACGCCAGGGCCGCGATCGCCTACGTCGCAGATCATCCGCGGGTGACGTTCAAGCTCTCGAAGAAGGTTCGAACCATGGGGACGGACCAGCAGGTGGTCCTTCCGCCGAATGTAACGGAGGGGCCAGCGGCCCAATCCGTCGTCTTCTTCGCCATCGCCGAGGGACCCGGGTCCTGGTACTTCCAGACCAACGATCCCTGGCAGATCACGGCGGTCTTCGGGCCCCGTGAGGTCAACTTCGATTGGTACTGCGGCTGGGGCGGCCGCGACCGGGTGGTCGTCATGCCGATCGAAAAAGCGAAGGCCACCAACGTTCCTCTCGCCAGGTGAGCGCCGAGCGTTCTTGCGGACCGACCGGCGCACCTCGAGCCGGTCCCGCAGACGCGGACTCCGTCGCCGCCGTGGGTTTCGCCGCGACATGGGTGTATAAGCCGCTCTCAGCCTCTTTTGCGACGCCCTGACCCCTGCGAAAGGACGGAACATGACCCGCCTGGACATCGTGGCGACCCTGCTGACCTGCGGCCTCGTCTCCTCCGCTTGTAAGACCCAGCAGGCCAGCCCGCCTTCCCCGCCTTCGGAACCAGCAGCCCCCACCGCGCCGCCCGCGCCACCCGCGCCGCCGCCGCCCCTGCCCGCCGCGGCGGGAGAGCCCACAGAAGCCGAGCTCGCTGCCGATCCGCACAAGCACATGAAGGCGCACTTCGCCCACGCGCTCAAGCTTCAGGATGCCGTCCTCGCCGGGAAGCTCGACGACGCCAAGGCACAAGGCAGATGGCTGACGGAGCACGAAGCGTCGGAGGTCCCCGCGGGCTGGAAGCCGTTCATCCCGGAGTTCAGAGCACGGTCGAAGGCCGCCGCGGACGCAAAGTCGCTCGATGAGGCCGCCGTCGCCGTCTCTTACATCGCGGCTTCGTGCGGTGCGTGTCACGCGGCCAACAAGATCACCCCACACATCGGAGAATCGCCGATCACCCGTTCCGCGAAGAGCGTCAAAGAACACATGCTGTATCAGGTGCAGGCGCTCAATAAGATGTGGGAGGGACTGGTCGTTCCGTCCGACGTCGCATGGAAAGAGGGGGCCAGTGTGCTGAGCAAGGTCGCGGTCAGCGACAAGGCCCTCGCGAAAGAGAAGAAGGACGGCGTGGAGTCGGCAAAGTTGCTCGCGACCACGCTTCGCCGGCTGAGCGTCACCGCCGGCAAGGCGGCCAAGGATGACAGACCGCAAGCCTTCGCCGATCTGCTGACGACCTGCGTGGCGTGCCACGGCGCGGTGCGCAAGTAGCCGTCAGATTGTTCAGCGTCTCCGCTCGTGCCCGCGCGGCGGCCGGTCAGTAGAACAACATCGGCCACCAGTTCTTCATCGGGCTCCCGTCGGAGGCCTTGGCATGGTTTTGGTACCCGGGCATGCTCTGACGCCAGTAGATCTGCCAGCCGCCGCCGCAGACCCCCACGTATGTTTGGTCTTGAGCGGACACCGTCGCGGCGGGGTACGTCTCATAGGCATCGCCGCCGTCCGAGGCATCGCCCAGGCCGAAGTGCGCGCAGCGCGACTCCACGTTGGTTGTCGTGTTGCCAAAGTCGCCGCGGAGGGCCGCGTTGGGCTGGAACTGCGAGCTTCCACAACCCTGACGAAACATTGGCGAGGGAATGCTCCAGCTCGGGACTACGCCCCCGGGGCTGGCTGCGGCGAATTGGGTCGGGTCGGTCGGGTAGCTCACGCAGAGCGTGCCGCTAAGGTCGCAGATATCAGACCATCCATTGAATGTGACGCCGAACCGGGTGTCGAAGTCGCGGTTCAAGAAGGCGTAGGCGTCGGTCTGGAACGCCGGAAGAACCTTCCACATCCCTTCGATCCCCCAGCCTTGCACCTCGAGGTTGCAGCTCACGCCTTCGCCGCCGTTGGTCGGATCGATGTGCAGCAGCCGCACGGTCACGCTGCACTCGATGTTGTTCAGGCAGAACACCTTGCTCCCCCCACCGATGCAAGGCTCGAAGCTGCCCGGAACCGCTAGGCCATCGCCGTCGTAGGTCTGCTTGCGCTCGAGATAGAGCGGCGCGCGTCGATGCGGCCCGCCCATCGCGTCGGTCTCGCCGTCTTGAATCCAGACCTCGTTGACGAGACCCTTCTCGAAGAGCTCGCACAAGGACAATGGCTGCGACGACGACGACGACGACGAATCCGTGAATCCAAAATTGGCGAACTGCGACTGGAATAGCTGGGTCGGATCGAACTGTCCGGTCGAATCGGTCGGCAAGAGGGTACTGGACGGATTGGTCCAGGTCGCGGGCGCCATCGGGTTCTTCGGGTTCGACGTCGGGTCGTTCGGGTTGTAGTTGGTCAGATCCACGATCGGGAGAATCTGGTACTGCAGAAACGGCGGCGCCGTCGGGTCTTGATAGCCGTGATAGCTCGACCCCGCGCCCAGGGCGGTCGCCAGCGTCCGGGCCGTCATCAACGTATCGTCGCTCGTGGCGTTGTTGTCGAAGTTCAGCACCAGCACGTTCGGCTTCATCGTGGTGATCACCTGGTTGTGGGTGACCAGCCAGGGATCGGAGTTGGCGCCGTGACCGGTGATCGGCCAACCCGTCGGCGTGCAATCCGGGTCGGTCGAGCCTGGCGTGCAGCCTGCGACCTTGGTCACCGCGTCGACGACCCGCGTGCAAGCGGCGGTCGCCGCGACGCCGATACACAGGACGAAACCAAAGCCGATCTTCATAGTCGCACCCCCACCGAGCTGCCGATCCAGACCAGCGGGCGCCCCACGCGCGCGACCTCTTCGCCGTCGAGGCGAACCACGGTCGCGGTGGTGGCCGCCAGCACCCGCGCGTCGACGGCGATGGTGAGCCGCGACAGCGTGAGCGCGGCGCCGACGCCGCCGCCCGCCACCAGCGACCAGACGCTGGACGAGCTTCCCTGGAAACCCTGGTCGCCGGTGCCCTCGACGGCGATCCGGTAGCCGCCGGCGCCGAGGCTGGCGGTGGTCTCGAAGTAGCGGCCAAACGGCTGCCGCACGACGACCTCGGCCAGACCGAGCGCCTGTGCGAGACGCGCCGATCCGACGTTTGCCGTTTGCACGGCCACCGACGGCCCGAACCCGCTCGCCACCAGGCGCCCTCCGATGCGCCCGTCGAACAACGACAGCGCGACCAGCGGCGCCCAGCTGCTGGCGTTCCCGGCCGCCAGCCAGCCGGCGCCGGCCGCGATCTCGAATCGCGAGACGAGGGGGGGCGGCGGCGACTCCGGCTCGTCACCGCCTGCGATCAAGTCGCCAGTTTCGGTCGGGTTGGTGGCCCCACTTGATCGACGCTCGCGAGCCGGCCGGAAGATGGGCGATGCGGAAGGCGCCGGCGCGGGCGGCGACGCCACTTGAGCCGACGCCGCGGGCGGCGACGCCACCGCGACGGGCGTCGAGGTGGGCGCCGGCCCTGCGGCCGGCAGCGGCGCCACCGGCGAACCGATCCAGATCTCCGCCAGCGTCGCCTTGAGCAAGTCCACCGCCTTGACCGCCAGCACCGCGGCACGCCGCTCCGGCGTCGCGGCGTCGAGCGGCAACATTTGCACCGCCGTGCGACCGGAGACGGCGTCGGTCACCCAGATCTCGGCGACACCGGTGCCGAAGAAGATCCCGAACGCCGCGCGCGCGTTCCCCTTCCGGACCTCGCGCTCGACCGTGGCGCGTCGATCCACGTCGGCGGCGACCACCTGGGTGACCACCTCGAAGCGCGCCGCCTGCAGCTCGCCCCGTACCCGCGTGAGCGCCTCGGTGGCGATCGGGCCGATGGAGCTGGGAACCACCAGCACCACCCGGCGCGCCGGCTCCGCGTCGGCGCTCACCGAGAGCCCAAGCAAGACGATCAACGCATGCGTCCCCGCGATCCAGTTGTGACGCCGGCGGAGCGCGGCGCGCGCCGGGTTCATTGCTTCAGTATGAGCCTGGCCGCATCCGCATACGATCCCGCCGGAAACCGGCGCAGATAGTCGGCGGCGTCGGCCCGGGCCGCCGTCCGGGACCCGTCGCTTTCGATCAGCATCTTCCGCCCCAGCGATTGCGCCGCATAGGTGCCCGACGCATCTTCGCGCAGGTAGCGCCCGTACCAGGAGACCGCGCCGCGCTGATCCCCGGCATCCTCGGCCAGGTTGCCCAGGAAGAACGTCGCCTCACGACCTTCGGACGTCTCGGGAAAACGCTCGCGTTCCGCGACCAGCGCGCGGCCCGCCAGCCGGCTGCGGCGCGTGTAGCGGGCGGCGTCGGCCAGCGCCGAGAGCTGGCTGAGCGGGCCTCGCGCCAGCACGGACTCGATCCCCCGATGCTCCGCCGCCGCGACCACAGCCTCGAAGTCGCCCCGTGCCAGGCGCCGGCTCCAGGACCGGGCGGGGAGCGCGGCATGCGCCGAGCCGCCGCCGCCCGCGCCGAGGTTGACGCTGGGGTGAGACGATTCGGCCCCCTCGCCCGTGACCGGCTCGGGAATGATCGGCGCCGGCTCGGCCGCGGCCGCCTCCGGCGCGACGAGGGGCTCCGCGGGCTCCGCCTGGCTGTCGAGCAAGATCTTGTTGTCCTTGACCCGCGTGAGCAGGTGATGGCCGTGCGTCACCACGATGCCGTCGCCGATGAGCGGCCCGCTGACCCGGACCGAGCCCTTCTGTAGCCAAATATCGAAGGCCTGATTCCCTTCCGACCACTGGACGTCGAAGATCGTTCCGGTGACCTGGACGATGTACGGCCCGGCCACGACCTGCCAGCGGGTGTGCGGCCGCGGAACGAAGAACGTGTGGGCGCGGCCGTTGGAGAGCACAATCCGCCCCCCTTCCGCCGCCAGAACGCCGACCTGCGCGCGAGCTTCCCGCCCGAGCGCAATGTCCGAACCGTCGGAGAAGTGAATTCGTGTCCCGGATCGTCCCTGGTGGATCTCGCCCGCCGTCCCCACGGTTCCGTCGATCACCTCGAACGTCAGCGGGCCGGGACGGCGCGCGGCGAACCAGCCGATCGGCGCGACCACCGCGGCCAGCGCCGCCAACCCCAGCACCGAAACGACCGGCCACCGGAGCCGAAGACTGCGCTCCGGCGCGCGCTGGAGGCGTCGGAGCCCATTTTCGTCCACCGGCCAGACCTCCCGGGTCGCCTCCTCGCTCAGCGTTTCCCGCGTCAGCCGCACCAGCCGACGCAAGGCCTCGTCGCCAGCGTCCACCGGCCCGCCCGTCGGTCGCAAATCATCCCGCGTCCCCCTCATACCGAAGCTCCTCCCTCGATCCCCTTGTCGAATGCCGGCAGGAGCTCGCTCAGCGCCGGGTCGGTGCGCACCAGGCAGGCGAGCCGCTTCCAGGTGCGGGTGAGCCGCCGTTTGGTCGTCGCCAGAGACAGATCCAGCGCAGCCGCGACATCGCGCAGCTCGAGCTCTTCGACGAAACGAAGCGTGAAGGCCGTTCGATCGACGGCGTTCAGACGATCGAGGATCTTGAAGAAGCGGACCAGCGCCTCGCGCGCCTCCGCGTTCGGCTGGAAACTGCGCAGCTCCAGCTTTTCCACCTGACCTGGCAGCACCAGCCATCGGCGGAGCCACCGCCATCTCAAGTGATGGCGGATCTTGAAGGTCGTGATCGACATGATGAAGGCGGTGAGTGTCCTCGGATCGCGCAAGGTCTTGACGCGATCGAAGAAGGTGATGAACACCTCCTGCGACAGATCCTCGAGCTCGCTCTCGGGACCGAGCGTGCGCAGCAAGATCCGGCGGACCATCGGCCCGAACCGGCGCCAGGCCTCCCGGGTCGCGCGGGGGTCGCCGGCCACCAGACCACGCACGAGCGCGACGTCATCGGCGTCCGCCAGCGTCGCGCTGGGCAGGTACGCGATCAAGGCGGGACGATCGGTGCGCGACGCTTTCATCGAGTTCAAATGATACACGAGCGACCGCCCGGTCCCGGGACCCCGATGGTCCCGCTGGAGGGTCATAGAAGGAGTTCCACCCGACCGCCCCGACGGCTCAACAAAACGCCCGAAACCTTGGGAAAACCCCCAAAATACGAACCCGACCGGCCCGGCGGCCGACCCGCCGGTGGCAGCTCCACCGACCGGTCGGGTGGTCGTGGGCCTTACATGCAGCGCGCGTCGACGCAGGAGCGGGTGCCCCCGCATTCGGCGTTCAGCTGGCACTGGGGCGAGGCCTCGCCCGGCGTTTCACAGAATCCCCCCAGGCCACAGACCGAGGCTGCCGTGCAGGTACAGCAATCGGCATCGCTGCGGCAGCTGTCCCGACAGAATCCGTCCACGCAGGTGCGGCCGCCGGAGCAGTCGGCGTTGGCCCGGCAGCTCGGGTGCGGGCGATCGTCGGGCTGACAGAGGCCGTCGGAGCACATGTCGTGCGGACCGCAATCGCTGTCGCTGGTGCACGCGCCATGGCAGCTGCCGTTGATGCAGGTATCGCGCGCCGGCGCCGGGCAGTCCCCATTCAGCACACAAGCGCCTCCGCCACCCGCGTTCGGCTGGCAGAAACCGCTCGCGCAGATGTCACCCGTGCCGCAGTCGGCTTTGGTTGCGCACCCTGGCTGACAGGCACCGTCCAGACAGCGCGCGCCGACACCGCATTCGCTGTTGAAGTGACAAAGCGGCGTCCCGGGCGGAAGGGGCCTGCAAGCTCCCGACACGCAGCAGTCACCTGGACCGCAGTCGCTGGTCGCTTCGCAAGAGGTCGGCGGCATCGACGTCCCCCCCGCCCCACCCGTCGCGCCGGTGCCGGTCGCGCCAGTTCCGCCCGTCGCGCCGCTACCGGTCGCGCCAGTTCCACCCGTCGCACCGGTACCGGTTGCGCCAGTTCCACCCGCCGCGCCGGTGCCGGTTGCGCCAGTTCCACCCGCCGCGCCGCTCCCATGCGCGCCCCCACGGCCCCCCGCCTGACCGCCGTCGACCGCGCCAGCGCCGCCGTGCCCCGCCCCACCACCGCTGGTCGATCCACCGATCTGGCATTCACCGGTCCACTGATCGCAGATCTGGCCGGATGGACAATCCGCGTCGCAGACGCAGGGCGTGTACGTGGAACCGCCGTAACCGGTGCCATTTGGATCTCGTACCCGGAAACAGCCGCCGGCCGAAAACAGACCGACGAAAGCGATGGCGAACAGGGGAAGAACTTGGGCGCGCTTCATAAGGTGCTCCTTTGCCGGTCGGGCATCGCAAGCCACGGGCCATCGAGCGTCGCGCCAGGTCCGCGCCCGCTCGTCGGCAGCGCGGTGATCGCGGCCACGGGCGCTTCCCCGTTCGTGCCGCCGGTTCACGCCTCCCGGTGCGCGGCGCGCCCGGAACCCAGGTCACACGACCGAGGCGCGCCCCTGAGAGGTCGTGCCCGCCGGTGCGGACCGAACGACACCGGACTGAGCCGCGCGGACCCGTGGTACCGTTTTGTCATGCGCGCGCGCCGATGTTTGATCTCGATCGCATTGTTGACGTTCGGCTGCTCGAGCGGAGGTTCGGGAACGGGCAGTGACGCAGGCACCGGAGCGGGCGGAAAATCGGGGAGCGGCGGCGCGGCCGGACACGGCGGCGCTTCCGGCACCAACGGCACCGCGGGCACAAGCGGCGCGGCGGGCACGAACGGCTCAGCAGGCACGAGCGGCGCAGCCGGTACAGGCGCGGCGGGCCGCGGCGGCGCTTCCGGCAC
>JADGRB010000489.1 GCA_017881315.1 Pseudomonadota bacterium
GCCGTTCAGGCCTCTTCGGCCGCCAGGGCGTCCAGGTCGCCCAGGAGTTGGTCGAGGGTAGAGGCGCTCAGCGGCGTGCCGTCGGCGGTTGCCATCACGAAGCCGAGATCGCAACGCTGGCAGCGGTCGAGGCAGTCCTTCACGACCGGGGTGTATTCGCGATCGCGGAGGGCGGAGAGAAGAGGGGCGAGATCGGGCACCAGCCGCTCGACGGACTTCTTGCACAGCTCGACCCGCATGATGACGTCGACCTTACACCGGGCGCGTCGTGGTGAGCCGGCTGAACGCTACGGATTGAACCCCGGTAGAGGGGGAAGGCTCGGGTAGGCTGGCGCGCAGTTGACAGACGGGCGACTATCGGGCGTTCGGAAATGGCGGCTCGGTCCAAGAAACCGCGCTTTGTCTTACCTGTCCCCTCGTCGGACGCGACGTGGCCGAGGGAGGCGGGTTGATCGGGCTAGTCCCCGGGATCCGTGAATTCTTTCAAATCTCGATGACGCGAAGCGATCGAATCCGCTCGCGGATCGCGGACGGTCATCTTCAAAGCATCTCGTTTTCGGGCGACTAGAGCTCAGGTCAATCACAGCACGGCCACGCGGGCCGGGCAGTCGGTGGAGATCCCGCACCACGACTTTCGCGGACGTCCGCCGCAAGGACCCGGCGGGTCGCTCCCGCCGCCGTCGTGCTGGTCGAGGGGATCCTGGCCGACGAGCGGCTGCGCGCGCAGATGGACCTCAAGCTCTTCGTCGACACCGACGCCGACATCCGGCTCATGCGCCGAATGGAGCGGGACATCGAGCAGCGCGGCCGCACGTTCGCCCAGGTGCGCGCGCAGTACGACGCCACCGTGCGGCCCATGCACCTGGCCTTCCTCCAGCCCTCCAGCGCTTCGTCGACCTCATCATCCCGAGGGAGGCGAGAACCGCCCGCGCTCGACGCGATCGTCCGACACCTGGCCCGGGTCATCGCCGGGTAGGGCGCCTCACGGGTTGTAATAGAAGGTGTTGTAGATCATGAAGCTCGAGGCGTCGGCTGTTCCGCCGCCAGCTGCGTCGGACGCGGTGTACGTCAGCTTCGTGTAGCGGAACGTCAGCGAATACGCGCCGTGTTGCTCCGGCTTGGGGAGATCCGGGTTGAGCTTGAGAATGTCGAACGTGTAGTAGAAGCCCGCTTCGCCGAACCAGCCCAGGTTGGCGGTCGCATCAGGGTTCGTGCACGAAATGACGCCGCTGCACGAGACGGAAACGTCGGCCTCCTTGTCGATTCCGCCGCGCGCCAGGAGGAGCCAGTTGTGGGCGACCCGCGGGAGCAGGTGGACGCCCGCCGTGAACGGGAACCTCCCGATCGAGATGTCGCCGTTCGAGCCCCCCACCGACCAGCCCTTGTACCCCAGCGTCCCGCTGACCCCGATACCCAGCGCATCGCCCACCCAGACCGGCGTCAACATCAGCCCGAGCGAGCCATCGATCCCGTCACCCGCGCTCAAGGTCTGAGTGCTGCCGTCGCTCAGCGAGACCTTCACCAGATCGTCGCCGCCGCCGCCGAAACCGAACACCAGCATCAGCCCCCAGACCGGGTTCCGGGGCGGCCGATTGTCCTCATCGTCGCCGTTGCGCCGGATTGCGTGGCCCCCCGGCGGCACCACCCCCGCCGGCGCGCGCGCCCGCCGAGGCTCCTCGCTGTCGTCCGCGGCCGGCGGCGTCCGAGGCGTGGTGGCGTTGGCCGGCGGGGACGCCGCCTGCGGCTGTCCCTGCTCCTGATCCGCCGTCCTGTCCTGAGCTGACGCCCCGCGACCTCCGAGGAGGCCGAGCAACAGCACCGCCGCACTCACCCCGCGATTGGCCCAAAGGTTTGCCATGGGAGAATTGTACCGCGACGTCGGCGGCAGCGGAGGCGGACTTCAAGTGAGCGAACGTCAGACCAGGGCGAGAAGGGAGGCGGCGTGCAGGGCGCTTGAGGCCCGAAGTCCCGGCGCGCACGTTGTTGTCTGTCCGGTAGAGAGCGTTCTGGTAACCGCGTCGCGTCCCAGACCCGCCGTTTTCAGTGCTCGTCGCGGGCGTCTGCAACACGGGCGCTGTCGTCACGGCGATGCGGGTCGGTTCCGGCGACGCCGACCTTCCCCCAAACTCCGATACTGCCCGTCCCTCTCAGCTCGGGAGGAGCGGCTTACGCCTCTTCACTGCTCACGCCCATCTCCGAGCCGTTTCAGCTCCTCCAGTACCTCGAGTGCCCTATGTAGATCGTAATTTCTCAAAGCACTTCGCGCAATTGCAGCGAATTTTGCTACTTTGCTACCGTTCAGTGTGACGAGGCCTTTTCGACGATCTCGTTTCTGGATTCTCCGTCGGAGATGACGAATCCTCGCGCTGTTTCGTGCTGTCTGGGATGCTTCCGATTCCCGATGGGGTCACAGAAAACTTCCAACGACGGCGCGCTCTTTCGGCACCTGTAACGGCGGTGTAACGAGTCGCTTGAACGATCGTTACGGCCTCGGCCGTCGTGCTCGGCCGGCGTCGTTAGTGCTCGCGATCCTTCGGCGCCAGTCGACATCTTTTTCGGCGCAGACTTGCCGACTGCCGATATGTAGCGAAGTCACGGTTGCTCGCCGCGACGCGCCTGTGCCGGTGGTACGCTTGCGCCATGCGTAACCTTCCCTTGGCTTGTTTGATGGCTTTTGTTGCAACAGGCGCGTGCGGCGGAGGCAAGAACGCCGCAACGGCAGGAACCGCCGGGACGACGGGTAGCGCCGGCACGAGCGGCGCCGCCGGATCGGCGGGCGCCGCCGGATCGACGGGCGGCGCCATCGACGCGTCCGCCGACCGCGCCCTCACCCCGTTCGAAGAGCAGGCGTTGGCGATCGCCGCCGAGTACACGGCTTGGGGCCGCGTCGACGACGAGCTGCGCTGGGCGCCGTTCCTGTGCCGCCAACCGTACCCCGGGATCACGCGCGTCAGCCAGTCGAACGACGAGGCGACGCACGGCCGCAAGCTCTATTC
>JADGRB010000230.1 GCA_017881315.1 Pseudomonadota bacterium
ACTCGCCGGTCAGCCCCGCGTTGGCCTTGACGGTCGCCCAGGTGCTGGTCTCGGTCCCCATTTCGGTCAGAAGGCCCGACTTCGTCGGCGCGCTGGTCATCGCCGTCAGGCAGTTCGCCACGTTGTAGTTGTCGCCCCAGACGTCGAGCAGCGTGTTGGTGGCGCCGCCGACGTCCCCCGCGGTCCCGGGGTCGAGCAGCGCCTGGGTGTCGCCGCGGGACGGATCGAGCGCGTGGCTCATGGCGACCATCTTGGTCAGGATCGGCGTGCGCGTGGCGAGCGAGTCGTGGATCTCGTTGCCCAGGCTGTAGAGCGCCACGCTGGGGTGGTTGCGATCCCGCATGATCCAGCCGGTCAGATCCACCTGCCACCAGGTCGCGCCGGTGTTGCTGACGCCCGTGACGTTTGGCAGCGGCGGCATCCCTGTCGGCGTGGTGGCCGTCTTGTTGAAGTAGGCCGCGTAGTCGCCGACGTCGGTGTACTTGTGGGCGGTCCAGACGTCGACGAACTCGTCGAGCACCAGGAAGCCCATCCGGTCGGTGAGGTCGAGGAACTCGGGGCTGGGCGGATCGTGCGCCGTGCGGATGGCGTTGACGCCCAGGGCCTTGAGCTGCGCGAGCCGCCGTTGCATCGCCCGTTGTGGCGCCGCCATACCGAGACCGTGGAAGTCCTGATGGTTCGCGACGCCCTGGAACTTGACCGCCTTTCCATTGAGCTGCATCCCGGTGGCGAAGGTCAGGGAGCGAATCCCGAACGGCGTGACGTCATCGTCGACGGTGGCCCCGCTCACCTGGACGCGGGTGACGAGCTGGTACATGTTGGGCGTGGTCAAATCCCACAGCTTGGGGCTCTGCACCGGCACGTCGAAGGCGAAGCCGACCGACGTGCCCGCAGCGATCGTCTGCGCGGCGGCCGTGACCGGCGCCAGCGCCGCGCCCGACGGATCGCTCACGATTCCCTGGACCGTCACGCTCTGGGATGCGCTGCCGTCGTTCTGGACGGTCGTCTGGACGCGCACCGTCGCCGAAGCGGTGGTGGGGCTGGGCGTCGTCACGAACGTGCCGTACTGGGCGACGTGCACGGCGTCGGTGGCGATGAGGCGGACGTGGCGATAGATCCCCGCGCCCGCGAAGAACCGCTCGGCCGGCTGGACGGTCGTGTCGGTCTTCACGGCCACGACGTTGTCGGCGCCGCCGAACTGTACGTTCGCGGTCATGTCGTAACGAAAGCTGACGTAGCCGTACGGGTGGTGTCCCAGCAGCACGCCGTTGACGTAGACGTCGCTGTTCGCCATGACGCCGTCGAACTCGATGGCGACCTTTTGTCCCGACAACGACTGCGGCAGCGTGAAGTGTCTCCGGTACCAGGCGATGCCCGACGGCACGTAACCGCCCCGGCCGGTGGTCGCGGCGGCTTGCGAGAACGGATTGGAGGGCGGGCTCGGCCCCTCGACGCTCCAGTCGTGCGGCACGTTGATCGTCCGCCACCCGCTGTCGGCGAACGTCGTCGCGCTCGCGCCCGTCGCGTCGCCGTAGTGAAAGAACCACCCGGCGTCAAAGGGGATGATCGTTCGCACCCGGTTCGCTTGACCTGGTGATCCCGCCGAGCCGCCCGAACCGGTCGCGCCGCCTTTTCCGCCGGCTACGCCACCCGAGCCGGTCGCACCGCCCGAGCTGGTCGAGCCGCCCGAGCCGGTCG
The DNA here is from genome assembly GCA_017881315.1 of Pseudomonadota bacterium. Lineage (GTDB taxonomy): Bacteria > Myxococcota_A > Polyangia > Fen-1088 > Fen-1088 > JADGRB01. The sequence goes on from JADGRB010000230.1 coordinate 1,699, forward strand.
CGCCGCCCGAGCCGGTCGCACCACCCGAGCTGGTCGCACCACCCGAGCCGGTCGCACCGCCCGAGGCGGTCGCTCCCCCCGAACTGGTCGCGCCGCCGCTCGACGTTCCACCCCCGCCTCCGGCGCTCGAGCCGCCTGTGTTGCCTCCGGTGGGGCTGTTCCCACCAGTCTCTCCGCCGCTTCCGCCTGCGCCGTTGCCGGACGAGCAAGCAGAGCCGGAGACGGTGAGGCTGATGAAGAGCCCGAGGGTGAGTCGACGGAGTGGAAATGCGCGTGTCATGGGGGCCTCCGGTAGGGCCTCGAACGATATGATTCGCGGGCGAAGGCGGCGCTTACGACGATTGCGCGCTTGCTGCGCGTCACCAGGTGTCTACATGGCGCCCGCTTCGAGGCGCAGGTAGTCCCACCCGTCGATTGAGACCGGCCGTCGTCCTCAGTACATGCTTCTCCGCAGAGACCTGCATGTTCGGCAGGCTAGCGCGGCCGACGTTTCGACCGGGCTAACCACCGTGGCGCGAATCGCGCGAGCCTGGAATGAAAGGCGTGCGAGTTCCGAGCGGGCCGGCGGAGCAAGCACAGCGCGATGACCGCGAGAAGCGCCACGCGGAAGTCAACGGACGGATTCCCGTCGGCGGCGCAGCTGCATCCTTGCCGGCTGCTGCCAGAACCGGTCTGGCTGTCACCTGAGGCCCCGTCGGCCGTCGTGGCGCCCGGAGCTCCGGTGCCGCCAGCGCCCCCCGACGCGTCGCCACTCCTGCCATTGGTACCCCCGACAACCATGGCGTCGGCAGTGCTGTCTCCCGCGGTGCTTCCCCCGGTTGCTGCCGCGCCGTCGTGAATCGTATTTGGAGGGCTGGTCGCGCCGCCATCGATGCCGGCGATGCCTGATGCCTTGCTCGTCCCGCCGTCCGCTCCGGCGCCGCCCCCTGGCTTCGACCCGATCCCGCCGGCGCCCCCCGCGTGGCCGGCGTTCCCCGACCCTGCCGCACCCCCCGAGCCCGCCGCGCCTCCCGAGCCCATCGCGCCGCCCGCTCCCGCGAGTGGCTGGTCCCGAAACACCGTGCCATGGCGGACGACATTTGCCAGCAGCGGCAGGGGTGCGGTCTTGGACCACGTCATCAGATCGCGGCTGTCGGCGTAAAGGAAGCCGACAGCACCCTGGCCATCCAGGAAGATCCGCCAGTTCCCGTCGTCGAGCGTGGTGATGCACGGGCCTTCCATCCCGGACCCCCAGCCGGCCCAATTCCCGGTTCCGACCAATGTCCAGGGCCCCGTCACCTTCGCCGCCGTCGCATGCTCGACGTAGCGGGTGCTCTCGTTCTTGAGGAACGCATGGTAGGTGCCGTTCGTCTTCAGCACGAAAGTGTCGATGTAGTTCGGACCGAGGCCGAGCGGCGTGGGGCCGTTCCAGGTCGCCAGCGTCTGGTCCTTCGCCGTGAACAGATACGGCTTGAAGTCGCTGTCGGTGTTCAGGGTGTCGATGTTGGCGATGATCATCACCGTTCCCCCGTCGACGAACCACTCCGGCGCCCACACATGAGCCAGGCCAGGGACGCCGCCCGGTACGGTCGTGAGGTTGGTCCAGTGCACGAGATCGTCGCTGGCCGCGATGCTGAAGTGGTCCTCCTTCCCGCAGCAGCCGGCGCCGAGCGGATCGGTGTACGCAACATAGTACCGTCCGTCGGTGTGGCGCATGATGCTTGGATCGCGCAGCGCACCGCTCGGTCCGGCGAAGCCCGTGTTGGCGACCAGGGTGAAGTTCAGCGCGTCGGAGGATCTATAGGTCGAGAGCTGCTCGTCGGGTAGCGCGTCGCCGGTGAAGGTCGCGAACACGTAGTTGCCCGCATGGGCCGGCAGGCTGCAGAGGCTGAGGAGCGCCGCGATTCCGATCGAGGCCAGCGTCTCCTTCGGCCGCGCCTCAAGCACGGCGCCGCACCACCACCGCCGCCAGCATGAGGAGGACGGCGGCGGAGATCCAACCATCTCCTCGGTCCCCGACCTCGCACGCGCAGCCGGTCGCTTGCGCGCCGTTCGCGCCGCCGCCGGTCGAACCGGGGCTGCCGCCGGCCGAACCGGGGCTGCCCGCCTCGCCGGCCGTCGTCCCCGCGGCGCCTCCCGCGCCCTGCCTGTCCATCCCGGCGTCCGCCAGCGCAACGCCGCCATGACCGCCCGTGTTCGTGTTCCCCCCCATACCCCCGCCGTTCGCCGCGCCGCCGGTCGAGCCGCCCGCGGCTCCCGCCTTCCCGCCAGATCCTGCCGCACCCGCGCGGCCTGCTTCGCCGCTGATCCCGCCGAGGCCACCGGTCCCACCCGTCCCGCGGGCGCCCGCCGCTCCGCGACCGCCTGCGCCGCCGGCCCCGCCGCCTCCACCCGCGGCGCCGCCCATTCCGCTTCCGCTCGCGCCGCCGCCGCCGACATCGATCGGGCAAGCCGCCGAGCCCGGCCCGGGATTGTCACGATCGAAGCCGGCGCCGTCGAACGGGACGACGACGATCTTGCTGCCGTGGTTGTCGTTGGCCAGATCGAGACTCTTGTCGACATCGATGGCCGCGAAGGTGAACGCGGTGACGTGTCCGCTCTCCATGAACACGCCCGGACGCTCGAGCTTGTACCAATGGTTGACGGTTCCGTCGGTGTACCGGATGAAGTCCGCGGTGGGATCATAGGCGAGCCCCTGGTTGACCCAGTTGTGAACCCCGTCGTTCGACGTGAAGTGCGTCGCCTTGCGCGCGTTGTACATGTTGGCGACGAGGTGGTACTGGCCGCCGCTGCACCAGACGACGGGATCCTCGTAGCCCTGCGACTGCAGGTTCGGGATGGTGGCCTGGATGACGTAAGGTCCGAGAACGTTCTTGGCGCTGGTCATTTCCTGGAACGTGCGACTGATGATCAGGAACGACCCGTCCAGGCTCTGCCAGATGCTCTGGTTCTCCGTCGTCGCCGTGGAGACCGTGGATCCGTTGGCGGTGATGGTGAGCGTTCCGGTCGCAGTCCAGGTGCCGCTGAGCGAGGTCGTCTCGTAGATCTTGCCTGGGCTGTCGAGGAGTAAGAACCCGCCGGTATCGAGGTCGACGCCGGTCACGTTCTGCTCTTTTCCCGTGAACGGCGCCGTTGTGAGCGGCACATACGACCCGATCGAGGTGGCGTTGCTGACGGCTTCGACGATGACGGAGTTGGGCCAGTCGGCGAAGCCTTTGTTTTGTGGCCAGCGGCCGGCGTAGAGGTGGTACTTGCCGTCCGCGCCCAGGAGAATCTTTCCGTCCCAGTACTGCCACGCGGCGTTGGTTGCGTCTTCCAATCCGTTGCAGACGTCGCGCGGCACAACGCCGGAGGCGCCCCAGGTCTGGGAGGTCAAGGGGCAGACGATCGGCGTCGGCTGAAAGTAGTCGATCAGCGTCTTCGCCGGGGCAGGCCGGGCGCTGGCCAGGAGAATGAAAGCGACGGCGCCTCCCAATGGTCCTTGCAGGCTCGTGCGTCCTGTTTGCATCGATGGCGTCCTCCTGACTAGCCAAGGGAGGCCGTCTGCACGACTGATGCCTCCTCCGGTCCCGTTCGCGGCCGGGGATGCTGACGGAGTTTGCGCGGAAGTAACGCGCCGAGATGAACCAGGCGAACGCCGGTGGGCCTCCGCGCACGGAGTTGTCACGTCATAGTTTGATTGCCACGAGCTGGTTGTAGATGGGAGTCAACCGCGAACGGCCCGGGCTTACGAGGACTGCGTGCGTCCTCGCCTGCCTACTCGCGCCGGAACGAAATGCCCGGTCAGGCCATCCGTTGGCGCGATCAGCGCCACTGCGTGAAGAGGGGCACTGCGAGCTGTCCCGGACCGCCGGCAGCAGGGAGGGGATGGCGCTCCGTGCGCGATCGCTTGCGCGTTGCCACCGGATGCGAGCCGGCCGCGCGGGCCCGGCGAGAGCTGGCGTGTATTCTGGCCGTCGATCGCGGCGCCGTCGTCTCCGTGGCGGGGACCGCCGTGTTTTCCGTCGGCGCCGGCTCTACCACGACAGCGATGGCGGATCGTTCCGGTGTCCCTGGCGCAGCGGATGGCGCCGTCGCCGCCTGGTCCGATCGCGGAGGAGCGATAGCCGCCGGCGGCCGGGTCGCCCGAGATCCGGAGCCTCCGTGCTCGACGAGCAGTATGATTCCAGCCGCGGCGGCGCCCAGCGAAAGCCAGCGCAGGCGATTGCGGTGTCGCACAGGCGGGGTCAGCGGTTGCGGCGCCGCGCTTGGCACGGCCGGCAGGGCGGCCATCGATCGCGACGTGATCAGAGAGCCGTCATTGAGCCGCTTGAGATGCTGGGCGAGGTGAGCGCGATGCTGCTGATGCTCGAGCGCGAAGTACTGGTCCATGTAGTCGGCGACGGTCACCGAACCTTCTTCTGAGATGAGCGCCGCGAGGATCCCCTCCATCCGACCGGCGATCTCGAGGGCCGTCGCAGGACGGGCCTGGCGGTCTTTGGCCAGCATCTCGAACAAAAGCTCGACCAGCTCGGGCGGAACGTCGCTGCGTACCTCTCCGATGTCGGGCGGCGGCTCGCTCAGGATCCGGCGCGTGCCGTCGAAGCCGTCGGTGTTCGGGTAGAGGCGCGCGCCGCTCAAGAGCTCGTAGAGGGTTACACCGAGGGAGAAGATGTCGGAGCGGCGATCGGGCTCCTCGAACCGCAGCTGCTCCGGCGAGAGGTAGCCCATGTTTCCCTTCAGGACGCCGGCGTTGGTCTGGCTGGCGTTGCCGAGCGCCTTGGCGATCCCGAAGTCAGTGACGCGGACGCTTCCGTCGAAGCCGATGAGGACGTTCTGCGGAGAGACGTCCCGGTGAACGAGCTGCAGGACCATTCCGTCCTCGGAGCGCACCTCGTGCGCGGCGTGCAGGCCCAGGGCCACCTCGCGGCAGATCCGGATGGCGACCTGCATCGGGATCTCGTGGGCTGAGCGGACAGTCTGGCGGATGGCGCGTGACAGCGACACGCCTTCCACGTAGTCCATGATGAGATACGGCCCGTCGTCGTCCTCCCCGACGTCGGACACGCCGACCACGTTCGGGTGTCGCACGAGGCCGGCCAACCGCGCTTCGTCCATGAACATCGAACGGAACCGGAGGTCCGATCGATAGCTCTCGTGGATTCGTTTGCGCCCGCACCAGCGCAGGAATCGTCCCTCGCGGCGACAACAGAGCTCCACGTACCCCATTCCACCGCGCGCAATCGATGCGACGAAGGTGTATGGTGGCGTCCGCGGCGGGCCGAGGGGAAGACCCACGCTCATTCCGCGAGTATACAGCTTGGCCCCCCGCCACTCATGGCCCGAGTCGACGGCGTCCTAACAGCGGCTGCGCGAATCAGCTTCCAGTCGGCCGAGCACGGCGATCTGAGGGGCCTAGACACGCTGGTGTCGCAGCTGTCGGGAAGTGTCGCACCCGGAGAGCGCGCTTGGGGGATGGCGCTCGAGGCGGTGCGCTGGTCGTTCGACACCGGTCGAGGTTCGGCTCCCTCGGTCTCCGACGCTCGCCGCCTCGCCGATTCAGCGGGGGAGGCCCGCGCGGGCGTGACACAGGTGTGCGTCGTGATGGAACGGGTGGCGTTCGCCGCCCTGAATGGCCCGATGTTGGCCGAATGGACCGACCTGCACGCTTCACTCGGCACGGCGGCGGGGAATCGCGACGGCTCTGGCGACGTCGCGATCGTGGCCGCGCGTCTTTGGCAGCGGGTCCTGGCCGGCGAAATCAGCGGGATCGATACCGCGGCCCGGGACCTCGGCGACGAGGCCTCCCGGCAATCGGCCGCGGCTACCGTGGTTGACGCAAACGTCATCCGCGCATTGGCGGCGTTGTCCAATGGTGCGCTGGTCGAAGCGATCGATCTCAGTCGCCGCGCGTCGCGCATGGCGCAAAGCGAAGCCCTGTCCCATCACGAGTACCTGGCCAACATCACGCTGGCGCGCGTCCGCCGTTACAGCGGCCGCCCGCATCTGGCGCTCCATATCCTGGCGGCCCTCGATCGCGTGGCACCGCCGACGTGGTCCGGCTGGATCGGCTGGGAGTGCCTGCTGGCCGGCGGCACGAGGGCGCCCCGCGACACGCTCGACTTCCCGTCGGCGCGCGCAGAGAGGCCGCTCCGTGAGCTCCTCGAGTCGGCGCGGAGCGGAGATCGCTCGAAGTTCGACGCGGCGGCGGAGGCGGCGCTGCGTGCGGCGCAGATCTGGCCCGCGCTCGCGGCAGAGGTCGGTGGGTTGCTCGCGGCCCTCGACCCTTCGGCTCGCGAGCT
>JADGRB010000490.1 GCA_017881315.1 Pseudomonadota bacterium
GACCGCCCCGCGTAGGCGCTTGTTGCACGCCCAGCGGAAGCTGGCGGCTTTGTATTTGCCGGACTCCTTGGCGACGGCGGCCTGGCCGGCGTCGGCGGCGAGCGTGTCGCGGGTTGGGTAGCGCGCGCGGCAGTCGCCGATCTCCGCCAACAGCTCCGCGGCGCAGATCACGCTGCTGGGATTCTTGAACAGCGACAGGAAGACCTGGCCGTCGGGATGCTCGCGGATGGCGGTCGCGATCTGGCGCTCCAACTGCTTGATCTGCTCGTTCAGCGTCTTGATCGTCGTGACCAAGCTCAGGACCAGCTGGCGGCGGGTACGCAGCTCGAGCTCGCCGACCCGGGCCTCGGGCGCGCGGCGGAGCTTGGCGAGCAGCTGCGCGGGCTTCTGGCGGCCTGTGTAGCGCTCCCGGGCCAGAAACCCTTGCAGGCGCGCTTCTCCCAAACCGCGCGTGTCCGCGGGGCTCCGGTAGCGCTCAAGGAACGCGAGCGAGATCCGGCTGTGCAGGTCCGTGAACAGCCCCAGCGGGCCGGGCCAGAACCGCTCAAGCTCCGCGCGCAGCTGGTTGGTCAACGCGGTCCTGGTGCCGACCAGATCCTCGCGTGCTCGGGTCAGCGCCCGCAGCGCCTTGGTCTGATCGCTGTCGGGCTCCAAGACCCGGAAGCGGTGGTGATCGGTGCGCGCCAGCTCGCACAACACGAACGCGTCGAACCGATCGGACTTCCCGCCCGAGACCCTGAACCGATCGCGGGTGGCCGCGACCTGGTTGGGATGCAGCGCCAGGATCCGCAGCCCCGCGTCCAGCAGCCGCTCGACCAGCAGCCCGTCAGGCCGCTCGATCGCGACCAACTCCACTTCCAGGCGCACCAGCGCCCGGCACAAGGACCGCACACCCTGCTCGTCGTGCGCGAACGTCGCCGATAACAACCGCTCACCCGCCGCGTCCGCGACGAGCACATCGTGCTTCTCCGACGCCCAATCAACGCCGGCGTAACTTCTCATCTGAACTACCTCTCTTGGTCAAAGAACACTTCACAGCGCCCCGACCAAAGAGGTACCGTTGCGGATGCCTATAGACAGGCCCTCAAAGTGGGGCTACGTCCTGTTGCCGCTTGCGGCACCTCACCACCGCCGAGAGGGGCTGGTCCACGAAAGGCCCTCCACACAGGGGGCAGGCAATGCAAAGCCCTCTCCTGGCGGCGGTCGAGGCAACAACCAGCCTAGGATGAAGCTCCTATGTCAAGTAGCGGCAGCTTGGGCCCCGGCCGATGCGGCGAGCTCACGGTGTGAGACGGCGCAGCGAAGGGCCGTTGGATGGGGAGCGATGTCTGGACGTCTCGGCCGGTGAGGCGAGGTGTTCGCGGGATCAGCGGTTTACGACGCCCTACGGGCGAGTCCCCCGCGATGATCGTCCGGATTTCAGGCGCGGCGTTCCGTGCCGCTGGATTTCGCGGTGCGGCTTGACGGCCGGGGGGGTGTGTTGCGGCGGGGGGGTCAGGCAGCGACGAGGCGAGGATCGGCGGTGTCGTGGTCTGGCAGGTCGCGGATCATGCGGCGGTAGACGACGTCTGAGAGGTGTCGTTTGAGGATCCGGCGGGCCTCCTTCTTGGTGTGTCCGTGGGCGCGCGCGTTGGCGTAGAGCGCCTGGGCGCGTGGTTCGCAGCGCAGCTGGGTGATCGCCATCCGGTACAGGATCGCGTTCACGCGCCGGTTGCCGCCGGGGTTGAGGCGGTGGCGGACCGGCTCGCCGGGCCCCTCCGCGGTCGAGGCCGCCAACGGCGCGGTCGCGTTGAAGCGTGCGAACCCGCCTTCGGTGAACCGGCGCGGGTCGCCGACCTCGACCAGCAACTCCGCGACGGACACGGTCGACAGTCCACAGAGCTGCTCGAGCGTGGTGGGGCTCGCGTCCACGAGCGTGCGCAGCTCGCGGGTGACCTGCTTCTCCTGGGCGTCGAGTTTGGCGATCTGCGCGTGGTACTCGCCGAGCAGCCTGAGCCGGAGCGTGGTCGGCGGATCGAACCGTCGCCGGCGGGTCACGCCGGCGAGCGCCGCGAGCCTGGGACGTACCGCCTTGCGATCGGGCAGCTGCTCGATCAGCGCGATCGGCAAATCGCCAAGCAGCGCCTCGGCCTCGCTCAACAGGTGCTGGCGGCTCTTGAGCAGCGAGCGGCGCGCCTTCCACCACACCGACAACAGCTCGGTCTGCTCGTCGGGACCCGCGACATCGCCTGAGCGCTTGAACGCCCGCGGCAACAGCGGATGCGCGAGCGTCTCGCGCGCGATCCGCTCGGAGTCAAGCGTGTCTGACTTCCCGCGCTGGCGCGCGCGGTCTTGGCGGCCGGTGCGGTTCGGGCACACATCACGCACGTCATCGCCGCGACTGACCAGGAAGATCGCGGTGTGCCGGCCCCAGACCGAGGCGCCCTCGATCCCCCAACGCACGATCTGACCGAACTGGCGCGCCCACGCCTCAAGCGCCCGGTGCCCGTCGCCCGAGACACGGAAGTGCTCGCTCGCGAGGACCCCCGCCACGCGGATCGACGACGGTCGCGGTCAGCGTCCGCTTGTGCGGATCGACCCCGACCACGTTCCCCGCCCGGTCGGGCGTGATCAACGTGCTCGACGGGCCCGGCCCGCGCCTGACATTCCTGCTCATGAAACCCTCCTTCGGTCGCGCACAGCGCAGCTACGGCGAACGGACCGGCCGACAACGTCCCGGTGGGGATCGACGCTCAAACAGATCACGTCGGCAAACGCTCCTATCAGGTCAGACCGGTTCCCGAAAGCACGGACCGAGGTCGACACTTCACCCAAAGGACACCAAGGGTCCAGACCCATGCTGGGTCAGACCCCGGTCCGGCTTTCGACCCTAACGCGAACCGTCGCCCGCGTCGGGCAACCCCCATTTCAACACCGGGACCGATTCTATGAGCAGTGCACGTGCAGGACGCCGGGTTGCGCCGGCCGGCATGGAGAGCAGCGCTACCGCGCGTC
>JADGRB010000231.1 GCA_017881315.1 Pseudomonadota bacterium
GCGCCTTCGCGGGCGTGACCACGCTCGTCGACCGGTACCTCGCACACTGGACCGTCATGTACGGCGAGACCTGCCAGGCGACGCAGGTGCGCGGGGAACAGTCGGCCGAAGTGCTCGATCTCCGCATGGCATGCCTCGGCGAACGCCTGTCGAGCGTGCGCGCGCTCGGCGACGTCTTCCTGACCGCCGACAGTGGCGTGGTCGACAACGCCGTCAGCGCCGCCAGCGCACTCCCCACCCTCGATCGCTGCGCTGACGTCGCTCTGTTGCGCGCGGTGATCAAGCCGCCTGACGATCCGGCGGCGCGCGCCAAGGTGGCCGTCGCCCGCGAGCAACTGGCCAAGGTGAAGGCGCTCGGCGATTCCGGGCAGTGCCACCAGGCGGTTTCTGCCGCCAACGCGGCCATTTCGGCGGCCGACGCACTCGGCTATCTGCCGCTCGAGGCGGAGGCGCACCTCGCCTTTGGCCGACTCGGCGAGACCTGTACCGACGTCACCAAGGCGACGAGAGAGCTCGAGGAGGCGGTGTTCGCTGCCGAAGCCTCCCGCCACGATCAGGTCTTGATCGAGGCCAACTACTATTTGGGCGGTCTTTATGCGGGGCGCTTCCACGACACCCGCGTCGCGCGAATCGCGCTCCGACACAGTCAGGCCGTGCTGGCGCGCTTCCCCGGCCACCCGATCCTCGAGGCTTGGATTGCCGACGCGGAGGCCGACGTCTCGTCGGACGAAGGCCACGACGAAGAGGCGCTGCTGGAGAGCCAGAAGGTGTTGGCGCTCAAGGAGGCCGCACTCGGCCCGACACATTTCGACGTCGCGGTCTCTGCCTCCAACGTGGCGATCAAGCTCCACGCGCTCAATCGCGACGCAGAGGCCGCACCGCTGATGGCCCGGGCGGTCGAAATCTTTACCGGGTTGTTCGGAATCGACAGCACGCGGGTCGCCATCAACCTGGTGAATCAAGCCGAGATACTCACGGGACTGAGGCGATACGCTGACGCGCATCTTGCGCTCGACAAGGCGCTGTCGACGTTCAGGCAGCAGAACGCGAGCTCCTTCTATGTCGGCTACGGGCTGCTCGATCTCGGCAAGCTCGAGCTCGCCGAGGGGGACGCTCACGTCGCCGTGGTGACGCTCAGAGAGGCGGTTGAGCGCGTCGGCGGCCAGGACCTTCGGATCACCGCGGAAGGCAAGTTCGCCCTCGCCCGCGCCCTCTGGAGTTCGTCGGCGCGGGAGCACGGGCGCTCTTTGGCTTTGGCCGAAAGCGCCCAGCAGTCCATTGCCACCGAGCCCGGCGCCGCTCGCCTCGTTCGCGAGATCGGGAGTTGGCGGGAGCGACACGCGCCAGCCGGGCGATGACCGTGCAATTGCGTTGCGGCGGAAGCAACAGTCACGGTTCCGCAGGCAACGTCCTGTCGTCCTCGAGGCAACAGAGTGGCGATCGGCGCCCAGAGCAACTCGTGGGAACTAAGGCGTTTTCTGTTTAGCACCGCTTATAGGTAAGCTGGCATACATATTGTATATGATGTGTTCATGGAAATCACCGGGCAGTGGCACGCGTTCGTCAGCCAGCTGGCGGTTCTGGGCGTCCTCACCGGCGCAGCGCTCCTCGGCGGGGCTTGTGCCGAACGGCCGGAGGACGTGGAGACCGATCGCGCCGAAGCGACAGGGACCGTCAACGGTCTCTCCCAGCTGAATGGGTTGTCGCAGCTGAACGGATTGTCGCAGCTGAACGGGCTCTCGCAGCTCAATGGCCTCTCACAGTTGAACGGCCTGCCGTCGACGAGCGGCCCGATGACGACCGAGGGGGGGCGCAAGACCATCGCCTACCTCGTCAAATGCGCGCTCGCCGCGGGTGACTCGCTCGTCAAGTCGGATCAGAACGGCACCCTGTATACGTTCCCGGGCGGGATCGGCCTCTGTCCTGAGTGGAAGGACGGCGGCGTCGCGCACAGCGGGGGCTGTCAGGAGCGCGTGTCGGCCTGCCTCATGGCGCACGTCAATACGGCGGGCGTCCACATTCCCATCTGGCTCGACGCACAGGCGCCGTCGATCGGCTGGGGGATCGACAAGGTCAATTATCCCTTTCAGGAGGGCTCCTTCTTCGGGAACGTCATTCAAACCGGTCCGCTGTCGAGTGTCGGTAAACCGAACGTCGTCGGCCCGGTCGCCTATTACTGCGATGGGGCCGGCTTCGCGGCTGGTGTGAACGGCATCGTCGCCGGCCGCCTCGGCGCCAATCAGAGTGGCTCCCCGTACTCGAATCCGTTCGGCGCCGGCACGCTTTGCAAGAACGCGCCTGCCAACGTTCCTCACTACACCTACGGAGTCGGCGGTCAGACGGACCCGGACGGCTATCAGACGCTCGTGGCGCCGACGGGAGTGGCGACGTGGAACAACGTCATCACCGTGTGGCGCAACAACAGCTACACGCCGATTTTCGATACCAGCTACCGCTACTCGTTTTCGGCGAAAAGCACTGCCGGAAAGATGGTGGTCGACGTCGGTACCTCTCCGATTCAGCAGTGGAACGCGTCTGCGGGCCTCTCGACCTCGAGCTTCGTGATGGCCGCGAGCGGCAGCGGCTGGGCGCTGTCGCCTGTCACCAACATCGCCAAATGCTTCGACGCCGGTGCCGGGGCCAATGGCACTGGGCTCCTCCTCGCGAGCTGCAACGGCAGCGCGCAGCAGCGGTGGGCCATCACACCCGACGTCCAGACCGGCAACTTCTTCCTCAAGCTGGCCAGCACGGGTCGCTGCATGAGCGTTCGGGGCGGGAACACCACGGCCGGGGCGGTCATCGAGGTCGATGACTGCAACACCAGCCTGGCCAGCCAGAAGTTCGCGGTCCAGGCGGCATCCATCAGTCAGTGACCTAGCGGGCGAGAGCGAAAGCGGATAGCGCGCGCGATCGGCTAACGTTGATTCGGCAATTGGGTGGGGACTCACGGGGCGTCACCCCCGTCTGATCAGACGATGCAAGATACGCATCATGAAGCGGCGCTCCTCTTCGCCGGGACGAAGGGCCAGCAGGACCGCGGCGTAGCCGACCAAGCCGGCCACGATCGTCAGCACGAGGCACGCCACGCCCGGCAGCGGAAGCGCGTCGGTGACTCTCTCGAGCACGAATGCGACGGCCGCGGCCACCAAAGGCTTGGCGAGCGCCCATTCGAACGGGTGAACCTTCTCGAGCCAGTAGGCCTGCACGGTCAGCACCGCCTGTAACCCGGTGATGGAGATCAGCGACGCCATCGCAGCGCCGGTCACGCCATAGCGCGGGATCAGCAGCAGCGACAGGCCGAGGTTCAGCGCGGCGGCCCCCAGGTTGTCCCAGAAGAACAAGCTCGAGCGTCCGCTCATCACGATCACGTAGGCCGTGAGCCCGAAGACGCTGTTGACGAGATGGCCGAGGATCAAGAATCCCATCGCCGAGGCGCCGTTCGCATAGCCCGCTCCGTAGAGCGGGAGAAGTCGTGGCCGCAGCGCGAACAGCGTGACCGCGATCGGCGCCGCTGCGGAGGCGACCCAGCGGGTCATGAGCGCCAGGTTGTAGCGCAGCCGCTCGCGATCTCGACGAAAGAAGGCTTCGGAGATCATGGGGCTGACGACGCTCTCGAACGCGTAGCGCACCCCGATCACCGAACGCCCGAGCTCTTCGGCGGCCGCGAAGACCGCCACCGAAGCGGGGCCAGAATAGCCGCTGAGGATGAAGATATTGACCTTCTGGAAGAAGCTGTTGAGGAGGCCCGCCGCGCCGAGCGGCAGGGCGAAGCGGATGAACTCGGGCATGGTCCGCGCGCGCAGAGCTTCCCGGATCCGTCCCCGTCCGAATATGGCGCCCGTCCCCACCCAGGCCAGGACGAACAGCGCCACGTAGGAGCAGAGGTGTGCGACGGCGACGCCACCGACGGTGGGCCGGATCAGATACACGACCAGCGTCGCCGTCAGCAGCAGAAACGGATCCGCGATGCCGCGAATGAGGAGGTTGATGCGGGTGACCTTGGCCGCCAGCGTGGCGGACATCAGCACCAGCACACCGCCACCGGCAAAGACCGTCGGCGCCAAGATCGGCAACACGTAGCGAAATTCCGACTTGCCCCACACCCGCGCAAAGAACGGGGCTGCCAGCGCCAGCCCGACCGCGAGCGCCAGCAGGACCCCCCCGCCGAGCCGGAGCCCGGTGCCGAGAGCGCGCGTCTCCTCGGCGGTTTCGCCCGAAGCCCGATGCCCGGCGACGAATCGGATGAGGCCCTTGTCCGCGCCGGCCATGCCGGCTCCGATCGCCACCTCGCACAGATCGGCCCCCGCTCGGTAGATGCCGTAGGCGGTCTGACCAAAGAGGCGCGAGACCAGAATGCGGTGGATCGGGATGAGCCCCTGCCCCAACATCGCGAACACCTGCGAGACTCCGCTGCGCGCGGCGTGCGCCGCGTCCTCGCGCCGGGTTGGCGCCGCGGCGGTCATGAAGCCCGGGCCGCGGCCATCGGCGCGGCCCGGTCGCGCGCGATGGCGTCGGCGCGAACGGCGATCTCGCGGACGAACGCGGCGCGGCCGTCGTTTTCGTTTCTTGACCGAGCCAAAACAATGATCCCGGGGCTAACCCAACAGCTTCAGGGACTCGTCGACGGAGACAAGGTTCAAGGCCTCGCGCCGATGGCGCTTCAGGAAGTCATAGCCGAGGGTGGAGTAGTCCAGCGACGGCAGCGGGTAGACCTGCTGTGATCCGCGGCGAATGACTCCGCAGCCCTCGTCGATGTCGACGACAAACATCGAGAGATCCCGACGGGCGGCTCGCAGCTTCATCCATGCTTTCCAGACCGTTCCGTTCCAGTGCTCCCCGTAGATGTAGGCCTCGGACTGAGCGCTCTCGGTCGTCGGGTTGCAGTCGTGCAGCACGATCGTCCCCGCGGGCGCCAGGTTGGCCAGGCTATTGACCACGTCGCGCTCCACTTGATCGGCCAGATGCAGGCCGTCGATGAACGCCAGGTCGTAGGAGGGGCGATCGCTGACGGCCGCCCGGCTCGCGAAGAACTCGTCTGAAGTCATACGGAAAGTGACCGGTCGCCGGGGATCCGGGTCCACGCTGTCCTTGTGGTCCGCCCGGACCTTGTCGAAGTTGTCGCGGGGATCCCGCACGCCGATCTCCAGGTAACGCCGATAGCCCATGCTCGCGATCAGGTGATTGAGCAGATCGGTGCGTGTGTTGATGCCTCGATTGCGTCGGGCAAAGGAGAACATAGCCATCGCTAGAGCTTATCGTCCAGGGCGCGAGCGTGACGCCAGAACAAAAACGCGGGGAGGGCGACGATCGCGGCCGACAGGCAGGCCGCTTCCCCGATGATCGCCATCAGACCGAAACCCTGCAGCGCCTGATTGCGTGCCGCTAGGAGCGACCCGTATCCCACGATCGTGGTCCACGAGCAGAGCGCAACGGCTGCGCCCGTCGAGACTACGGCGCGCCCGATGTCTCGCTCCTCGCGGTAGCGAGTGACGACGTTGAGCGCATATTCGGCGCCGATACCGAAGGTGATCGGCAATGCGATGAAGTTCAAGAACGTCACATGAACGCGCGCCCAGCCGGCAACGCCCACCATCAAAAGCACGCCGAGTATCAACGTGCCGAGCGCCATAAGGGACGCGATCGCCGGTCTGATCGTGAAGGCGATGATGACCAGCACCGCGATCAGCGACGCGACCGTCGCAATGGGGCCGTCGTGGAGGATCGACCGGATCATGGCCCCGAACACCACCGCGAATCCGGAGGTCTCGATCACCTTCCCCGGCAGCTTGATCCGCTGTAGGACGTTCGCGATGCGCAGGAGGTGGCGGCCGTACCAGACCGAGATCCCCGTCTCCGGCGGATAGACGAGCACCACCTTTCCGATCGAGCCGTCGACCTCCGTGAACGGCCGGCGCGCGATCGCGGGCAGGTCCATCGGCGTCAGCTCGTGCAGTTCTTCGGGCGGATCGATCTTCGTCAGGTCGGCCCGCTCCTTCGGGTTCAGTAGGTCGAGCGCGCGGTCGTGAGTCAGCTTTCGGATCTGGGCGAGTAGCTCCAGCTTCCGCCGCTGCACTTCGGGCGCCCCGGGGAGGAGATCGTAGATGGTCGCGATCTGACCGATGACGTCTCCGCCGGGGGCGTCGCGATCCTGCTTTCGGATAGCCGCCTTGATCGGTTCGACCTCGTCGATACTGTCGGCGAGCACGATCGTCGGCGAAGGCCAGCGGCCGAACAGACCGTCCAGGCTGCGGCCGAACTTCTGCGCCTCCTCGGTGGTGTTGAGCTTGGCGTTCAGCTTGCGGAAGTCGTACTCGAACGGGTCCTGCAGGAAGTGGCGCAGGCCGAAGGCGGCAACGATGGAGAGCACGGTGAAGGCGGCGGTGACCGCGCCGGCGTGGCGCCGCAGGAAGCCGGCGAGCGGCCCCAGCTCGAACGGCGCCCGGGGCAGGGGCCCCCCCGCCTCGCCTTCCCGTTGATCGAGCATCACCAGCATGGCGGGCAGCGCGGTGTAGGTCGCGAACCAGCACGACAGCGCGCCGACCGCGCCCATCAGGCCGAACTGGTAGAAGCCGCGGAAGCTGGTCACCATCAGCGACGCGTAGGCGGCCGACGCGGAGATCGACGCCACCAGCGTCCCGCGCCAGGTTCCGGCGAGCGCCTGGCGCAGCGCCTCGTGCGCATCGGAGCCCCGCGCCCGGTGCTCCTCGTAGCGCGACATCAGCACGATCGCGTAGTTGATGCCGTTGCCGATGATGATCGACCCCAGGAACGCCGTCGACGAGTTCAGGTACCCGAAGGCGAGCTCGGCCACCGCGAACGCCATCGCGGTGCCGAGCGCGGCGGGGATTCCGGTGAGGGGGATGGCGCGCAGCCGGCGGAAGTAGAGGCCGATGGAGATGGCGACCAGGGTGAGGCAGGTGATCGTGACCCAAAAGATGTCGCGCTCCACCGCCTGACGGCTCGCGATGGCGGTCACGATCGGTCCGGCCACCTCGGCCCGCATCTCCGGATGGAAGCCCGAGGGGGGATTCTCGGCGATGAGCCGGTGGGCAGCCTGATAAAGCCCCTCCCCGGCGTGCTCGGCGAACAGACCCCCCGGCGGCAGCGCGGCGATCCAGACGTACTGACCGTCGCTGCTGGTGAACACGCCGCCCGGGAAACGGTCGTCGAGGCCGTTCTTGTGGGTCATGCGTTTCTGGATGGAATCGATCGGCTCCTCGTCGCCGAACGAGACGTAGAGCGGGTTCTTGCGCCGGCCGATCTCGCTGCGAAGACGATCGCGGATCGACTCGAGGTCGTCCTCGGAGGCGTAGAGCCATTTGTTGCGCTGGAAGAAATCGCGCACGTCGCGCACGTGGTAGGTGGCCAGGCTGACCACATTCGGCGGAAGGGCGTGCAGCCGGGCGGTGAGCGCCTCGGCATAACGCAGGTTGGCGGCCGGGTCCGGGGAGCGGATGCCGATGAGCAGGAGCGACAGGTCACCCATCCGGTTTTGCGTGCGTGTGAGCGCCACCACACCGGGGTCGTGGCTCGGAAGAAGCTCCACGAAGGCCGTGCGCAGCTGGAGGCGGGAGGCGATCGCAGCCCCGGCGAAGCCCACGCCCAGGGCCACCGCGAGGATCCGCCCCGGACGTCGGGTCAGCCAGCCGTAGTAGCTGCTGATCCGGCTGTGGGCGGGTGGCGCCATCGGCCGTCAAAGTAGCAGGGATGACCCCTCTCGGGGAACGTGATCCGCGCACAGCTTACGAATCGCGTCCCGGCCGATATGCGATCGAGAGTCAGCAATTTCGCTCAGATGCTTTTGAAGCGATTGGAAAATCAGCACTCGATCCCCGCGTTTTTCCCTTCACAGGGAGCCTGGTCGCCCGAGCGACGGTCGCAGGCGACAGCGTTCTAGGATCCGGTATTGAGCGGAGAGGGTCGACCGACCCC
>JADGRB010000491.1 GCA_017881315.1 Pseudomonadota bacterium
GACATGGTCGCCATCAACAGCGCGACCCCGGAGATGCTGGCGTTTCTGGCGGCCTGCGTGAAGGCCAAGCTCAACTGCCTCATCAGCGGCGGAACTGGCACCGGCAAGACCACCATGTTGAACGCGCTGTCGTCGTTCATCCCCGAAGGGGAGCGCGTGGTCACCATCGAGGACGCGGCGGAGCTGCAGCTCCAGCAGCGGCACGTGGTGCGCCTCGAGACCCGCCCGCCCAACATCGAAGGCCGCGGCGAGGTGCTGGCCCGCGATCTGGTGAAGAACGCGCTCCGCATGCGTCCCGACCGGATCGTCATCGGCGAGTGCCGTGGCGGCGAGGTGCTCGACATGCTCCAGGCCATGAACACCGGCCACGAGGGGTCGATGACCACCGTGCACGCCAACACGCCGCGCGATGCCCTGTCGCGTATCGAAGCGATGGTCGGCATGGGCGGCATCAACATGTCGGAGACGCTGATCCGCCAGACCATCGCCCGGTCGGTCAACACCATCATCCAGCTCACCCGCGGCACCGACGGCAAGCGCCGCATCACCAGCATCTCCGAGATCACCGACATGCAGTCGGGGGTCATCACCATGCAAGAGATCTTCAAGTTCGAGCAGACCGGCACCGACGCCGCCGGCAAGGTCATCGGACAATTCCGCTTCACGGGCATCCGGCCGCGCGCGCTCGATCGCATCGAGCGTTACGGCATCGACCCCGCGGAGATCATCAAGCCGTACCTGTAGGAGCCGGGCCATGCAGATCATCCTCATCGGCGTCCTGGCGTTCACGGCGGTGGCGGTGATGGAGGCGCTCTTCTACACGCTGCGGTTCCTCACCGACCGCAAGAAGGACGAGCTCAAACGGCGCCTCTCTTCGCTGGGGACCTCCGAGGCCAAGGCGGTGACCGGCCTTCTGCGCAAGGGGAAGCTCTCGGCCAACCCGGCCATCGACGCGATCTTGCGCTCCTTGAAGGTGAGCGCGCGCATCGAGAACATCCTCGAGCAAACCGAGCTCGAAATGACGGTGGCGCGTCTGCTCGGCTACAGCGGCGCGGGGGCCTTCGTGGGCCTCATCCTGGGGCTCCTCAGCGACGGCGGCATACTTTCCCTGATTCTGGTCCTTCTCTTCGGCTTCCTGCCCTTCGGCTTCGTGCTGTTCATGCGCTCGCGCCGCAGCCGGAAGCTCTCGGAGCAGCTTCCAGAGGCCCTCGAGATGATGGCGCGTTCGTTGCGCGCCGGACACGCGCTGTCGAGCGCCTTCAAGATGGTGGCGACCGAGATGCCGACCCCGGTCTCGATCGAGTTCGGACGCGCCTTCGAATCGCAGGAGCTGGGCTTGCCGTTCGAGAAAGCGGTCGCCGACATGACCCGGCGCGCGCCCGAGAACCAGGATCTCAAGATCTTCGCGCTGTCGGTCATCGTGCAGAAGGAGACGGGCGGTAACCTGGTCGAGATC
The DNA here is from genome assembly GCA_017881315.1 of Pseudomonadota bacterium. Classification (GTDB taxonomy): domain Bacteria; phylum Myxococcota_A; class Polyangia; order Fen-1088; family Fen-1088; genus JADGRB01. Next base: position 1,457 of record JADGRB010000491.1, read on the forward strand.
ATCGAGAAGATCGCGGACACCGTTCGGGCCCGCTACCGGTTTCAGGGCAAGCTGGCGGGTCTCACCGCCGAGGGAAGGATGTCGAGCTACATCGTCGGCGCCCTCCCGTTCCTCACCCTCATCTTCATGCTGTTCGCGAACCGGCCCTATGTCATGCCGCTGTTCACCACCGACGCGGGCCACCTGATCCTGGGCGGCGCCCTCACGATGTGGACGCTCGGCTTCCTCTGGATGCGGGAAATGAACAAGGTCACGATCTGATGGGCGATCTTTTTGCCGGCATCAGCACCGAGCTCATCGTCGCGGCGGTGGGCGGGCTCCTCTGCGTGATCGCGCTGGCGGTGGGCGCGCGCTCGATGTTCGGCGGACGCCACGACGAGGTGATCGATCGGCTGGAGCGGACCACCCACGGGATGGATCTCGGCACCATCGACCCGAAGACGCCCGAGAAGACGCTGGCGCGGATCGCCAACATCCTCCGGCCGCTGGCCCGTCTGGCCAAGCCGTCGCAGGGCGAGGAGCTGTCCCGCATCAACATGTCGCTGGTGCACGCCGGCTACCGCAGCGACAACGCCGTCGAGGTGTACCTGGGCGTCAAGCTGCTGCTCACGCCCATCGCGTTCCTGATTCTCTGGGTGATCAACGACCATTCCGACAAGCCCATGGAGTTCCCGATGAACTTCTGTGTGGCGCTCATCTTCATCGCGTTCGCCTTCTTCATGCCGAACATCTGGCTGGCCAACAAGACCGGCAAGCGAAAGACGGCCATCGAGCAGCCGCTGCCCGACGCGATGGACCTCTTGGTGACCTGCGTCGAGGCGGGTCTGTCGCTGGACTCGGCGATGGCGCGCGTGTCGCAAGAGATGGAGCTGGTCGCGCCGATTCTGGCGCAAGAGCTCAAGCAGACCATGTTCGAGATCCAGGCGGGCGTAAAACGCTCCGACGCGTTTCACCGGCTCTCCAACCGGACCGGCGTCGCCGATCTGAAATCTCTGTCGGCCATGATCATCCAGACCGAGCTGTTCGGTACCAGCGTGTCGCGGGCGCTGCGGGTCCATTCCGACGGAATGCGGGTCAAGCGCATGCAGGTGGCCGAAGAGAAGGCCGCCATGATCTCGGTCAAGATGACCGTCCCGCTGATCTTGCTCATCTTGCCGTCGCTGATGGCGGTCGTGCTGGGACCCGCGGCTCTCATGGTCGCGAACTCGATGGGCGGTCCATGAGGGCGTCGACGATGCCGTCGATGACGCCCGGAGGCGCGCGCGTCGGGCGGTCCATCCGGCCGTGGATGAAAACCTCCATGAAGCGAGGCGCGCGCGTCGCGTGCGCGCTGCTCGCCTTCGCCGCGCTCTCGGCCTGCGCGACCGGCGGCGGCCACGGCAAGCCCAACACGCAGTCCGACATCGCCCGTCTGAAGCTGGCGCGCGAGCTGACCGAGCGCGGCGACTGGGGGCGCGCCTTCGAGCTGCTCGACGAGATCCACCGCCAACACCCCGACGACCCGCAGGTGCTGGTCCTGCGCGGCGTCG
>JADGRB010000492.1 GCA_017881315.1 Pseudomonadota bacterium
AAGAAGATCCGGGCCGGCCAGTACAAGCCGCTGCGCGAGATCGTGCCGGTCCCGGAGCGCCTCGCGGTGCTGGTCGGGCGCCTGTTGTCGCCCAACCCCGACGATCGGCCGCAGCGCGGCCAGGAGGTCGCCGCCGAGCTGACCGACATCGCCCGGCAATACGGGATCGAGAGCTCGGGCCCCAGCATTGCCAATATCCTCACACAGCTGTTCCCGAACGAGATCGCGGGCGCGGCGGAGCAGCCGGCGCCCAGCTTCCGGGAGCTCACGATTGGCACCTCGGGCCCGCATGACACCAAGTCGGGCTCGCTGTCGCCGGTGTCGGGCGCGCCGCCGCTCGACGCCTCGATCTCGCTCGCGCCAAGAGGCCGCGACTTCTCGGCCAGCGTGCCGTTGCCCAGCGCGTCGCCGGCGGTGGTCAGGCACAGCACCTCGTCGTCGATTCCCCGGCAGAACCTGCTGTCGCCGATGGGCCGGCAGAGCGCGCTGCCGCCCGTGCACATCTCGATGCCGGGTCGCCCGATCTCCGTCGTGCGGGTGCTCATCACCGTCGCGGTCGGAATCCTGCTCGCCGTCGGCATGTATCTGCTCGTCCGGCCCAGCTAACGCCGCGCGTCCCTCGCCGTCCGCGCGGCGCGCGCTCGCGTCGGGCGGGTGATTCGTGGTGGTATGTTACGGAAAGCCGTCCATGGTGCGCCCCGTTGTTTTCGCAGTGCTCGTCGCCGTGTTGGCCGGCGCTCCAGCCTGGGCGAAGGGACCGCCGCCGGCCAAGCCGACCGTCGAGGTCGCGGCCGTCGGGGACTGGAAGACCGTGCAGCGCCTGGCGCCGCCGCTCGGCTGCGATCGCCTGACGATCGCCGAGGGCCTGCCGAGCTCCACCGTGCACGCCATCGTGCAGGACCGGCGCGGCTTCATCTGGTTCGGCACAAATGACGGCCTCGCCCGCTACGACGGCACCAAGATGCGGGTGTATCGCCCCGCCGAGAAGGATCCGACCTCGATCTCGCCGGGGTACATCACCGCGCTGACCGTGGACCCCAGCGGCAGCCTCTGGGTCGGCACCGCGGAGAACGGGGTCGCGCTCTACGATCCCAATACCGATCAGTTCACCCGGTTCGCGCGCGGCACCGGCAAGAGCGCGCTCACCTCGGAGGGCGTCGCCTCGATCGTGCGCGACCGCAAGGGCCGGGTGTGGTTCGCGATGAGCGGCGGCGGGCTCAATCGCTACGAGCCGGCCAGCGGTTCGTTTTCGAAGTTCCTGACCAAGCCGCTCGACGTCGCGATCACCGCGCTCGACGTCGACGCGGCCGGCAACCTGTGGCTCGGCACCGCGAGCGACGGCGTGATTCGCTGGAACCCGGAGGGCGGGGCCACCAACCGGCCGGTGCTGCGCGACGACCGCGGCCTGGGCGCCGCGCCGATCACCGCGATCGTGGCCGCGTCGAGCGGCAAGGTGTGGATCGGCAGCGACGGCGAAGGCGTGATCGAGCTCGATCCCGCGACCGGGAAGCTGGTCCGGCACCGGTTCGCCTCGAGCGATCCGGGGACGATCAGCGACGACCACATCACGGCGATGTTCGAGGACCGGGCCAAGAACCTGTGGATCGGCACGACCAGCGGCCTCAACCGCCTGGACCCGTCCGGGCGCCTGGTCCGCTACGAGCATCACGCCAACGATCCGACGAGCCTGTCGTTCAACGGCGTGGAGTCGATCTACCAGGACGAGGGCGGCGTCATGTGGATCGGCGGCTTCACCGTCGGCGTTTGCAAGTTCGACGAGCTTCGCCTGAAGTTCGGGTATCACTACATCCGGACCAACGCCGTGTCGATCTTCGAGGACGCCGACGGCACCCTCTGGGTCGGCACCTACAACGACGGCCTGTACAAGTACGAGCGCGCGGCCCAGCGCCTGACGGTCTATCACGAGCTCCGGCCGGCCGTGGCCGGCGACGCCCCGATCGTGCTCGAGTCGGCGACCTGGATCGCCGCGCTGCACCGCGATCGACGCGGCACGTTCTGGATCTCCCTCAAGGGCCGCGGGCTGATCGCGTTCGACACCAAGGCCGAGACCTACCGGCAATACGTCCCCGACCCGGCGACGCCCAACAGCCTCCCGGTGGACACCATCTACGATATCTGGGAGGACGACCTGGGGATGCTGTGGCTCGCCAGCTGGGGCGCCGGGCTGGTGCGCTTCGATCCACAGCTCGAGGTGTTCACCGCGTTCACCGCCGACACCGCCGCGGACTCGACCGGCCTTGGCTCGAACCACCTCTACCGGCTCTACCCCGATCCCACGGACAAGAAGATCCTCTGGCTCGGAACGGCCAAGGGAGGGCTGGTCCGGTTCAACATCATCGCCGGGACCGCGACCAGCTTTCGCCACCGCGACGACGACCCGGCGAGCCTGAGCAACGACGACGTCATGTCGATCTACCGGGAGCCGGGTGGCAGCGTCTGGGTCGGCACGTTCGGCGGCGGGGTGAACCGGCTCGACCCGGCGACCGGCAAGACCGAGCGCGTCACGACCAATAACTCGGGGCTCTCCAATGACACGATCCTGGGGATCCTGCCCGACGCCGACGGCAAGCTCTGGCTGAGCACGAACGGCCGCGGGCTCGTCGAGCTCGATCCGAAGACCCGCAAGGTCGTGGTGTACGAGTCGTCCGACGGGCTGCAGGACAACGAGTTCAGCCAGGGCGCGTTCCTGCGCAGCAAGTCGGGCGAGCTGTTCTTCGGTGGCTCGAGCGGCATCAACGCGTTCTTCCCCCGGGACATCAAGCGCGACCCCTACGTGCCGCCGGTGGTCCTGACCGGCTTCAAGGTCCTAAACCAGGAGGTGAAGCTCGACCGGCCGATCTGGACGCTGCCGCCGCTCGAGGTGTCGTACTCCGACTCCTTCGAGGTCCAGTTCGCGGCGCTGTCGTTCGCCGCGCCGACGAAGAATCGCTACGCCTACAAGCTGGAGGGCTTCGATGAC
>JADGRB010000232.1 GCA_017881315.1 Pseudomonadota bacterium
GCGGCGCATTGGCGAGGTCCCAGTAGAACGTGGTGGCCTGGGCAGGTTGCCACCGTCCCACGCCTGCATCCGTCGATGGCGATCCGCCACGCCCGCCGGTGCCCGCGGCCGCCGAGCCGGCCGCCCCGCCACGCCCGCCGCCGCCACCTGTTCCGGTGCCACCCGCCCCGCCATTGCCGGTGCCGGCCGCGCCACCCGATCCGGTGCTGCCCGCTCCGCCATTGCCGGTGCCGGCCGCGCCCCCCGATCCAGTGCTGCCCGCCCCGCCATTGCCGGTGCCAGCCGCGCCACCCGCGTCCATCGTTCGCCCGCTGCCCGATCCACAACCGGCCAGCGCCCAGATCAGCGCAGCGAGCCCCAGAGAGTCGAGGTAGCGGTTTTTCATGGGCGGCAGAGATCTTACCAGAGCGTGGGTACCGCCGTGCCGCGTGATTGGCGCCTCTACCTGGTGTCGGGCGCGGAGATCCGGCACGATTCGACCGCCTCATGCCGCCGCTGCGCGACGTCGTCGCCTCCCACCCGCGTCTCTTGCTGGTCGGGATCAACCCGGGGTTGCGGTCGGGGGCGCTCGGACATCATTTCGCCGGGAACGGGAATCCGTTCTGGCGCCTCTTGCATGCCGCGCGGCTGACGCCGACGCTGCTCCCCTTTGCGGAGAGCCGGCGTCTGGCGGAGCTGGGCATCGCCCTCACCAACCTCTGCCCCCGGACGACGCGCACGGCGGCCGAGCTGACGCGGCCGGAGATCGCACGCGGGCGGATCGCGCTGGCGCGCAAGATCGCCGACTGGCGGCCCGCCGTGGTGGCCTTCGTCGGCGTCAGCCTCTACCGGATGTATTTCGGCGCCGCCGCGACGCCGGGGCCGGGCCCGAAACCGGAGCTCATCGCCGGCGCGCGGGTCTTCGTGGTGCCCAACCCGAGCGGCCTCAACGCCAGCTTTCCCGGCTTCGCCGACAAGCTGATCTGGTTCAGGCGCCTGCGCGCGTTCGTCGATCGGGTGAGCCCAGAAGCACCCTTCGGGACCGGTCGGCGGGCTTCCGAGGCCCCGCGGCGCGGTTCCAGGTCCCCCCGGCTTCGAAAGCGGTTGACTGGCGCGCGGTAACCCCCTATCAACAGGTCCCGGCGAATGGATCTCTGTTTGAGCGGCGGCCGGGTCATCGATCCTCGACGCCGTCTCGACACCGAGGCGGACGTGCTGGTGAAGGACGGTCGGATCGCCCGGATCGGCGTGGGCCTCGCCGCCGGCGTCGGCGCCGAGGTGCGGGTCATCGATCTGCGCGGGAGGTGGGTGCTGCCGGGGCTCATCGATCTGCACACCCACCTGCGCGAGCCGGGGCACGAGTACAAGGAGGACATCGCCACCGGGACGCGCGCCGCGGCGGCCGGCGGGTTCACCGCGGTCTGCGCGATGCCGAACACCACGCCGCCCAACGACACGCGCGCGGTGACCGAGCTCATCGTCCAGCGCGCGCGGCAGGTGGGGGTGGTGCGGGTCTATCCGGTGGGCGCCATCTCCAAGGGTCTCGCCGGCGAGACGCTGGCCGAGATGGGCGAGCTCAAGGAAGCGGGCTGCGTGGCGGTCTCCGACGATGGCCAGCCGGTGATGAACGCGGAGCTGATGCGGCGGGCGATGGAATACGCGCGCACCTTCGATCTCACCATCGTGCAGCACTGCGAGGATCTCTCGCTGTCGGCGGGCGGCGCCATGAACGAGGGACCGGTTTCGACCCGGGCGGGGATTCGCGCGCAGCCGGCCTCGGCCGAGTCGGCCATGGTGGCGCGCGACATCGAGCTGTGCGCGCTGACCGGCGCGCGCTACCACGTCGCGCACGTGAGCAGCGCCGAGTCGGTGCGGCTGATTCGCGAGGCGAAGGCGCGCGGGCTGCCGGTCACCTGCGAGGTGACGCCGCACCACCTGACGCTGACCGACGAGGCCTGCGCGCGCTACGACACCGCCGCCAAGTGCAACCCGCCGCTGCGCGCGGCCGCCGACGTCGAGGCGCTGCGCGGCGCGCTGGCGGACGGGACCATCGACGCGGTGGCGACCGATCACGCGCCGCACTCGGCGGTCGAGAAGGAGGTGGAGTTCGAGCAGGCGGCCTTCGGCATGATCGGCCTCGAGACCGCCGTGCCGCTGGTGCTCGAGCTGGTCCGGGCCGGGACGTTGTCGCCCGCGGACTTCGTGACCCGCCTGAGCGCCGGTCCGGCGCGGGTGTTCGGCTTGCCGGGCGGCTCGCTGGTCGACGGGGCGCCCGCCGACATCACGGTGGTCGATCCGGACGCGGCCTGGATCTGCGAGAGTCAGGCGCTCCGCTCGCGCTCGCACAACAGCCCCTTTTTCGGTCGCTCGCTGCGCGGACGGGCGGCGTTGACCATCGTCGGCGGGTGTATCGTGTACTCGGGGGAACGACAGGCGTGAGCGATCGACCAGATTCGCGACGAGATTCGGCTCTGCCGCCCGCGCTGCTGGCGATGGAGGACGGCACCGTCTACCGCGGCTTCGGCTTCGGAGCGGCCGACGCGGGCGATGTGTCCGGCGCGGGCGAGATCGTCTTCAACACGGCGATCACCGGCTATCAGGAGGTGCTGACCGACCCGTCGTACCGCGGGCAGATCGTCACCATGACCGCGCCCGAGATCGGCAACGTCGGCATCAACCCGGTCGACTTCGAATCGGCGCGCCCTTGGTGCGCCGGCTTCGTCGTGCGCGAGCTGTCGCCGGTGGTCTCGAACTGGCGCGCTTCGGGATCGCTGGACGCGCTGCTCGCCGAGCACGGCGTCGCGGGGATCACTGGGATCGACACCCGGGCGGTGACCCGGCGCATTCGTCTCTCGGGCGCGCAGCGGGCGGTGATCACGCGGGCGGTCGGCGATCCGGCGGCCGCGGTGGCGCGCGCGCGGCGGCACCCGTCGCTGGAGGGGCGCGACCTGGTGCGCGAGGTGACGGCGGCCGCGCGCTATGAATGGGACGAGCCGATCTGGGAGGGCCCGCGCGCGCCGGGGGCGCGTCCGGTCGAGCCGCCGCCGGTGCGGCACCACGTGGTCGCCTACGACTTCGGGATCAAGCGCGGGATCCTGCGGCGGCTGCGCTCGTCCGGATGCCGGGTCTCGGTGGTGCCGGCCGCGACGCCCGCGCGCGACGTGCTGGCGATGAAGCCCGACGGCATCTTTCTCTCCAACGGTCCCGGCGATCCGGCGGCCGTGGGCTACGCCGTCGAAGCGACCCGCGAGCTCTGCGCCTCGAAGATCCCGCTGTTCGGGATCTGTCTCGGCCACCAGATCCTGGGGCTCGCGCTGGGCGGCCGGACCTACAAGCTGAAGTTCGGCCACCACGGCGCGAACCACCCGGTGATGGATCTCGGCACCCGCAAGGTGGAGATCACCTCGCAGAACCACGGCTTCGCGGTCGACGTCGACTCGATGGCGGGGCGGGCGGTCCTGTCGCACGTGAGCCTCAACGACAAGACCGTCGAGGGGATGCGCCACGGCGAGCTGCCGGTGTTCAGCGTCCAGTACCACCCGGAGGCCTCGCCCGGGCCCAACGACGCCAGCTACCTGTTCGATCGCTTCCGCACCCTGCTGGAGGAGCGCCGCCGCCGCTAGCAATGATCTACGGCCTCCTCGACCGGCTGACCGAACGCTACAGCGAGAACGAGCACAAGCTCGAAGCGATGCGCGCGCGCGAGGAGTTCTTCGACCGCGCCGGGAAGGTGTTCGACGACGACGCCGAGCTGTTCGAGGGGCGGATGGCGTCGTTCCTCGAGTGGTACGTGATCGAGCGGCCACTTGGCAAGGGCAAGGGCAAGGGGGCGGAGGGCGGCCGGACTCCCATCGCGCACGCCATCGAGGCTGGCGCGGCGCTGCCGGCCGAGGAGCGGCGCATGCTGGCGCACCTCGCCTCCAGCCACCGGAGCCTGTTTCAGCTGGCGGCCGCCGCCGACCGGGTGCTCGAGGTGGAGGACGTGATTGGCGGCGCGCGGTTCTCGGTCCTCGAACGGCGAAACACCGTCGGGATCGCGCCGGGCGACGTCTTCGAGGCGCGGCTCCTCTGGGACGGTGACACGGTCATCTTCGGGCGCACCTTCCTGTTTCATCCGCCCGACGCGCGCGACGTGATCCTCGATTGGGTCGAGCGCGCCGTCGGCCGGGGCGTCGCGCGCGACGAGATCTTGTTTCACCTGTCGCGCCAGTACGTCCGCTGGCACCGGCTCGGCCACGTCGGGGCGGCCAAGGTCTACCGCGATGCCGCCTGAGCCCCCGCCGTCGCGCCCGCCGGGATCGCGACGCTGGCGCAAAGGCCTGGCGGCGGGCGCGGTCGTTTGCGCCGCGCTGATCGCGGCCGGCAACCTCTACGTCCTGTCGACGACGCGCGCCGAACTGGTGGCGACGGTGGCGGAGGCCCCGGCTCGGCCCTACGTGCTGGTGCTGGGCAATCGCATTTTTCCGGGCAATATCCCGTCCCGCGAGCTGGCGGCCCGGCTCGAGACCGGGCGTCTGCTCTACGCCGCGGGGCGGGCGCGCCGGATCATCGTCTCGGGGCTGTCGCAACCGGACTACGACGAGCCGCGGGCGATGGCGGCCTGGCTGCAGGCGCAGGGGGTCCCGGCCGCCGACGTGGTCCTCGATCTGGGCGGGTATCGAACCGCGGCCAGCATGGCGGACACGGCGGCCCTCGGGGCGCGATCGATCCTGGTCGCGACGCAAGGCTATCACCTGCCGCGCGCGCTCTATCTGGCCCGCCGCGCCGGAATCGACGCGATCGGGGTCCCGTCCGCAAACACGCGCAAGTCGATCTTCGATCAAGGCCGCACCGTCCTGCGCGAGCTGCTGGCCCGCGCCGAGACGGTGGTCGAGGTCGCGCTCCGCGGCGTTCGCGGCGGCGGTTAGCTCGATTGCGGCGGCGGGTCGCTCGATTGCAAATACCGCCTGGCTTGGTTAGAAACGCCGGCATGCGAAATCAGGCCATCCGATTGGCGGTCGTCTCGATGCTGATTCCGCTCTTCGCCTGCGTCGAGCAGGACGAGGACAAGCCGACCACCGACGATCTCGCCGCCGCGAAGCAGAACATCCTCGCCACCGCTCCGACGCCGCGCTACGCGGTGGGCGCCGATCTCGACGGCAAGGTGGCCTACCTGGGCCTCGACGTCGAGCCGCTGCCCGCCGAGCCGGGCAAGGATCTGAAGCTGACGCACTACTGGAAGGTGGTCTCGCCGCCGGGCGAGGGATGGAAGACGTTCACGCACGTCGAGGGCCCGGGCAAGCAGAACTATATCAACGCCGATCACGCGCCGGTGCAGGGGAAGTACCCGATCGGCGCCTGGAAGGCGGGCGAGATCATCCGCGACATCCACACCGTTCGTATGCCGGGCAACTGGTCGTACCCGGTGGTGGAGGTCTACGTCGGCCTCTGGCGGGGCGCGCAGCGGATGCCGGTCAAGTCGGGCGCGCACGACAGCGAGGGGCGCGTCCTCGCCGCGTCGATTCCGGTCCGCGCGGTCAACGCCGCGGAGCCGCGACGCCGCTATTTGGCGCGCCTGGCCACCAAGGCGCCCAGGCTCGATGGCAAGCTGGACGACGAGGTCTGGGCGGCCGCGCCGTCGACAGGCTGGTTCGTCAACACGCTGACGGGCGCGGCGGTGGGCCAGCGGACCGAGGCCAAGCTCTTGTGGGACAAGAAGTACCTGTACGTCGGCTTCGACAACGCGGACACCGACGTCTGGACCGATCTGACCAAGCGCGACGACAAGCTGTGGACCGAGGAGGCCGACGAGATCATGATCGACGCCGACGGCAACGGCCGGACCTACGTCGAGCTGCAGGTGGCGCCGAACGGCAACGTCTTCGATACCTACCTGCCCGAGCGGCGGAAGTACGAGGACAGCATCAACCCGAAGCTCAAGCCGTTCTCCTGGAACTCGAAGCTCATCGCCAAGGTGCACGTCGACGGCACGCTCAACAAGCGCGACGACCAGGACAAGGGCTGGACCGCGGAGCTGGCGATTCCGCTGGAGGACGTCAAGGGGATGGACGAGGCGTCGACGGTCAAGCTGCCGCCGTCGCCCGGCGATGTCTGGCGGATCAACATGTATCGGATGGACCAGCCCAAGGGGAAGCCGCAGCAGGCGGCGGGTTGGTCGCCGCCCATGGTGGGCGACTTCCACGCGCTCGACCGGTTCGGTGAGCTGGTGTTCGCCGACGCCGACGGCAAGCTTCCCGCGCCGCCGCCGTTGCCCAGCCTGAGCAAGGCCCTGGCTGGCAAGCTGGCGGCCAGGGTGGGGAGCGCGCCGGCGCCGGTCGCGACCCCCGACCGCAAGGTGCCCGCCGCCGCCAAACGCGGTGAGGCCTCCGGCCCTGGCGACAAGAAGTAACCCGCGCCGGGGAACCGCCGCCGCCGGCGTCCTTCCTGCCGCGCTGGTGCTCTGCGGCGCGCTGCTGGCTTGTGCGCCGCCGCCCGTCAGCGGCGTGGCGAGCCGACCTGCCGGAACACCTCCCGCCGGCGCCTCGCCTTTTTTGGCGCCAGCGCCGGCCCGTGCGCCGGCGTCGCTCCCGTCGCTGATCCCCGCGGCACCGTCGGCGCGGGCCTACGCTTCGAAGCAGGAACCCACATACCGGGGACCGCCCCCGGACGCCTTGCGCGACGGCATTCTCGAGGACGCCCGCGCGGCGTCCCGGCGCGCCGGACGCCCGCTGCCGGTGGCCGACGCGCGTCTCGACTGGGTGATGACGGACCTCGCGCACCACGTCCGTGGCGACGATCTGCCGGCGCCCGATGCCGTCGATTTTCTGCTCTCCCACTACGGCATCGTCGATCCGCCGCCGCAGCTGCTCCTGTCGGGTGGCACGGTGGGCGCCGACGATCAGATCCGCGAGCACGCGCGCGCCGTCAGCGAGGAGCTGCTGCGAGCGGGTCCCCTCGGCCGCATCGGGATCGGGATCGATCGGGGCGGGGGCGAGATTCACGTCGGGGTCGGCTTCCAGGCGACCCACCTCGATCTGCTGGCGCCGGTTCCGCGCCGGCTGCCGCCCGGGGGACGGACGCCGATCTCGGCCCGCGTCGAGACCGGGTATTCGGGCGCCCAGCTGGTGATCACCGCGCCGGCCGGCGACGTGCACGAAGAGGTGGCGTCGACCCAGGTCGGTCATCTGGGCAGCGAGCTCCGTTGCGGCGCCGACGGTCGCTATCAGGTCGAGATCACCGCGACCGGAGCGGCTGGGCCGGCGGTGCTGGCGAACTTCCCGGTCTACTGCGGTGTCGTCCCGCCCGCCCGGGGTGCGGGCGGCGCGGGCATGGAGCCGGTGGTGGCGGATCCCGACCGGGCCGAGCAGGAGATGATCGCGCTGGTCAACGGCGACCGCGCGCGGGCCAGGTTGCCCGCCCTCGCGGCCGACCGGCGTCTGGCGGCGATCGCGCGCGCGCACAGCCGGGACATGGCCGAGCACGACTTCGTCGGGCACGTCTCGCCGCGCACCGGGTCGACCGCCGATCGGGTACACGCGGCGGGCCTGAACCCCGAGCTGATCCTCGAGAATGTCGGGCGGGCCTTTGGTCCCAGGGACGCCGAGACCGGCCTGCTGGCCAGCCCCGGCCACCGCGGCAACCTGCTCGATCCGAGGGCGCGTCGCATCGGCATCGGAATCGTCTTCGGTCCACCCGTCACGGGCATCCGCCCGATGTTCGTCACTCAGCTCTTCACGAACTAGGTCGCGTGAGCCCCGACGGGCTTCGCCCGGAGGGACTCGTCGCGGGAGGTCTAAGCGATCATCGCGACCCCGCCTTCGCCGCCGCGCAGCCGTCCCCGGGCCCGCCCAAGGGCGAGCCAAGTCTAACCAGCTCGCGATCGAACAGGTTCTGCTCGGATGCCGACGCGGGTCTCCACCCCCGGGCCTCGGCGCAGCGCCCGAGCCGGGCGGAGGCGAC
>JADGRB010000233.1 GCA_017881315.1 Pseudomonadota bacterium
TGAAGATCCAGCTCAGGAACTGCAGCACCTCCTGCTTCATCGCCGCCGGGGTGTTCGGCGTGAAGTCCGGGAACACCATCGGGTCGCGGGTGATCCCGTCGTACACCCCGAGCCGGTACACCTGGAGGTTGAAGTTGCTGACACCCGCCTTGCCCGTCGTTCCATCCAGCAATCGCTTGGCCTGGGTCGCCACGGCGGTCTTGTCGTGCAGCTGCCCCGCCGTTGCCGCCGCCAGCAGCGTGTCGTCCGGAATCGTGTTGGTGATCGAGAGCGCCAGCTTGGCGCCCACCTCCCAGTCGTTGAGCGCCACCTGGCTCGCACCGGCGGCCGCCGTCCCCAGCTCGGTCCGGTAAAGGAAGTAAGGCGATTGCAGCATCGCCTGGATCACCAGGCTGGCGCCCGCCTTGAAAGCGTCAACCCCGGGATAGAGCGTCGGCCCCTGATTGAAGAGGCCAACGTGCGTGGTCACCTCGGCGGTGGTCAGCGGCCGCCGGAACGCGCGCTGCCCGAACGCGGTGATGAAGGCTTTGCCGCGGCCGGCGGTGTCGGTGGGCGCATTCGCCGGTATGAGGCGCGCCAGCGCCGTCGCATCGCCCGTCACCTTGTCCGCCAACTGCTCCGACGCATCGAACAGCTGCGAGCGCAGCTGCTCCGTCACGTACAGCGCGTCCCCCTCGTCGTCGAAGCCGATCAACGCATCGCCCGATACGTTGCTGTCGATAGCCGAGATGTCCGTCAGCTTCAGGAGGTCGCGCACCGCGTTCGACCACTGCTGGCGGCTCAGCCGCGCCAGACGGGAGGTCGGCACCAGCACCGTTGCCGGTGGCGAGGTCGGGATCGCGTAGGGATCTCCCCCTTGGCCGGCCGTCCCTGTGCCGGTCCCCGTGCCGCCGGAGCCCGACGTGCCGCCGGAGCCCGACCCGGCACCGACCCCGGAGCCAGCGCCCGTGCCGCTCGAACCGCCCTGGCTCCCCGCCCCCGTCGTCTGTCCCGGGGAGTCCGGGATGACGCCGGTACAGCCTAGCCCGGCGACGAGCATCGCGCCGAGCATGCGGGTCGCCGCGAGCTTCACGCGGTTCGGGACAAATGCTGCCAAGTGGGGGTAGGCCTTGAAGGAACGCTTCATCGCTTCCTCGCATTCAGGTTCGCTTGGACGCGGCGAGTCAGAGTCTGCCCTCTCGCGAGTGCCGCCCCTCCTACTGTCAGGGAAGCTCATTTCGTTAAAAAAAATCGACGCCCGGCCCCTTTTCTTGGGTTCGCGCGAACACGGCGCGGTTTCTCGGCACACCGCGCCCCGACGAGACTCAGCGCGACCTCGGCAGCTTGATGGCCTTCTACAACTTCCGGCGTAGCCGTTCGGGCCCCCTTCCGGGATCAGAACTGGCGGATGAACTGCCAGGCCAGCGGTGGAATGAAGGCCTTCAAGCCGTCATCCCCGGTCGAGGTCCCGTCATCCACGCTCGACGGGGTGTGCGGGCCATCGAATGTGCACACTTTGACGGGATAGCCCGCCATGCACCCTGCGAAGTCGTAGCAGAGGTATTTCTTGCTGCCAACCGTCGTTGTCGGGATGGCGTTCCCGGCGGGAATCGTGCAGCCATTGTCCCTAGCGTGCTGAAGGACGCAGGCCTTCCCGCCCGACGTGTCGGTGCCCCACGGACAAGTGCCATCGCTCATGCCGGTCGTCGACATGTACGCGATGGGCACATGCGCATTGGTCGGCTGAGTGATGACGCTGTTGGCCGGTGCCATCGTGACAGCGCCGCGCAGCTTCGCCGGGCGCCCGAGGGTCAGAGCATAGCTCATCATCGCTCCGAAGCTGAAGCCCGTGGTAAAGACCCGGCTGTCGTCGATGCACAGGTTCGCGTCGACGAGGGCGAGCAGGTCGTCGAAGAAGACAACGTCGCGATTGTAATCCCAGGGAAGGTTGCCCATACCACTGGGGGCTATGAAGATGGCGGTATCGTTCGCCGTGGTCATTTCGCGGTGGAGCCCGAAATAGGCATAGTCTTGTGCATTGAAGTTGGGACCATCGTTAGCGGGATGCAGGCCATTCGCATTGCCGGTGTCCGAACCGTACGCCTGGTACCAGGAAAAGATCAGGCGATACGGGTGCGTCGGATCGTAATTCGCCGGAATGTCGATGATGTATTCGCGACTCATGCCGCCGCTCGTGGTCTTGAGTATCGTCGACGTGGCAAGACCGCTCGGCACCGACATACCGCCGGTCGTCAGCGTTTTCGCACCATTCGTGACGCCACAGCCTTTGCTCGGAACCGCGGCGCTTCCGCTACTGCCGCCCGCGCCGGCGCCGGCGCTGCCGCTGGACCCGGCGCTCGCGGTCGATCCAGCGCTGCCGCCCGATCCGGCGCTCCCGCTCGTCCCGGCGCTCCCGGTCCTCCCGGCGCTCCCGGTGGTCCCGGCGCTGCCGGTCGTTCCGGCGGTCCCGGTCGTTCCGGCGGTACCGCTGGTGCCTGCATGACCGGTGGTTCCCGCGCCGCCGGTCGTTCCGGCGGTACCGCTGGTGCCTGCACCACCGGTGGTTCCCGCGCTACCGGTGGTCCCGGCGCTGCCGGTCGTCCCCGCGCTTCCCGTGGACGTGCCGCCGTGTCCGCCGGTCGTCATGGAGCCCGGAGAGGACGACCCACAGCCGGTGACCGTCGAGCCGACAGCCACGGCGAGAGCCAAGAAACAAACTTGAAGGGGTGCGAGGCGGCGGTAGAGCATAATATTAACTGTCATCATCGACGTCGATTTGTGAATAAAACCAACGAAATGATTTGGGTGCCGGCGCTCCAGTTTTAGGCTCGACCTCAAGCGTCAACGGGGGTCCCAAAAGGGAGCGCTTCCGTGCCGGGTGGAGAGACAAGTAACGGCCTCCATCATCCGCGATTCCGTTTTCTGGCTGTAGACGCACGAAAGCCCCTCTAAGATCTAGAGGGGCTCAATCGTGCAACAGCGATCAAATGATTCGTTTTGGGGTTACGGCTTGCACGGATGTTGGTTGCTGGTGTCCGTCTTCTCCGTCCCGCACTTGCTGCATTTCGTGACCGTCACCCACTGGTGTGGATAGAACGCCGAGGCACTAGGATCGATCTTCGTGGTTGGCATCTCGGGCTGTGTTCTAGGCCAGGGTGGGGCCATTGGTGCCGATGAAGCAACCGCAGGGGTATGGAACACCTGGGCCTTACGCGGTTCGCTCGAGTTCGACTGATCTGGTTTCTTTGCCATGGCCAGGAGACTACTCGAATTTGGACGCGCCAGAATTCTGGACAACGGTGGACCAAAATTCTATCCAGCCCAGTTAACTGCGTGATTCTTTTGGGTGAGTGACGGAGATTGAAACTCTAGGGACCACAACGAACAACACACCAAGCATCGCGCCGACTTGCACAACAATCACGCGAGCTTCAGGGTTTTCGTAGAGGTCGGTTGGAATCGGTTGGGAGTGGGTGAAATCGGCTGAATTCGCGTCATCTGGGCGACAGGTGGGCGAGAAGATCGGGCCGCTGGAGGCGGTGGTCTGAGCCAGACAGCAGTCCGCCCGTCACCATTCCGTAACGTTCTCGATGATCCTTCACGCTGTTCCGAGGGTTGCCCGAAAAGACTGCAAGTCCTTCGCCAGCGCCGCCGAGTCGGCACTCTTCAACGTAAAGACGATCTCGAGTCGTCAGTAAATGGTCTCGCGACGCTGCTGTCGAGGAGCCGTTCCGCTTGGTCAGCGGGCAGTGGCTCCGAGAAGAGGAATCCCTGCCCGCGCCGACAGCCTAGCGCGCGAAGAGCTTCGACCTGCGCGCGTGTCTCGATCCCCTCGGCGACCACGTCCATCCCAAGATTGTGTGCGAGCGATACGATCGCCTTGACGATCGCCGACTGGTGGGGCGCGCGGCCCATGCGGTTAATGAACGAACGATCGATCTTCAGCGCTTGGACCGGGAAGCTGTGCAAGTACGCGAGCGACGAGTAACCGGTGCCGAAGTCGTCTAGGTGCAGGCCGACCGACATCGCGTGCAGCCGCTGGACCACTCCCGCCCCCACGCTGAGGTTGTCCATGAGCGCGCTCTCAGTGATCTCGAGCGTTAGGCACTGCGGGTCGAGGCCGGTCGCCCGAAGCACACGCTCGACATCGGCGGCGACGCCGCCTTGAGAGAGCTGGCGGCCCGAGACGTTGACGCTGATACCGAGCGTCGACCAACGAGAATATTTGCACTGCCATTCGCGCACCTGTCGGCACGCCTTGGCGAGCATCCATTCGCCGATCATGCCCACCATGCCGGTCTCTTCTGCGACTGGGATGAAGAGATCGGGCATGACCATGCCCCTGGTCGGATGCCGCCAACGGGCGAGCGCTTCGAACCCGACAACCGCGCCAGTGTCCAGATCCACGAGGGGTTGATAGTACGGGACGATTTCTTCGCGCTCGACCGCGCGTCGGAGATCGGTCTCGAGATGTAGCGCGAAAACTGCCCGCTGGTGCATATCGCCGACGAAGACCTGATGGCGCCCGCGGCCACCCGCCTTCGCCCTGTACATCGCCGTGTCCGCGTCCCGCAACATGTCCTCGGGGCACTCGTAGCCTGCGCTCGACAGCGCGATGCCAACGCTGACGCTCGTGAACGCCTCGCACCCGCGCACCTCGAGCGGGGCGGCCAGTTCCCGGTGGATTCGGTCGGCCACTCCCGTTGCGTCCGCCTCGCTGTGGATGTCGTCGAGTAGCACGGTAAACTCGTCGCCACCGAAACGCGCGAGCGTGTCGCCAGGGCGCAGACAGCGGTTCAGGCGCCGTGCGGTAATGATGAGGAACTCGTCTCCAGCCTGGTGCCCGAGGCTGTCATTGATGGCCTTGAAACGATCGAGATCGAGGTAAAGGACGGCGAAAAGCGGACTGCCCAACGACCGTCGGGCCCGCTGAAACAGGTGCTGTAACCTGTCGGTGAACAGCGCACGATTCGGGAGATCCGTGAGTGGATCGTAGAACGCCCGGTGTTGAAGCTGCTCCTCGGTTTTCTTCCGCTCGGTGATGTCGCGCGAGATCCCGCAGGTCCCAACGATGTTCCCCTTCCGATCGCGCAAGGGGAGCTTCGTCGTCGAAACCCAGCGGAACTCTCCGTTTGGTAGCGTCTCCTTCTCCTCTACATTCACGAGTGGCTGTCCGGTACGGATGATCTCCTGCTCGTCGCGCCGCGCTTGCGCCGCATGCTCGTCCGTGAAGAAGTCGAAGTCGGTCCGACCGACGGCGAGCGCCGGGCTGGCGATGCCGAACCGGGCCGCCTGACATCGATTGATGCTCGTGAAGCGACTGTCGCGATCCTTGAAGTAGATGGCATCGGGAACGTTGTCCATCAACGTTTCCAGCAAAAAGGTCTCGACTTCGAGTCGCGGAATCTCCACGACCACCTCGCTCGTTGGCTCGCCTTCGGCAGTCTTGCAGCTAGCTCTCCGTCGCATGGGACCTCTTCAGCGCACCATCTCAGCGGGAATCTAGCCAAGATAAATAAGTCAGAACCAATACATTATATACCTATATAAATCTCCTCCCGACTGAGTAATATTCCGAATCTTTCAGCTACATGACCCGACATCGCTCCGCTTGTCCGACAAAGATCCAAGAGCGGAGACAACCTACCCGGATCGATATTGAGGATTTTCGCCTGATGCGCCTTTCGCCCGCCCTCGCATTCGCCGCTTCCCTGATCCCCCTTCCCGCCCTGGCCCAATATCCGGGCCACCCCAGAACTACGCCCCCAATCACCGCCGCCGACATCTCGGCGCGCGACAAGGCCATTTCGGACGATGCGTTCGAGGGCCGCGGCCCGGGCACCAGAAACGGGGAGGCGGCCGCGCAATGGATCGCGGACGAGCTGAAGCGCATCGGCATCCGGCCCGCCAACCATGGCAGCTATTTCCAACCGGTGCCGTCGGTCACGATCAAGCTGGACGGTCCGGCCTCGCACTTCACCTTCAACACGCCGCAGGGCGCGATGAAC
Organism: Pseudomonadota bacterium; assembly: GCA_017881315.1. Taxonomy (GTDB): domain Bacteria; phylum Myxococcota_A; class Polyangia; order Fen-1088; family Fen-1088; genus JADGRB01. The sequence continues at coordinate 5,988 of JADGRB010000233.1, forward strand.
CCGAACTTCCCGGACGCGGTGACCTATTGGACACCGCAATTCGCCGGCACCGATGTGAAGGTCAAGGACGCGCCGCTGGTGTTCGTCGGATATGGCGTCGTCGCGCCGGAATATGATTGGAACGACTATGCCGGCGTAGACGTGAAGGGGAAGACCGTCGTCATTCTGATCAACGACCCCGGCAACGAGGACAACGCCGATCCGAAGTTCTTCAAGGGCAAAGCGATGACCTACTACGGCCGCTGGACCTATAAATTCGAGGAGGCCGCGCGCCAGGGTGCCGCCGCCGCCATCATCGTCCACGAAACCATCCCGGCGGCGTACGGCTACCAGGTCGTGCGCAATTCCAACTCGGGCAACAAGTCCTGGCTAGATTCGAAGGACAAGAACGCCAGCATGCTGCCGATCCAGGGCTGGATCACGCTCGACACGGCGCTGGATCTCTTCAAGCGCGCCGGTCTCGACTATGCGCGGGAAAAAGCCGCAGCGAACAAGCGTGGCTTTGCCGCCGTTTCGATGACGGGCGAGGCTCTCTCCGTCGATGCCCATTCGGCGGTGGCGCATCTGAGGACGCGCAACGTCGTCGGCGTCATCCCGGGCTACCAGCATCCGACCGACGTCGTGTTGTTCTCGGCGCACTGGGATCATCTCGGCATCAAGCCCGACGTCGCCGGAGCGGACAAGATCTACAACGGCGCCGTCGACAACGGCATGGGCGTTTCGATGGTCCTCGAGCTCGCCGAGGCCTTCAAGCACGACAAGCGTCCGCGGCGCACGCTCGGGTTCTTGTTCTGGACGATGGAGGAGCAAGGCCTTTTGGGCTCGCAATATTTCGCGGAGCATCCGCTTTGGCCGCGCGATCATATCGTGGGCGTGCTGAACACAGATGCGGACGGACCGAAGGGCTTGGCGCGCGACATGGATCTGACCGGCAACGGCCAGTCGGAGCTCGAAGCCTATCTCGCCGATGCGCTGAAGACGCAGAACCGGATCGTCTCGCCAGATCCGGAGCCGGAGAAGGGCGGCTTCTTCCGCTCCGATCATTTCAGTCTGGCGAAATTCGGCATTCCCGCGATCAGCCCGGGCGGCGGCACCGACCTTCTGGTGGGCGGCAAGGATGCGGGCAAAGCGCTACGCGACGACTACACCGCGAATCACTATCACCAGCCGTCCGACGAATGGATCGCGAGCTGGGACCTGAGCGGGCCGGTGGAAGATGACGAGGCGCTCCATATCGTCGGCGACACGCTCGCCAACGACGATGCCTGGCCGGGCTGGCACGACGGCAGCGAGTTCAAGGCGCTCCGCGACAAGACGATGGCTGGAAGAAAGTAACTCCGGGGAAGCCTGGGTAGGCTGCCACCATCGTTATGGGCGGATCCGGGAATCGGGGTCCGTGGCTCGCTCAGCGCGGTGCTCAGCGCCCGCCTTCCACCTCGACGAACACTTCGACGGGCTGGATGACCGTATGCTTCGTCATGGCCATGGCGGTGCCCGGCTGCGCCAGCGCGGTCTGAAGCTTGGCCATGTCGACGTTTTCCCAGACGACCGTCCGCGCGACCAATTGAGCCCCGAGCGCCATTTCAGCCGCGCTCAAACGCCGGCTGGCCGTCGACTGTTCGACCTTCATCAACCGCGCCGCCGCACCGAGAGAAAGCCGTTCTCGAGGGCTAGAGGTGGACTTAGAGGTGGGGTCGCGGCGGCCTCTTCCTTGGTGTGGCACTCGTAGATCACTCCGCCCGCGCCGAGCGCCAGCCACAGGACGAGCCCCGCCGCGCCCGCCTGTCTGGCCGGACCCACCGCGACGCCGGCCGTGATCCGTTCCAGCACCGCGTCGGGCATCAGGCAGATGCCGGTCCCGATCGCGAGCAGCATGAACCCGAACCAGATCCAGTCGACCACCGGGTTCACCACCAGCTTGAAGGTGGCG
>JADGRB010000234.1 GCA_017881315.1 Pseudomonadota bacterium
ACGCTGGTCGCGCCCTGCACCGCCTCGGCGGCGCCTCAACCGCTGTTTCCGATTCCGTCGCCGCCGCTCGTCGAGGGGGGAATCGACACCGACCCCAGCCAGCCCTACGGCGACCACCACATCCTGATGCTCGACGCCGACACCTGTCGCCTCTGGGAGCTTTACCACGCCTATCCCGACCCCAGCTCGGGCTGGGACATCTTCGGCTCGGCCTCGTTCGATCTGCGCTCGAACGCCCTGCGACCCGCCGGGTGGACCTCGGCCGACGCGGCGGGCTTCCCGATCTTGCCGCTCCTGCTGCGGGCCGACGAGGCGAGCACCGGCACCATCGCGCACGCCCTGCGCTTCACGATCGACAGCAACCACATTCGCACCACGTACATCTGGCCCGCCCGCCATTTGACCGGCAACGGAACCGCCTCCACGAATCTGCCGCCCATGGGACAGCTGTTTCGGATCAAGGCCAGCTACACGATTCCCACCACGTTCAATGTGCAGGCGCGCGCCATCGCCCAGGCGATGAAGAGCTACGGCATGTACATCGCCGACGGCGGCTCGCCCATGTACGTGACGGGCGAGCCGAGCGCCTCCTGGGCCAGCGCCACCTTCTCGCAGGTGCAGGGGATCTCGAGCAGCCAGTTCGAGGCGGTCGACATCTCGCCGATCATGGGCCGGGCTGGGTGGAGCGCGAATTCGGCCACGGTCCCCTGACCGCGGCGGAGCGTCCGACCCTCAGATCGCCCGATCGAGGCGGGCCTCGAGCGCCGCCTTGGGGAGCGCGCCGCGGATCTGATCGACCTCCAGCGGCCCTCGAAAGAGGATCATCGTCGGGATCGCCTGCACCGCGAAGCGCGCGGCGCTGCGCGGGTTCTCGTCGACGTTGAGCTTGGCGATCTTGAGCTTCCCGGCGCGCTCGCCGGCGACCGCCTCCAGCATGGGCGCCACCGCGCGGCAGGGGCCGCACCAGGGGGCCCAGAAGTCGACCAGCACGGGAATGGGTGAGTCCTCGACGTCCGCCTTCCAGCTGGCGTCGGTGATCGCCACCGGCCCGCGCGGAAAGACCTTCTTCTTGCAACGCCCGCAGGTGGGATCCTCGCCGAGCCGGGCCCGCAAGATCCGATTCTTGGAGCCGCAAGAGCTGCAGGCGGTGATCACCGACGTCTCAGTGTCTGATTCCACTGCCCTTTCCTAACCACGCGCCGATCGCCGTCAAGCCTGGCCAGCGGCCGTCCCCTCGCCGGCGGTCAGCTCGACAACTTGCCCTTGAGGAGATCGCCCAGCGTCCCCATGCTGCCGGCCGTGGTCGACGCGCGCACGGCCGCCGCGCGTCCTTCGTCGTCGACCCTCTCTTCGCTCTTGCCGAGACCGAGCGAGATGCGCCGCTTGTCCGGGTCGACGGCCAGGACGGTGACCTCCAGAATCTCGCCCGGCTTGACCGCCTCGCGGGCGTGGCGCAGGGGCCGCTTCGCGCCGAGCTCGCTCACGTGCAAGAGCCCCTCCACGCCTGGCGCCAGCTCCACGAAGGCGCCGAAGGACTCGGCCCGCATGATCTTTCCCCGCACCGTCGTCCCGACGCCGAGCTCGGCGACGGCGTCCTGCCAGGGATCGCGCTCCAGGGATTTGAGCGAGAAGGTGATCTGCTCCGAGCGCTTGGGGTCGTCGCGCTTGCCGATGCGCAGCACCTGGACCGTGACCGGCTGCCCCACCGCCAGCGTGTCCGCCGGGCGCGCGCCGCGCTGGAAACCGATCTCCGACGCAGGCAAGAGCCCCTCGATGCCGCCGACGTCGACGAAGGCACCGAACTCCTTGAGCGCCGTGATCACGCCGGGAAGGACGGCGCCGACCACCAGCTTGCCGCGGGTCTCCACGGCGCGGCCCCGCATCTCCTCTTCGAGCAGCGCCCGCCGCGACAGGACGACGTTGGGCCCGCGGCGGTCGTCTTCGTAGCGCGCGATCCGGAACTCGAGTCGCTGGCCGACGTAGACCGCGGGATCTGCGACGGCGCGCAGCTCCAGCTGCGAGATCGGACAGAAGGCGCGCACCCCGCCGATGTCGACCTCGACGCCGCCCTTGTTCACCCCCGTGACCAGACCCGCGACGGGAAGCCCGGTGGCGGCCGCCTCGGCGAGATCGGTGCGCGCCCCGGTCCCGCGACCGGGCCCACGGCGCAGCGAAACAATCCCCTCCTTTTCGCCAATCCCGATCACGCGGGCCTCGATGGTATCGCCGTTCGCCACCGTCAGCTCGCCACCCTCGTCCCGCAGCTCCAGCGTCTCGAGCGTCCCCTCTCCGCCACCGGCGAGCTCGATGACGGTCACCTCCCGGCCGATCGACAGCACGGTCCCGCGCACCCGATCGCCGACGGCGAGCCGAGGACGGCGGGCCCGACCCTGCTTGTGCTCCGACGCGGCCAGCAGGGCGGCAAAGTCCTCGGCCGGGGCGTCTCGCGGGGGCTGGTCACTCATGGGGGCCAAGTCTAGCCGAGCGCGGGCGCGTTTGACTGGTGGCGCTCATCCCCAGTGCCCTAGAATGCTGGAAGGTTTGGAAACGCTCAGATTCTGGTCGGGGCCGTCCGTCGTTTCGTGGGTCGTGATCGCGCTGGTCGGTTGCGCCGCCAAGCCGTCGTCGCCCTCGTCCGAGCGATCGGCCTCGCCGGCGGCAGCGTCGGCGGCCTCGCCGGCGGCAGCGTCGGCCGGGAAGGGTGGCGTCCTCGGAGTCCCGGCAGGCGGCGTTCCCAAGACGCCAGAGGGTTGCCGCGCCTGCAACGGCGACTTCGGCGTCCACGGACTCGACCGGACGCCCAGGTGCCTCTGCCGGACGGGGGACGCCGGCAAGCGTTGCCGGTCCAAGGACGATTGCGACGGCGAATGCATCGGCGACGCCGGCGAGCACGAGGTGACCGACCCGGGACCACCGCCGCGGGGCTACTTGCTCGGCCGGTGCGCCGAGTTTCGGACGAGCTTCGGATGTCACCGCTTTCTCGACCGGCGGCGCGATCAATCCGGCCCGGTTCGCCTCGACGAGCCGCAGCCCGAGCTGTGCGTGGATTGATGATCGAAGCGGACGACGAAAGCGAGGGTCGTGGACGACGAAGCGAGCCTCGTAGACGGCAACCCCCGCGCGTGATGGACTGACCGCCCTCCCATGCCGCGCACGAGATATCGAGAGGCTGCCGATCGCATCAAGCTGACGGAGCTGCCGGCGGCGGCGTTGCGTGCGGTCTGGCGCGAAGGGTACACGCGTGGCGATCTGCGGGCGGACCTGCTGGCGGGTCTGGTGGTGGGAATCGTCGCGCTTCCCCTGGCGATGGCCCTCGCGATCGCGGTCGGGGTGGCGCCGCAGCACGGCCTCTACACGTCGATCGTCGCCGGCGTGGTGGTGGCGGCGCTGGGCGGGTCCCGCCTACAGGTCACCGGGCCGACCGCGGCATTCATCGTCATCCTCGCCCCCATCTATGTCCGGTTCGGGATGGCCGGGCTGCTGCTCTCCGGCGTGCTGGGCGGGCTGATCTTGATCTTGTTGGGACTCGGCCGCCTCGGCCAATTCATCGAGTTCATCCCGCACCCGGTGACGACCGGGTTCACGGCGGGAATCGCCACCGTGATCGCCACCTTGCAGATCAAGGATGTCCTCGGCTTGAAGCTGGCGCGCGGCCCGGACAGCTTCTTCGATCGAATCGCCGTCATGTGGCAGGCACGCGGCTCGGCCTCGGTCGCGGAGCTCGGGATCGCCGCCGCCACGCTGGCGCTGCTGATCGCGATCCCGCGGTTCACCAAGCGCGTCCCGTCGCCCCTCATCGCGATCCCAATGGCCGGTCTTCTGGCGGCCATCCTCAATCACGTCTGGCCCGCGCACGCGGTCGCCACGATCGCGAGCCGGTTCCAGGCGACGGTCGGCGGACACCTGGTGCGCGGGGTCCCGCCATTGCCGCCGCTGCCGATGCTTCCCTGGCACGCGGCCGGTCCGAACGGGATGCCGTTGCGGCTCTCGCTGGCCACGCTGCGAGAGCTTCTCTCCGGTGCGTTCGCGGTGGCGATGCTGGGTGGGATCGAATCGCTGCTGTCGGCGGTGATCGCCGACGGGATGGCCGGCACCAAGCACGATCCCGACGCCGAGCTGCTGGCGCTGGGCATCGGCAACGTCGTGACGCCGTTCTTCGGCGGTATCCCGGCGACCGGCGCGATCGCGCGCACGGCCACCAATGTTCGTTCGGGCGCGCGCTCGCCAATCGCGGCGATCGTCCACGCGCTGACCGTGCTGGTCGCGGTGATCGTGCTGGCGCCGCTCATCGGGTACCTCCCGATGGCGGGGCTGGCGGCCCTCCTCTTGCTGGTGGCCTGGAACATGTGCGAGCTCCCGCACTTCGTTCATATCCTGCGCGTCGCACCCCGCAGCGACGCGCTGGTGCTGGTCACCTGCTTCGTCCTCACGGTGGTGTTCGACATGGTGGTGGCGGTGTCCGTCGGGGTGGTGCTGGCCGCGCTGCTGTTCATGCGGCGGATGGCCGAGATCACCCATGCCCGACTGACGGTGGGCGGTGAGGACCACCGCGAGGCCGGTGCCGAGATCCCCGGCGATCTCGAAAAGAAAGTCGCGATCTACGACATCGCCGGGGCGCTGTTCTTCGGCGCCGCCCAGAAGGCGATGGGCAGCCTGGGCGCGGTGGCTGGTGGCCTCAAGGTGTTGATCGTCCGTCTCGAGAAGGTGCCGGTGATGGATGCGACCGGCCTGGTCGCGCTCGAGAGCGCGATCTCGACGCTCTCACACCGCGGCTGCCTCACCATCCTCACCGGCCTACAACGCCAGCCGGCGGCGCTCATCGAGCGCGCCGGATTCAAGGGGCGCCCCTGGCGTCTCGAAATTCGGGCCGACGTCGCGGCCGGGCTCGCCGCGGCGCGGGACGACCTCGCTCGAAGCGCTCCAGGCTCGGTCTAATCCGTCGCGGCGGCGATCAGCAATTCCCAGTGCGGCTCGACCGGAGACGAGGAGGCCGGATCGGTGCGGGGCGCCTTGGGCTCTGCGTTGTCGGCGCTCGCCGAACGGTCGGGCGTGATGTCGTTTGGAACGGGGCGTGAAACCATCGATGCGGACATTGCACGTACCAATAAGCAGGAATTGGGCCAATCGTCCGATCCGCGGCTCTCCGGGCTTTTCGGGGGAATCGAGGTGGCTGGAGGTGCGAAGGCCGCTTGGCACCGGAAACCCGGTCACGCAGTGCAGTTGGCTCGGGAGCCACGCGCAATCCAGGTAGAGTGCGCGGCCGTGGCCCTCTCGGCGACCGTCTATCACCTTCAGATCGAGCTCTCGGACGTCGACCGCGGCGTGTACGAGGCGCTCGATCTCCGGCTCGGGCGACACCCGTCCGAGACGATGCGCTACCTGCTCACCCGGGTCATCGCCTACTGCCTCTGCTACGAGGAGGGGATCGCCTTTTCAAAGGGCCTGTCGACCACCGAGGAGCCGGCGGTCTGGGTGAAGGATCTGCAGGGGACTCTGCGAGTCTGGATCGAGGTCGGGACGCCCTCCGCCGACCGCCTTCACAAGGCCAGCAAGGCGTCACCGCGCCTGGTGGTCTTCACGCACAACGATCCCGACTTGCTGAAGGCCGCCGCGCGCGAGCGATCGATCCACAAGGCCGACAACATCGAGGTCTACGCGCTGGACGGCGGGTTTCTGGATGCGCTGGCGGCGGCGACCGACCGCAACGCCAAGTGGACGCTGGTTCACACCGAGGGGATGCTCTACGTCACGAGCGGCGAGGAGAGCTTCTCGACCCCGGTGGTCCGCCACACCCTGGGTGACTGACCCGGCCGCGGGTGGACGGAACCGATCGCGGCGCGCAGACTTCGCGAGTGCCGTCCTTACAGACCGAGGGGGCCCGTTTGTCCTATCTTCGGAGCGGGACCGGGCCGGCCGTCCTGATGATCCAGGGGGTCGGCGTCGTCGGGGAAGGCTGGCGGCCGCAGATCGACGAGCTCGGCGCGCGCTTCGACATGCTGGCGTTCGACAACCGGGGCATCGGCCTGTCCGAGGCGAGGCAGGCGGAGCTGACCATCGAGGCGATGGCGTCGGATGCGCTCGCCATCCTGGACGCCGAGAAGATCGATCGGTTTCACCTGGTCGGACACTCGATGGGCGGGCTCATCGCGCAGGAGGTCGCGCTCACGGTCCCGAAACGGATCGAGAGCCTGGCGTTGCTCTGCACCTTCGCCCACGGCAAGCAGGGGTCGCGGCCCACGCTGGGGATGCTGGGGACGGCGCTGCGGACGCGCATCGGAACGCGCAACGCGCGGCGGAACGCGTTCCTGGAGCTGGTGATGCCGGCGTCGTTCCTGAAGACCGTCGACCGGATGCAGCTGGCGCACGATCTGAAACCCTTCTTCGGGCACGATCTGGCGGACCAGCCGCCCATCGTCATGAAACAGCTTCGCGCGATGTCGAAGTACGACGCCGGCGCGCGCCTGGCGGCCCTGGCGTCGATTCGCACGCTGGTGGTGAGCGCGGCCGGGGACCGCATCGCGCTGCCCGCCTACGGACGGGAGCTGGCCGCCGCCATTCCGGGCGCCCGCCTGGTCGAGATCGCCGACGCCGGCCACGGCGTGACCATCCAGCGGGCGTCCCAGGTCAACGCGCTGCTGGGCGCGCATTTCGCCGCCGACGCCTGGGCGGCTCCGGCGACCACGGAGCTGGCCGCCGCCGAGTGAGCTACGGGCAGCTGGTGGCCGCGACGCGCGTCAGGTGCTCGACGCCGCTGTAGAGCGACATCGCGAAGCTGCCGCCGAGATTCGAGATGTGGCCCTCGTCGAACGCGCCGGCGGGGTGCTGTTGCTGGATGATCGGTTGGGGATTCGCGGGCTTCGCGCCGTCGCCGGTCACGTAGAGGAAGCTCTGGGAGCCATCGGGATAGAGGATGGCGAACCCCGCGCCTTTGCCATCGCTGGTTCCGCGCACGGCGTAAACGGCGATGGCGCCGGAGCCGCCCTGGCCTGGGTAGGCGTTACCTCCCGGGAAGCTAAACGTCGATCCGGCGGTGCCGGAGGCGGAGAAAAACGTTCCCAACACCGACGCGACGTTGGTCCCTCCGTCGCCCGAATCGGTTCCGTTGTAAAGCACGACGAAGCCCTGGGAGGTGCTCGCCACGGAGATTGGAGAAGACGCGTTGCCGTAAGGGATTCCCAGGGGCCCTCCGACTTCGGTACCGCTGGGATTCAGAAGCGTCATCAGAGGGAGGGCCGATGGAGTGGATATGTAGGTCGCCGCGAAGACGCCCCCTGAAAAGGCGAGGTCTCCATCGGCTTCAGACACGTCTTCCACGAAACCGGAGGGATCGTTGGTGGGAACGATGATGGTGTTCCCGGCCGGGGATCCGTCGGTGGCGAACTGCGCGATCTTCATGGGTCCATTGGTGGGCAGCCAGGACGCGACGAATGCGCCATCGAGCCATTGCACGTGCGACTGCTGGCCGAAGCTGTCGAACCCGACCGCCTCGAGCTGTGTCGTTTGCGCGACCGTCAGGCCGCTGTCGAGGAACGTGAGGTACACGGCGCTGCCGGCGGTCGTAGATGACCTCGCGTCGTAGATGACCGCGATCTGCCCGCTGGGCGCCACGGCGACGCCATTCACCACGAGGAAGGCGCCGGTTCCCGTGCCGTTCGCCGCCGAATTGAACAGCGGCGACGACGGCCCCTTGCTGGTGCCCGTCGCGAGATCGAAGTGCTGGACATCGACGCGCTCGATGTAGCTCGCGACGCCGGCGTCGACCGCGGCTCCTCCGTCGGTCGCCGGTGGCCCGACGTAGCCGCTGAAGACCAGAAATTCGTTGGTGGTCCGAACGCCGATGCCGGAGGTGTAGCCCGCGTTGGAGGTGCCGGTCGCGGTACGGCCAAACTTGGTCATAGCGGTGCACGTGGTGCC
>JADGRB010000493.1 GCA_017881315.1 Pseudomonadota bacterium
AACGCTAGTGCTAGTGCAATCGCCCACCAGCGGTCGTCAAGCCCGCTCCCGCCGGGATGACCGGTATGCCGCGGATCCGAGCGCCCAGGCCGACCGACGCTGATGATCGCTTCGCCGCCGCGCCGAACCAGGGGTCGGCGCTCGATTTGCGACCATACGATTCGTGGGCATCGACCGATCCCGGTGATCGCAGTTCGCCCGAGTCGGAAGCGTCTCCTGTAGTCAGGCTCGTCGGACGAAGCGCGTATCGTGCCGTCCGCGGCCCGGCCTTGAACGTGCCGTGTTCGATCCAGCGATTCTTGGAGGAGTGCTGTGGCCCTGACCCAATCACAGTTTGTGAGCGCCGTCGCTGAGCGCGCGGAGCTGAGCAAGGCCGATGCCAAGCGGGCGCTCGCGGCGCTTGATGAGATCGTGCTCGAGGAACTCGGCAACGCGCAGAAGGTCCGGATCGGGGGCCTGGTTCAACTGAGCGTTCGGGTCAAGCCGGCGCAGAAGGCGCGCAAGGGACGCAACCCGGCCACGGGCGAGGAAATCACGATCGCAGCCAAGCCAGCGAGCGTCGATCTGCGCGCACGCCCACTCGCGCGGGCGAAGGGTGCGCTGCCGTCACTGCAGAAGGCACGCCGACGGCTTGCCGCCTGAGCTGGCTGAGAACCTCCAACTGTTTCCGTTCCCCGCGAACTGCCCTGCTTGCCGCGAGCTCACCAGGACCGCGCAGCTCTGACCCTGCGGACCCGCTCGTCGCCGAATGCAGGGCCGGCACCGTGCCGTGCAAGAACGCTCGGCCGCCTATGCAGAGTCGCTTCGACCGCTCCCCGCCAAGGTCCCGCTGGCCAGGTCCGAAGATTCGTCTCCCGCGATCGGAATGTCGCCAACGCGGTGGCGCGCTCCGACGAGGCCAAGGGGCGAATGCGATCGCGCGAGAGATGCGCGGTTTCGCGTTTTGCGGGTGGGGGCCGGTTCGGACGGCCGTGAGCACCGCGGTATAACGAAAGGGTGTAGATCCTCTGGAGGGTCGTGGGCGCCAGGCCGTTCGGCTTGAAGTCTCCCTGGAATCAGTTTGTTGTTGTGATGTTGCTGGCGTGGGGCTGGTGGTGATCCGGCAAGGTTTTTGGTGTCTGAGCCGACTGTTGGGCGCATCGCGCGGCGGCTGGCCGGGCGACAAGCGGTTCGGTAGGGCCGGCAGGAGTGGATAGCAAGGGTGCCGAAGTCGGCGTTGCTATGTCAACGACGACCACGGAGGTGGCCGCGTGTCCGCCGATCTCGGCACCCTTTCGAGCGAACTTTACGCGTCTGGCGTCGAACTCCTGCCCGGCGAGCGAGCGGATGTGGGCGCTGCAACGGGCGCTGCGAGCACGTCATCGGCCGATTCGACTGCGACCGAGGGGTTCGTTCGCTCGCGGGAGCTGTTTGACTGCGAGCTGGCGTGGCTCGCGAGCGAGGAGGCCGGCGGCCTCTCGCATGGTGAGCTTGAGGAGCGCCTGCAGGTGAACGCGCGCGAGCTCTATCGCCAGCTGTTTGAGGATCATCTGGAGCGGCGCGCCGAGCAAGAGCAAAGGATCGAGCCGGTGGTCGGCGCGGACGGGGCGCGCCGCTCAAGCGTCGAGCGCGCTCACGAGCGGCCGCTGGTGACGGTGTTCGGGGAGGTTGGTGTGCGCCGGTTCGCGTACCGCGCGCGTGGGTGTCAGAACTTGTATCCGGCCGATGGGGCGTTGAATCTGCCGGCGGAGAAGCAGTCGCATGGTCTGCGGCGGGTGTGCGCGGTCGAGTCAACCCGCGGGTCGTTTCACGAGGCGGGCGACGCGGTCGTGCGCGCGACCGGCCAGCGGGTCGCGGCGCGCCAGCTGCAGCAGCTCGCCCGTCGCAGCGCCCAAGATTTCGAGCAGTTCTACGCGAGCCGGAAGCGAGGCGCCTGCCAGCCCGGCGACGCGATCGTGCTCTCCTGCGACGGGAAGGGTGTCGTGATGCGCACAGACGGGCTGCGCGACGCGACGCGCAAGCAGGCGCAGAACAACACCAACAAGCTCAAGACCAGGCTTTCCAGGGGCGAGAAGCACGGGCGCAAGCGGATGGCGGAGGTCGCTGCCGTCTACGAGATCGAGCCGGCGCCGCGCACAGCGGCTGACATCCTGCCCACCAACGACGCCGAGCGCAGCGCTCAGATCCCCGCGCCGGCGGCCAAGAACAAGTGGCTGACCGCCAGCGTCACCGACGACGCCGCCACGGTCGTGGCGAAGATGTTCGAGGAGGCCGAACGTCGCGACCCAGACCACGAGCGAACCTGGGTCGCGCTCGTCGATGGAAACAAGCACCAGATCGACCGGATCAACGCTGAAGCGAAAGCACGCAAGCGCAACGTGACCGTGCTGATCGACTTGATTCATGTCCTGGAATATCTCTGGAAGGCCGTCTGGAGCTTCTTTTGCGAGGGCGACCCCGCCGCCGAGCTATGGGTCCGCCGCCACGCCCAGCAAATCCTCGCCGGCAACGCCACCAAAGTCGCCGGCCAGATCCGACGCCAAGCCACCAAAGCCGGACTCGACCCCACCAAGCGAGCCGGTGCCGACACCTGCGCCACCTACCTGACCAACAAGCACCCCTGTCTCGACTACCCCACCGCGCTAAAGAACGGCTGGCCGATCGCAACAGGCGTGATCGAGGGCGCCTGCCGCCACCTCGTCAAAGACCGCCTCGACATCACCGGAGCACGCTGGGGACTGCCCGGAGCCGAAGCGATCCTCAAACTACGAGCGATCCGCAGCAACGGCGACTTCGAGGAGTACTGGCAATACCACCTCGCCCGAGAACACCAACGCGTCCACCAATCACGCTACGCCAACGGTGCAATCCCCAAAGCAACATGAGTCCCTCCAGAGGATCTGCACCCAAAGAGATTTGAGGTCAATCTGGGCGACCTCACAAAGCACTACTAAGCAGGAGGCACGCTCGCGGCGGGAAGTGGAAGTCC
>JADGRB010000494.1 GCA_017881315.1 Pseudomonadota bacterium
CGCGACGGGCTCGGCCGGAACGAGCGGCGCGGCGGGCTCGGCCGGGCGCGCGGGTGGCGGCGGGACGGGGAACGTTGGCGCCGGTGGAACGATGACCGCCTCGGGCGGCAGCCACGGCGGCGCCGGCGGGGGGAGCGCGAGCGGGACACCGAGCGCCGGGTGCGGCAGGACGCCCACGTTGAAGAACAGCCCGTCGGCGACGGCCAACCAAAACACGCTGACGATTTCGGGCGCGAGCCGGCAATTCCTAATTCGCTGGCCCAGCAACTACGACAACAATCAACCCTACCGGCTCATCCTCGATTTTCACGGCGCCGGCGGCAAGGACACCGACCTTGCGCCGACGTACTTCGGGCTCTTCAATCTCGCGAACAACAGCACGATCTTCGTCGCCCCTTCGGCCGCCAACGGCGGCATCTGGGACGCGACGGCGGACGCGGCCTTCGTCGACGAGATCCTCAAGACGGTGGAGGGTGATCTCTGCATCGACACCTCGCGCGTCGAGCTGGAAGGCTTCAGCCAGGGCGGAGCCATGGTGGCGGTCCTCGCCTGCGGGCGCCCCGGAGTCTTCCGCGCCGCCGTTGGCCACTCGCGGGGAGGGTTGACTGCCCCCACGACCTGCCAGGCGATCCCCTACCTCGGATCGCTCGGCTTGAGCGATGTCGCCGGCAACTCCCAGGCAACCCAGACCGACGCGTTCGCCAAGTGGGACGGATGCACGATCAAGACGTTGCCCACGGCGCCCACAGGCGGACACATCTGCACGGCCTACACCGGCTGCATGGCGGCAGACCCCGTCATCTGGTGCTCGTTCGACGGCCCCCACACCGCCTCGCCGACCGATTCCGGACAAAGCACTTCGTGGATGCCGGCGGAAGTGTGGCCATTCCTGTCCCAATTCTGAGTCGCGGAGGGCCCGAGCGAGCCTCGTGCCGGCCGGCGCCCAGCGACTTCGTCTGAGCTAATGGACGACTATGGCGTCCACGGCCACCGATCCGGGGCCACGATTGACGATGCTGATGGTGTGGTTGCCGGCGGTCAGCCCGGTCAGGGAGGACACGGCTTGTTGGGGCTGGCGGGCGCCGGTGGTGGACAGGTCCGCCGTCCCCCGTGATTGGCCGTCAATCTGCACCTCGATCGTTCCGGCACCGGATTGTTTCGGAGCGTAGACAGTCACGGCGCTCCCCGTGAACGTCGATGTCCAAGTTGTCCCGGTCGTACTGCTGGTGGTCAAATCGTTATTGTAGTCGCCGGCTCCCAGCGTGCTGATGGTTCGAAGCCATCCCGGCGACGCCGATCCCGGATCGTCATCATTGATCCAGCCCTTGTCGTGAGTGATCCGGAAAACGCGCATCTTCGACGCCAGTTGTTGATTCGAGATCCCCGAGAGGGCTGCCACCGATCCGCTGGGGGTCACGGTCAGCCCTTGAGCGTTTTGCGAGAACGTCATCGCCACAGTGGAGCCGAGCATCTCGACCTTCGACACGGTTCCCACGGTAGCCCCGCCCGACTTCAGCGCCGGGAGCGACATCGCGCCGCCGTTCCAGCCGAGCAGGACGGCATACACATTGCCGTTGTTGCGCGTGTAGGCCACGGTTTGGTTGGAGCCGGAGACTTCACCCGCCGCTTCAAAGGGACGGGAGGCGTACACGGCTTCGCCGTTCACTTTCAACCAGGCGCCGATGTCCTGAGCGATTTGAGTGCACTGAGAATCGAGGTTCCCGCGGCCGTGCTGCGTGAGGTTGAGCAACAGGCTTCCGTTTCGGGAAACATTCTGCATGAGCGTGGTGACCAGAGTCGCGGCGTCGGTGTATCCCGCCCCGGTCAGGTAGTGCCAGTTCCCGCCCTGGATGTCGAGCTCGGTCTGGAAGGGATACGCGCTGATCTGCGGCTCGGTGCTCGCCTCGGTGCTCCTGACCAGGGCGCGCTGAACGAAGGGCAGCAGAGCTTCGCTGTTCTGGAAGCTGTCGTATGTTCCGCCCACGCCTTTCATGTTCATGACGACGTCCATCTTCCCTTGATTCCAGGTCAGCGACTTGTTGTAGAAGTTCGCCAGGATCTTCGTGGCGATAGCGCCCAGCCCCATATGGACACCCAGATCCGACTGTGAATCGCCAGCGTGATCGTCGAAGTAGATCAAGTCGGGGTGGTACTTGTCGATGGCTTCATCGAGGCGATACATGAATTGGGTTCCGTACGGCGAGTTGTTGCACTGCTGGTTCGAACAGTCGGTCGTATGTTGGTAGCCGTAGAGAGCTACCGGATCCATGCCCTGCCACCATTTTCCTTTTCCGTCCAGAATCGTTTGTAGCGCGTCGTACTGGCCCTTCGAGTCGCTGGCGTAGCGTATGGGCATCCACTGGCCCCAGGTGCGGGCCGGGGTGTTGTGGAAACCGATGCCGAACTTCAAGCCTGCGCTACGCGCGAGCGGCTCCCATGTGGCAACGATGTCCTGCTTCACACCAACCTGGGCCGCGTTCCAAGGCTGGTAAATTGAATCGTAGCAAGCAAAGTTGTCGTGGTGCGAGCCCATGGCCATGAAGTACTTGGCGCCCATTTGGACGTAGAGAGCCATCAGGCTGCTGGGATTCCATTGGTCGATCACCCAGTTTTCGCAGATGTCCTTGTAGCCGTAGGCATTGGCCCCCCCGGGATCGCCGAAATGACTGACCTGATAATTAAAATCGGCCGACCCCGATTGATACATACGATAGGCGTACCAATCGCCCTGCTCGGGCATGGATTGCGGATCCCAATGCGCCCACGCGCCGAACTTGGCGTCACGCCACCACGCGGGCGCCGAGTAGGCCAGGCCAAGCGCCGTCCAGTCGGCCGTGTATGGGCCTGAGGCCGGTATGAAGGTAGGCAGATTCCAGATGTCCGGGGGCAAGCCCAGATCGCCGTTGCCCACGATGACCTTGTCGATGTTCACGGAAACGTCACCCGAAGCCCGGCT
>JADGRB010000235.1 GCA_017881315.1 Pseudomonadota bacterium
CGTCTTGCTTGATGCCAGGCAGGTCGGCACGAAACACGTACGCGTCCTTGGTCTCCTTGACGTCGAACCGCGGCGCGAACGTCCGGAATTCCGTTCCCGGGTGGACCGCCTCGACCTCGCGGAAGGGATCCCATCCCAGCACTTCGCGCATGATGCGGAACGGATCCCATGCCGTTCCTATCGGCGCGACTTCGTAGCCATTGTTTCTCCTGATGAGGTTTGCCATCTCCGACTCCCTTTCTGCAGCTATCCCGCTGCTGCAGTCGAAATAATCACGGGAGCACCGCCGACAAGCGCGGCGCGAAATCGTCGCGCAAAATTGCCGCTCGGATCGGTCGGCAGAGTCGCCGCCGCAGCCCGACCGCTACGGTTCGAGCCCCAGCGCCGTCAGCTCGGCCTCGAGCCGCGCGACCTCGCGCTCGACCATCGCCGGCGCGGGGCCTCCGACGACGGTGCGGGCCGCGACCGCGCGTCCCGGATCGAGGGCCGCCATCACCTCGGGCGACAGCGCCGCGTCGATCGCCCGCAGATCCCCGGCGTCGAGCCCCCGCAGCGTCACCTTCTTCTCCTCCGCCCGCCGGACCAGCCGGCCGATGACTTCGTGCGCGCTCCGGAACGGCACGCCGTGGCGGACCAGCTCTTCGGCCAGATCGGTCGCGCCCAACGCCGGATCCTCGGCGGCCGCCCGCATGCGCCCGACGTCGAACTCCAGCGCCGCCACCAGCCCCGGCATCACCGCCAGCGACTGCTGTGCCGTCTCGACCGCGTCATAGAGCGGCTCCTGCGTCTCCTGCAGGTCCTTGTTGTAGGCCAGCGTCAGCCCCTTGCTGATCGTGAGCAGCGCGACCAGGTCGCCGATCGCGCGGCCCGACTTGCCGCGCAGCAGCTCGGCGACGTCGGGATTGCGTTTCTGCGGCATGAGCGAGCTTCCCGAGCAGTACCCCTCGCCGAGACGCACGAACCCGAACTCGGTCGTCGACCAGAGCACCAGCTCCTCGCCGAAGCGCGACAGGTGCACGGCCAGCAGCGCGCAGGCGAAGGCGATCTCCGCCGCGAAGTCGCGATCGGACACGGCGTCCAGGCTGTTGTGGGTCGGCCCGCCCGAAAATTCCAGCGTCTCCGCCGTGCGCGCCCGGTCGATCGGCAGGCCGGTCCCGGCCAGCGCCCCCGATCCCAGCGGCGACTCCGCCGCCCGGCGCTCGGCGTCGACGAAGCGGCCCCGATCGCGCCCCAGCATCTCCGCGTAGGCGAGCAGATGGTGACCCAGCGTCACCACCTGCGCCCGCTGCAGGTGCGTGTACCCCGGCAGCAGCGTCGCCGCGTGCGCGCGCGCCTGACGACAGAGCGCCACCCGCGCCAGATCGATCGCCGAGACGATATCCAGCGCCGCGCGCCGCGCGTACAGCTTCAGGTCCGTCGCGACCTGGTCGTTGCGGCTGCGCGCCGGATGGAGCCGCCGCCCCGCCTCGCCGATGAGCTCGATGAGCCGGCTCTCGACATTCATGTGCACGTCTTCGAGCGCCGGATCCAGCGCGCGGCCCCCGGACTGGAATTCGGTGGCCACGCGATCGAGGCCCGCGACGATCGCGTCCCCGTCCGCCGCGGAGATCAACCCCGCCACCACCAGCATCCGCGCGTGCGCCTGGCTCCCCCGGACGTCGTCGCGAAGCAAGCGCCGATCGAAGTGAACGGAGGCGTTGAGGGCGGCCGCCGCCGGGTCCATCGCCCCCGCGAAACGCGCGCCACGCCCGCCGCTCGGCTTGCCTGCCATCTAATTCACTTTCATATCATGCCGTACGACTGGCGAAATCCGCGCGCACAGTTTAGGATTTAGATGGGTCCGCGATCGACTGGCCCACCAAAGGAGGCGAAGAACGCATGAGTAAACGCACCCACCAGAACGGTACGCAATCTCTACGCCATCTTCACCGGCTCGGAACCAAGGAGGCCGACCGGAGGTAGCCCCCTCCTCGAAGTTTTGCTCGCTCTCTCCCGACTGCGTCCCGAGCCCATAGGGACATAAAACCCGGAATCGGCGTGGCTCGCGCCGGGTCCACGAACTGGGCGGCGCCTCGAGGCGCCAGCCCTCGACCAGTCACCTAGCGGACCAGAACGCGCCGGCGGGACAGCCCGTCCGGCGCGTTTCTTTTAGACGGAGTACGGCTCGCTGCCGCTCGCGTACCCCGGGCCCCCTCGCTTCCTGCAGCTAAGCTGCACGAAGCTCGCCTTCACAGAGGCGACCTGGTCTCAGATTCGACGCTGAGTCGGAGCGACCGAAGGGAGCGGGTCCAAGCACCGGGAGGTGCGGCTTCGCCGCGCCGGCGCCGACCGAACGATCTGCGGGGGGCCCGTGGGGGGATGAAATCCCCCCGCGCTCAGGCCCGCGCTAGCTGGCTCTCTTGACCCGTAACCCGTTGAGCTCGTCGAGGAACTTGGCGGTCGTCTCGATGCTGTTCTCCAGCGACTCGACGACCAGGTTCAGGAGCCCGTCGTTCTCCATCCGGAGCACTTCGTAGTAGCGCTGGCGCTCGATCGAATGGATGACGGCCGGCAGATAGCCGTGCTTGATGAGGATGAAGTTCATGAGAAGCCGCGCGACCTTGCCCGAGTTCTTGGTCCACGGGTAGGTCGACAGCAGCCGGAAGTGCACCTTGGTTGCCCGGGTGATCGGGTGAAGCTCGGTGAACTCGTCCGACTCCATCCACTCGCCCAGCTTGCGCATCTTGTAGGTGATCTTTTCGGGCGGCGTGATCTCATGATAGTAGAGGCGGTGAAGCGGGTTCTCCCGACGGTAGGGGTACCCCTTCGCGGCCTCTTCCGGAGTCAGGATGGCGTAGAGCTTGCGAATCAGCTCCAGGTCGACGGCCGGCGGCTTCTTGGCCACGCTCGCTTCGCGCACGAAGTCGACCGCCGCCTTGTGATTCCGGACCTCCTCGTACATCGGGATCAGGGTGACGTCGCTGATGATTCGCTGGTCGATCGCCGCCTTCAGCTCGGAGTAGGACAGCACGACCCCTTCGAGCGCGTTGTCGTGGAAAATCCACGACACGTCCAGGCGGTCCCGGTAGTCCTTCAGGATCTTGGCAGGGAAGCTCGCGGTTCTGGTCCGCAGCGCCTCCATCTTGGTATCGATCTCGAAAAACTTCGCGTCCATCCCCGTCTCCTGCGTTGGTCCTTGGAACATGCCCCCACCGCGTTTCGAGTCGGAAACTATATCGAGAAGAACCCTTTAGTCAAGCGGGGTTAGCTTGGTTAGCCCAGTTACGGGCTGGAGATGTGGGGGCCAGGCCCGCCGCACACACCCACAAGATGGGCCCAGGCCGGGCGCCGAGATTTCGGTCTATCTAATTGAAATTATGCAGGATATTTCGTTACAAAACTTGACACACCGGCGCCCCGGCTAACAATGGGACGCTCATGGCGCCCACGGCTGATGAAGTAAATGCTGTTTCGCGTCATGAGACAGGGCGCCACCTCCCGGTTTTGCCCGAGGAGGTCCTCACCTGGCTCGACCCGAAACCGGGCGGCCGATATTGCGACGTCACGGTCGGCATGGGCGGACACGCCCGTTTGGTCCTGGAACGATCGTCGCCGGACGGCAAGCTGGTCGGAATGGACCGCGATCCGTCCGCGCTCGAGGTGGCGCGCGCCTTGCTGGAACCGTTCGGCGACCGGGTGACCCTGGTCCACACCCGCTTCTCGCAGGTGCGCGAGGTGCTGGACCGGCTTGGGATGGTTCCCATCGACGGGTTCCTGGTCGACCTGGGGGTCTCGTCGCCGCAGCTCGATCGCCCGGAGCGCGGTTTCTCTTTCCGGCCGGAGAATGACGGACCGCTCGACATGCGGATGGATCCCACGGCCGGCGAGACGGCGGCCGATCTCATCGCGCGGGTGGACGAGGAGGAGCTGGCGCAGGTCATCCGGGACTACGGCGAGGAGCGCCATGCCGCGCGGGTGGCGCACGCGATCGTGGAGGCGCTGCGCATGGGGCCGGTCGACACCACCGGCAAGCTGGCGGCGCTGGTCGCGCGGGCGCTGCCGCGGCACGAGCGCGGCAAGAACCCGGCGACACGGACCTTCCAGGCGCTGCGCATCGCGGTCAACCAGGAGCTCGACGAGCTGGAAAAGTTCCTGGCGGTAGCGACCGACTGCCTGCGACCGGGTGGCCGGCTGTGTGTGATCGCTTTCCACTCGCTGGAGGACCGGATCGTCAAGCGACGCCTCCGGACGCTGGCCGGGCGGGACGGCGGCGGGCCGGCGCGCCTGCGGATCCTCACCAAGCACGTGGTGGTGCCCCACAACGACGAGCGGGTCCGGAACCCCCGCTCGCGGTCGGCCCGCCTGCGGGCCGCGGAGCGCCTTTGATAGCTCCGGTGGTCCGCCCCGATCTCGGTCTCGGCAACCGGCGCGGGGTTGGGGTCTGGGCTTTCTCGCTGGCGCTGCTCACAGCCGGCGCGCTGGCGCACGTCGCCGTCCGGATGCACGGAATTCAGATCGCCTACGAGCTCGGACGCGAGCGGCGAATCAACACCGAGCTCGAGGAGCGGCGCCGGCGCCTCAACATCGAGATCGGAATGCTCAAGGATCCAGGCCGAGTCATCGGCATCGCGCGCGACAAGCTGCAGATGGGGCCACCGGCGCCGGGCGACGTGGTGCGGCTCGATCCGGGGGTGGTGCTGGCCAGCGGGGGTCGGCCTTGATCACCTCCGGCCGGTGGACGCGGGTCCGGATCGCCGTCTGCGGCACGGTCTTCGCCGCGCTGTTCTTCGCGGTCGGGCGGCGGGCGTATCACTTGCAAGTCAACGATGCGGACCGGCTGCGCGCCATGGCTGAAGAACAATACCTGCGGGAGATCGAGCTGCCACCGCGGCGCGGGCGGATCCTGGACCGCAACGGCGCCGACCTGGCGTCGACCGCGGATGTCGATTCTATATATTGCAACCCGCGGCAGCTGGCCGAGCCCCGGGAGACGGCGCGCAAGCTGTCGCGGCTGCTGGGCGTCGATCGCGCCGAGCTGGAGAAGAAGCTCGAGCAGCGGCGGTTCTTCGCCTGGGTGAAGCGCAAGGTCACCCCCGAGGAGGTGGTGGCGGTGAAGGCGCTGGGGCTGCCGGGAATGGCGTTCACCCGCGAGCCGCGGCGTTTCTATCCGAACCGCACCCTGGCCGCGACGATCATGGGCCACGCCGGATCGGACGGCGGCGGCCTCGACGGCGTCGAGCTGGCGCTCGACCACCAGCTCCGCGGCACCACCTCGTCGGTGCAGGGGATCCGGGACGCGCTCGGGCGGGACATCGCGGTCGAAGGGTCGGTGGAAGCGCCCAGCTCCGCCGGCAGCGACGTGGTGCTGACCATCGATCGCTACCTCACCTTCATCACCGAACGGGCGCTGGCCGAGGGCGCGGCCGCGCACAGCGCCAAGGGGGCGGTGGCGATCATGATGGACCCGCGCACCGGCGAGGTCCTGGCGATGGCGTCGGTCCCCACCTACAACCCGAACGATCCGAACGGCGCCGAGGAGGTGGGGGCGCGCGACCGCGCCATCACCGATACCTACGAGCCCGGGTCGACCATGAAGACCTTCACGATCGCGTCGGCGCTGGATGCCGGGGTGGTCAAGGCCGACGACCGCTTCGACTGCCTGATGGGGCGGATGATGGTGGGTCGCTATTCGATCCACGACACGCACCCGCACGGAGTCCTCACGGTCGCCGAGGTGTTCAAGTTCTCCAGCAACATCGGCGCCACCAAGATCGCCCGGCGTCTGGGACGCGACGCCTTCGCCGACGCGCTCAACCGCTTCGGCTTCGGGCATCCGACCGGGCTCGGCCTGCCGGGCGAGCGGTCCGGTGTGGTGCGCCCCGTCGACAAGTGGGGCGACATCGGCCTCGCGAACATCTCGTTCGGCCAGGGCATCTCGGTGACGCCGCTCCAGATGATCGCCGGCGTCAGCGCCATCGCGGGCGGCGGCATCTACCGGCAACCGCGCATCATCGCGCGCGCCGTGGCGGCCGACGGGACGATCGAGACCTTGCCGGTCGCGCCCGACCGGCGGGTGATCTCGGCCTCCGCGGCCCGCACCATGCTCGGCATCATGCGCGGGGTGACCGAGCCGGGCGGCACGGCGCGCCAAGCGGCCATCGACGGTTACAACGTCGGCGGCAAGACCGGAACCGCGCAGAAGGTCTCGAACGGCCACTACGACGCTTCCAAATGGGTCTCGTCGTTCCTGGGGGTGGTCCCGGCCGAGGATCCGCGGCTGGCCATCATCGTCATCCTCGACGAGCCGCAGGGCGGGCACCTGGGCGGAGCGGTCGCGGCGCCGATCTTCAAGGAGATCGCCGAACAGGCGCTGCGCTACCTGCACGTCGCGCCGACCAACGAGATCGTGGCGAGCGCCAAGGGCGGGCCCGCGACCGGCCGAGACCCGGTCGCGGCGAGGATCCCGGCGCCCACGGCCGTCCCCGAGGGCGACGAAGCCGCCAACGACGCGCCCGCGACCGATCTGCCGCTCGACGACGATGCGCTGGGCGAGGATCCGGCGCTGTCGGAGAAGTGGGACGAGGTCGCGGGGACCGAAGGCGGGCGAACGCCCGGCCAGCCGACCGAACGGGTGGTGGTCCCCGATTTCGCCGGGATGACCCTGGGTCAGGCGATTCACGCCGCGCGCAAGAGCGGGATCGAGCTGGCCTTCGACGATCCCGACGGGCGCGCGACGGGCGTGGCGCTGCGGCAGCATCCCGCGGCCGGACCGGCGCCGCGCGGGGTGGTCTGCCGCGTGGCGTTCGGGCGCCCATAATGACGACCCCGACCAAGGCGACCACCACGGCGGGACATACGCTGGGGGCCTTGCTCCGGGGCGTCGAAGGCGCCCGCATCGTGGGAGAGGGCGGCGCCGCGCTGGCCGTCGCCGAGGTGCGCGACGACTCGCGCCAGGTGGGACCGGGCGATCTCTTCGTCGCCGTCCCGGGTGTGGCGGCAGACGGCCGGCGGTTCATCGCCGATGCGACGGCGCGTGGCGCGATCGCGCTCGTCGTCGAAGGCGATCCGCCCTCGCAATTTTCGGGCGTCGTCGTCACCGTTCCGAGCGCGCGGCACGCGCTGGGCGTCATCGCCGCCAACCGGTTCGGCGCGGCCGAGGCGCTGACGCTGCTGGCGGTGACCGGCACCAACGGCAAGACCACCACCAGCTACATCGTCGACGAGATGCTGCGCGCGGCAGGCGTGGCGGCCGGCGTCTTCGGCACCATCGCGTATCGCGCGCCGGGCCTCCCCGAGGGTGGAAGGCCCGCGCCGCTCACGACACCGGGCGCGCTCATGCTGCACGGCCTGCTGGCGGAGATGCGCGCGGTCGGCACCACCGACGTGGTGCTGGAAGCGACGTCGCACGCGCTCGAGCAGGGGCGCCTCGACGGGTGCCGGTTTCGGGTGGCGGCGATGACGAACCTGACGCAGGACCACCTCGACTATCACGGCACGATGACGGCGTACGAGGACGCCAAGGCGATCCTGTTCGAACGCCTCCTCGACCCCGCGCGGGGCACGGCGGTGACGTTCGTCGACGACGAGGCCGGCCGCCGCATGCGCGCGCGGGCGCGGGCCGGCGCGAAGCTGGGCATCGCGCGGGGGTCCGGGCCGGCGGCCCGGGGGGCGGAGATCGTCGTCGAGGCGCAGGCGCTGGGCGCCGACGGAACGCGCGCGACCTTCGCGACGCCGGTGGGGCGCTTCGAGATCGCGTCGTCTTTGGTCGGCGAATACAACCTCTCCAACCTGGCGCTGGCGGTCGGGATGGCGATCGCCCGCGGGTTGCCGGCCGAGCCGATCGTGGCGGGCGCGGCGCGGCTCGCGGGCGTCCCCGGCCGGCTGGAACGGGTCGGCAACGCCCGG
>JADGRB010000495.1 GCA_017881315.1 Pseudomonadota bacterium
AAGTACCACCAGCGCTCGATGATGACGCCGATCGACAGCACCGACAGCGCGAGCAGGACATAGAGGACGGCCTGGCTCGCGAGTTGCGCGACGAACACCAACTTTTGCATCAACACGTTGGAACCCATGTTTCCCCCTTCAGCTCTGTTTCACGGAATCGAGAACCCAAACGCCAGCCGGCCGGCGCCGACGCCGTGGCTGCCGCGCGTGTCGGCGTCGGTTGCTTCCCAGCTCGCGGTCGTGCCGATCGGGCCGTCTGGCGTGCTGGCGAGCGCCGTCCATTGCGCGTCGGCCTGGCCGCACAGCGAAAACGCGTCGACCCGGACGATGTAGTCGCCCGACGGAGGCGGCTCGAGAAAGATGACGTCCTCTTGCCGGAGGCCATCGATGGCGCAGCCGGCGTTGGAGTCGAAGTCGAGGTGGCCGGCCGCCGCAACTGCGGCGGCGAGGTCGGCCGGGGTCGGCGGCGGGTCGCCCGGGATACGTGGCGGCAACCCGGTCGGCGTCTTCGACCAGATCTCGATCGGCGTGGTCGGATCGTTCGGGTTCGGGACGACCACGTGCAGGTCCATGTCGGACTGGGTGTCCCATGCCAGCGTGACGACCAAGGCGCCGCTCGGAACGGGCGGCGTGACGTTCAACGAGAATTGCTGTGCCGGTCCGATCGTTCCCGTTGCATCGACGCCCCGGAGGACCAGCACCTGCGCTCCCGGAGGGGTCTGCGGCGAAAACGACATCTTGGTCTGGAAGGCAAAGTTGTTCGGCGTCTGGGGGTCGAGGAAGGGCGTCGGAACGATCCAATAGCCCGCGTCGTTCGCGAGACCGATGAGGACGCTGGTGCCCTCCTGCACGTCACCCGATAGCGGGAGATTCTCGACCCCGGGATACACGTTGGTGGTCAAGAGGTTCACCCCGTGAATCTCGGGTCCCGGCGCGCTCGTGTCGGCGACCAGAGCGCCCGGAACGAACTGGGCGTTCGTGAGCTGCAGGTAGGCCGTGATGCCCGACTCCGAGCTGGCGCCGCCACAGCCGACGGCCGCGACACCGAACAGAGCGATGGTGGCGGCTCTGCGCATCAGAAGCTCACCTCGCCGCGAAGGATGAACGCGTTGGCGGCCAGGTTGGTTGGGTTCCCGAGGAGGTCGCGCCCGTTGTGGTTGCGATTGAGATCGAATTCGGCGATGAGCCGGCCCGATGAAGCCCGCAAGGCCCCCGCAAAGGCCACGGTCTGATAGGCGAGGGCGGTGGGGGTGGTCGCGCCCATCACCTGGTTCACCGAGTCGGCGTCGGGGTTGTAGAAGTCGTAGCGAATTCCGACCAGGGCATGCGAACCGAGGTCTTGAGTCACGCCGACATAGAGGCCCAGCTCGCGGTAGTCGCGGCCGAACTTGACCGGATCGGCGGGAAGGACGCCACGGTCGAGATTCTTCGCCCAATAGAGCTCGCCGTAGAGCACCGTCGAGCCGAGCGCTGGTTCGTTGACACCGATGCGCAGATCCCCGCCGTAGGCGAAGCGCGTGAAGTTCTGCGAAGCCACGGCCTGCGCGCCGGGAATAGCCACGATTTCACCTGGCCCGATGACGCCGTTGCCGTCCAAGTCGTTCCACTGCACGGTCGATTTCGTGGCCGGTGTCCCGGGATGGAAGCCCTTCCCGCCGAGGCCAGAAAAGCCGCCCGCCACCCACACCATCGGCGTGATGGGCGTTTCGATTCCGACCCTTCCCACCACGTCCTTGGACTTGTTCGGATCGTGAAGGGCGAAGGCCTTCTCGCCGATCGGCTCGCCGTCCATGACCGCCAGCGCGTACCGGGTGAACCGCCAGCCACCCATGAGCCTCGCACCGGCGTCGTATTCGCCCGGGAACAGCCCGTGCTCGGCGGTCGATCGATCGATGAAGAGGCGCTCCCGATCGCTTTGCCCGATCTCGAACCCGAACGGGATCTTGAAGAGACCCACGGTCGCCATGAGCAGCGGCAAGGGGTTGCCGCGCTCGGGCGGCCATTTCAGGGAGGCTTCAGCGCCGATGAGCCGCGCCTGCGCCCCAGTCACGGTGTTGCCGTCGAGCTCGACGAGACCGGCCACCCACCAGCGGTCCACCGACGCGCGCAACCGAGCGCGGCGAATCATGACCTGGTCTTGATTGAGCGGCGCCCCGGATGGGTTGAGCTGATCTTGCGAAAGCTGATTGTGGACGATCCAGTCGGCCTGCACGTAACCGGTCAGGCTCAGGCCGAGACGCGCACTGAGCACCTCGGGTGGAGCCTGAGTGGCCTGGGTCGCCAGCGCGTCGATGTGCGTCGCCAATGCGGTTTCGGCCGCAGCCCGAGCAGCCCGATCCGCAGCCAGCTGTGCCCGCAACGTTTCCAGGTCCGCGCGCAGCGCCGCCCGCTCGCGCGCCTCCTGTGCGTCGTGCTCGGCGCGCTCCGCCTCCTTGGCCGCAGCCGCTGCCGCGACGTCATCCGGCGTTTGTGCCACCCCGACGGCGGGCTTGGCCGCATCTGCGCCTACGCTACCCCCCGCAGGTTTCCCTTCCTGCGCCACCGCCGTTGCAGATGCCAGCCAAACCGCCGCCACCAACCATCCCCGCAATCCAGACTTGCCGACGAAACCTCTTTTGCCCGTGTTTCGGTGCGTGATCAGATTCAAAAATGAATGCATCAAAGGGTCCTCACCCCCGTCCCTCGCCCGCAATCCGGGAGAGGGACATCGTGGCGCTCGCCCTCTCAGGATGGGCAGGTGGGGTAGACGGAGGCTGGCGGAGTTCGGGTCGGCGTGATGCCGCCGGTGGTCGGGGCGTTGATGATCGCCTTGTTGATGGCCCCGGCGCCGCCGGCCCCGGTTGTACCGCCTGCTCCACCCGTGCCGGTCGCTCCGCCCGTACCAGTCGAACCGCCCGCCGAGGTGCCGGCTGCGCCACCGGCCGCCGTGCCAGCCGCACCGCCGGCTCCTGTG
>JADGRB010000236.1 GCA_017881315.1 Pseudomonadota bacterium
CCAGCGGTACCGTTGGTTCCTGCCGATCCTGTGGTGCCGGCGCGCCCAGCGGTACCGTTGGTTCCTGCCGATCCTGTGGTGCCGGCGCGCCCGCCGGTGCCGTTGGTGCCCGCGCGGCCGCCGACACCGTTGGTGCCCGCGGCGCCGGTGGTGCCGCCGCTGCCGGTGGTGGCGCCGGTGCCCGTCGTACCTGTCCCCGCCGTGCCGCCGGCGCCGGTGCTATTGCCGCCGCCGTTCGTTCCGGCCGACGGCGGCCCGTCGCTGCCCGCGACCAGCAGGCATTGATTCAGATCGCCGGCACAGGCCAAACCAGGGTTGCACCCTCCGCTCGGGTTACAGGCACAAAACTCCTCGCCCGGCTGGCCCTTGCAGTCACCGCTCTGGTGGCTGCCGCACGACACGGCGGCCAAGGTCAGGCCGAGGACGCCCGCCAAGCAGGCAAGCGCCACCTTGGAGAAGCGCGAGGCCTCGGGGATAGCGGTCGCGGAAATCTTCCCTCTCATCAAGCTCTCCTTGCGAAGCTAGGGTGATGCCGGGTCGTGGCGGGCGTTGTGAGCGATCGCGGCGCCGATCCCCTCCAAGCCCCGCCAGACGCGCCGAGACCAAAGAGGGTAGCATACGTCGCGCGCGCGCCGCTACCGCCGAGCGCTTGCCGCAGCGGCGAAATTCGCTAGATCCGGAAACCATTGCCGCGTTGCGGAGCCGGCGTTCCTCTATCATGAGCGCCGTCATGAAAATGGATCGACAGCTGGATCTAGAAGGTCGACAGGTCGTGGTCACTGGCGGAGCGGGCGGGATCGGAAGCGCCGTCGTCGACGCCATCGCGGCGCTGGGTGCGGTGTGCCATTTGCCGATCCGGGAGAAATCGCCGCGTCCACCCGAAGGGCGACTTCGCTTCGTTGCTGGCGTGGACCTGACCGACGAGCGAGCGGTGGGGTCCTTCTTCGCTGACTGCCCGCCGCTCTGGGCGTCCGTCCACCTGGCGGGCGGCTACGGTGCCGCTCCGTTCCTGGAGACCGGGCTGGAGGATCTTCGTCGCCAGCTCGACCTGAACCTGGTGACGGCGTTTCTTTGCTGTCGGGAGGCGGCGCGCAACATCCGCGAGCGGGGTGGGGGCGCGGGGGGACGTCTGGTCAACGTTAGCTCCCGCGCGGCCGCAGTGCCGGCGGGCGGGTCGGTCGCCTACACGGTCTCGAAGGCCGCGGTCAGCGCCCTGACGCAGGCGCTGGCGGTCGAGCTCGGCCCGGACGCGATCTCGGTGAACGCCGTCCTGCCGTCGACCATCGACACGCCGGCCAATCGCGCCGCGATGCCCGGCGCCGATCACGATCGCTGGCCGAAGCCCGCCGAGATCGCGCGCGCGATCGCCTGGCTCATCTCGCCGCAGCAGACCGTCACCTCGGGCGCGCTGGTGCCGGTTTACGGCCGCGCCTGAGAGCTCAGTTGGCCCTGAGCGAGACGTTGTCGATGCAGACTGTCGGTGTCCCGGTCGTCGCCGTCATGACGAAGGCCAGACCGGCCTGCGAATCAGAGGTGTTGACCGTGAAGTTGTGCGTGAAGGTCGTGAGGCCCGTGCCCGGGGCATCGGTGTTGTCGTTGTAGTCGACATTGTACGGTGACACCACCTGGCCGAGGTGGACCTCGAACATCGAGAGCGCGCTGGTGGTCTTTGCCTGATAGGAGAGCGTGTAGTTGGTGCCGGTGTTGACGACCGCGGATGTCGACGTGTCACCCCACCCGAGGATGACGTTGTTGTTGGTAGCCAGCGTCAGGCAGAACTGGCCGCCCGTCACGCCCGGGTTGGTCGGCGTCCCGTTGGGGATTGCCCAGTCGGTCATGCCGTTCGAGAAGTCGCCATTGATGATCAGGTTGCTGCCGCCGCCGCCGCTCGTGCCTGCGTCGCCGTTGGTACCGGCCGCGCCATTGGTGCCTGCGGAGCCGTTGGTACCGGCCGCGCCGTTGGTGCCCGCCTCGCCCGTGGTGGCGGTGCCTGCGGCGCCGTTGGTGCCTGCCTCCCCCGAAGTGGCGGTACCGGCGGCGCCGTTGGTTCCCGCCGCGCCGCTGGTGACCGTCACGCAGACGTTCTTGTCGATGGCGCAGGTCAGCCCGTCGTTGCAGGTGCTTCCGGAGAGGCACGCGCAGAGATGGGTTCCTGCCGCGCCGGTACAGCCGCCGCTTCCGGTCGGATGTCCGCAGGAGAGGGCGGCCAGGAGGACGCCGGCGAGAGTGACGATCGAAAGCTTCCAGAATTTAGATTTGATGTTCATGAAAATATGCCGAAGCTTCTCAGAGAAAATCGCCTGCCGCAACGATCGTGGATCGACGCGGATCGACGCGTCGCCTCCGTTAGTTGGTCAGTGATTTTCCGTCGAGCCCGAACCCGATCACGAAGAGCAGGCGATCCGTCAAGTTCGGTGCCGCGCGACCCGCGTGCTACGTTGGGCCATCGCGCTCTCCGATGAACTCCGGGTGATGATGGCCCCCCTGGCGGCCTACCGTCGGCTGGTGGCCGAGCCGCCTCCGCCCACACTGCGCGTGCTCCTCCGCCGCCCAGCGCTCGCGGCGCTGGTGATTGGCGGCGCGATCGCGCTCACCGCGACGGGCGGCGCGACGGTGCGGGCGCTCGCCACCACCACCATTTGCTGGAGCTTCGTTCCGGGCCTGCAGCTGATCGTCGCGGCCGCCCTGATCGCGCTCTGCCGGCGCCCCGAGCTGCGGCTGCCCTCCGCGCTCGACCTGTTCTTCGCCGGCCAGGGACCCTGGCTGCTCTGGGTGCTGGGCGTCGCCGCGGCGGCGTTGGTGGCGCTTCGACTGGGCGGTCACACCGTGCCGCAACTTCGCTATGTCATGGCGCTGGCCCTCATCCCGGGGGTCTGGACCTGTATCATCCTCATGGCGTTCTGCCAGGCCGTCCTCGGGCTCGACCGGCGCGGGGCCCTGGCCTGGACGTTTCTGTACCAAGCTGCGATCTGGGGCATCGCCTATCTCTATGCCGGCAGGATGACCTTTCAGGCTTGGCCGTTCGGCCAGTTCCCCGGCCGATGATCTCGCTCCGGCGGTTGGCGCTCGCGCTCTTGATCGTCGGCGTTGCCGTCGACGTCCTCGCGGATCGGGCGCCCCCGCCGTCGCCGCCCGCGCAGCGCGGGGGATACTTCGTGCTGGCGGTCGATTTTCACGTCCACAGCTTCTTGGGCGACGGGGCTCTGCCGCCATGGTTCCTGGTCGGCGAGGCGCGCCGCCGCGGGCTGGATGCGCTCGCGATCACCAACCACAACAGAACCTGGCCGTCGCGCCTGGCCCGGTGGCTCACCCGGGACGACACCGGGCCGATCGTGCTGGTCGGGGAGGAGGTCACCGCGCGCGGGTTTCACATCGCGGCGGTCGGCGTCGAGCAGCCCGTAGACTGGACCCATTCGGCGAGCGCGGCGATCGACGCCATTCACGCGCAAGGGGGAGTCGCCATCGCCGCTCACCCGTCCTTGACGTTCTGGCCCGCCTTCGACGAGGCCGCGCTTCGCAAGCTGGATGGCGCGGAGCGCGCGCACGCCGGCATTCATCAAAGCTGGGGAGACGATCATCAGCTCGCGATCTTCTACACCAGCGCGCGCGCCTATCAGCCGAGGCTGGCCGCCATCGGCTCGTCGGACTTTCACACCGTCGGCTATCCGGGCTTCTGCCGGACCTACGTCTTCGCGCACGAGGCGAGCGCGCGCGGCATCCTCGACGCGGTCCGCGCCGGCCACACGGTCGTCTACGACCGGCACGGGCAGCCGCACGGCGACGCGGCGCTGTTCCCGTTGCTTCCCGCCGACAACCGCGCCGAGCTCGGCACGGCGCCCCGACCGGGTCTCGGAAGCTGGTGTGCGTGGTTCGGCCTGCTGGCGCTGGTCCTGGCCGGCCGAGGGCGCGGGCGGGATCGACATCCTTGAGTAGAACCTCGCCCGGCTACAGTCGATCGCTCACCCGCTCTTTTTTTCAGCGCGGTACTGCAGGACGTGAACCGGCTCCATCGTCACCAGGCCCCCGCCCAGCATCTCGTCGAGGATCGGTTTGAGCCGGTCGATCTGCGCCTGGCTGTCGACGATCTCGATGATCAGCGGAAGGTCCTCGGACAGTCGCAAGATCTGAGCGGTGTGGATGGTGCTCTGCGCGCCGAACCCAGCGACCGCGCGCGTGACCGTCGCCCCCGCGAACCCGTCGCGGCGCAGCCGCTCGAGCAGCGCCATGTGCAGCGACTGATGATGCCACTTGTCCGATTCGCCGATGAAGACTCGCACCAGAATTTGTTCACCTTCGAGTGATCTCATCGGTTACCTCCGCGCGCGCCGGCGGCGCTCATGTCAATGCCTTGGCAACAACCAGCCCCAGCACCCCGGCGACCAGACAGCCGACGACCGTACCGGCCACGTTCAGGGCGCCAATCGCGACCGAGCCCGTTTGCAGCAGCTTGAGCGTCTCGTAGTTGAAGGTCGAATAGGTCGTAAAACCGCCCATCACCCCGGTCGCCAATACCACGCGCGCGTTGGCCGGAATCAACCCGACCTCCAGGCTCAGGTACATGATCGCCGCGAGCAGGAACGAGCCGACCAGATTGATGATCAACGTGCCGTAGGGAAACGCCGTTCCCAGGGCCCGCTGGGCCCAGCCGCCGAACAGGTAGCGGGCCCCCGTGCCGAAGGCGCCGCCCAGGCAGACCATCAGAAATCTCGTCATCTCGCCTCCCGCACGGGCCGCTCGTGGGCCAGCGCGCAGACCTGTTTCCAGTTCATGAATGTTCCGTCAAGGTGGCTTGGCGGCCGTCTGACCGCACCCCGAAAAGAGTACAGTAACGGCGATGCCCGCGCGCCGGACGAAAATCATCGCCACCATCGGACCGGCCCAGGATCCGGAGGGCGCCCTGGAACGCCTGCTCGATTCGGGCGTCGACGTGCTGCGCGTGAACCTGTCGCACGCCTCTCCGAGCGCCCAGGCGGCACGGGTGAAGCGGGCCCGCGCGCACCGGCCGGACATCGCGATCCTGGCGGATCTGGCCGGCCCCAAGCTTCGCCTCGGCGATCTGCCGGAAGACACGCCGATCCGGGAGGGCGACACGGTGGTCCTGGGCGCCGGCGGCGTTCCGGTCGGCGATCCCTCGCTCTTCGAGCGGGTTCGCCCGGGAGATCCCATCTTCATCGCCGACGGGACGCTCGACCTCATCAGCACGGAGGTGCGGAGCGATCGGGTGGTCTGCCGGGTGCGGGTAGGCGGGACGCTGCGGTCGCGCAAGGGGATCAACTTGCCGCTCGACGCTTCGTCGCTGCCGGCGGTGACCGACAAGGACCGCGCCGATCTGGCCGAGCTGGAGGTTCTCTCGCCCGACTTCGTCGCGGTCTCGTACGTCCGGCACGAGCGCGACCTGGCGGAGGTGCGGCGGCTGACCTCGTTGCCGCTGGTCGCGAAGATCGAGAAGCAGCAGGCGCTCGAGCGGCTGGAAGCGATCGTCGATGCCGCCGACGTCATCATGGTGGCCCGCGGCGATCTCGGCGTCGAGATCCCCATCGAGCGCGTCCCCGCCACCCAGAAGCGCATCATCCGGGTGGCCAACCGGGCCGGCCGTCCGGTGATCACGGCCACCCAGATGCTGGTTTCGATGGTGACGAACTCGTTGCCTACGCGTGCCGAGGTGACCGACGTGGCGAACGCGGTGCTCGACGGGACCGATCTAGTGATGCTCTCGGAGGAGACCGCCGTCGGACACGATCCGGTCGGCGTCGTCCAGATGATGGGCCGGCTACTGGCAGAGACCGAGCCGCTCCTGCAGCCGCACGAGGGGCCGCCGCGCTCGCTCGAGGGGAATGCCTTGGCCTACGCCGCCGCGAGGCTGGCCGACGATCTGGACGCCGCCGCGATCGTCGTTCCCACCCGGACGGGCATCAGTGCCCAGCGGCTGGCGGCGTTTCGACCTCATCGCCCGATCCTGGCCTACAGCCGCGTGCCGGAGACGACGCGCCGGCTTCATTTCGTGTGGGGCGTGACCTCAATCGATCTGCACGTGCCCGCGGGCCTCGATTCCCTGAACGCGACGCTGGAGGCCGCGCGCCGCGATCTGCCGCCCGGCTCCCGAGCGGTGCTGCTGGACATCGCGGCCGACAACGCGGTGGGCGTTCCCTCGTTGGTCAACGCGATCAGGTTCTAGCTCGGAGAGCTCACCGCTCGCCACCGCCGCCGTCTTGTCGGCGGCGAAGATGACGATGGTGACCTGGTGGGTCGGGACCCACTCGCGCGCGAAGCCCTCGAAGCTATTCTGGCGAGGACCACGAGATGGGTCGAAAGAAAGAATCAAACGCTTCGGGCGATTGATTCCAACGACGACTTCATAATGAGCGATCGCTCGCCCACCGGCCATTGGTTTGGCAAGGCCAACCAGTACCGGACGTCCGCGATCGAGTTGCGCGACAATGTCGTTGAGAGTTCCCGAAACGACGAAGGCCTCGAGGCCCTTGCCGCGCGCGACATCCCGAAGCGCACCCGCTCGCACGCCGCCGTCCGATGGGGGATCGAGCGCGGTCACCTGATCCAACGTGGCGGAGACGCCGAAGTGGCCGAGGACCATCGCGAGCGCTGCCGGTCCGCAGTCCGCATCCGACTTCTGAGCCACGAAGGGGACATCCGAAACCATCTGCCAGGACTTGTCGGCCCGGGCCCGTTCAAGCCATTCGGACGATACGTCTCGGGCAGAGCCGGTGTAGCAGGCCGGCGCCGCGCAGAGCAGCGCCAGGCCCCATGTCCGAAGGGGGGTCACACCAGCAAGATGATCAGAATGATCACCAGCACCAGGACCGCGCCACTCCCGAGGTAGACGTAGACGGCTCCCCCTTTGAAGTCGGTGAGGTTTTGGTTCTGGGCCTGCTTCTCGCGCGTGGCCAAGCTCGCTGCTTCGGTGCTTTGAGCACGCGCCTGGGTCGTGCCCGTCGCGCCGATCGGCGCGGTGATGGCCGGCGGATTGACGGGTTCGGTCTTGGCGAAGCCCGCTGCCGGGAAGCACCAAATGGCCAACAGGGCCGCAACCACAATTCGTTTAATCAGTGTCATCACGTTCTCCTTGTTTTTGACAAACTAAGCACAGGCTGAGCACAAGGAAGTCGCACGCCGCGATTAGCTCGTCGGGTCTGTTTGCTTGGCCCGAAGAACAGCAAGCGGCGTGCCTGCTCAGCGCGCCCTGTGAACGGCGTCTGCGAGGGGCTCGGCGATTTCTGGCCCCGCCGCGCCGGCCTTGCGGAGCCTGCTGAATTCATTCTTGAACGCCTTCAGCTCTGCTTCGGTCGCATCCTCCAGGTCGGCGAAAATATTGCGCGCCTGGCTGGATCGAATGAGCTCGTCAAGCTTGAGGTGGACCGCCGTGGCGTCGCGGTTCTGGGTGGCCTGGATGAGGAACACCATCAAGAACGTGACGATGGTGGTGCCGGTATTGATGACCAGCTGCCAGGCGTTGCTGAAATGAAATAGCGGTCCGGTCAGTAGCCACGCGAACACCGTCACCACCGCGATCACGAACGCCCACGGGCTCCCGAGTCGCCCGGAAGCGCCGCACGCAAAAGCCCGGAATCGCTCGCCCGAGAGGATCCCCATCGTCGACCTCTTCATGGAAGGTAGAAAGTAGGGATGAACTCGCGATTCGCAAGGCGGCGGCCTCGATGGCAATCCGAGTCGCTCCAGTAACACGGGAACCTGGAGCGTTACCCGAACCGGACCTCGAGCGTCCCGAGTTTCGTCGATGGAGACCAGTACCCAGCGATACCGTCCATGGCACGGGAGTTGTAAGGGGTGATAGCCGAAGGACCACGAATGTTGGAGCTGATCATAGGA
>JADGRB010000496.1 GCA_017881315.1 Pseudomonadota bacterium
CCGCTCCGCCAGGGCCGCAACGGCGTAGGTCCGATCGAACTGCGAATCCTGGATGAGGTCCTGGCCGTCGCCGTGGTCGCGGATGTACTCGGCGGCTCGCACCAGGCCGATCGGGACGCGAACGGGGGAAAACATACGCATGGCCGCGATTCGCTGGACGCCCGCTCCGAGAAACAACGGGACGGCCAAGAGCAAGATGGCGGCGCAGAGCAGCGCGGGCCGGGCCAGGCGACCAAGACGTTGGGACTCGAACAACAACAGGCCGGCTGCCCCGCCGACCCACGCCACCACGACAAAGTAAACGATCATGATCGGGCGATGCGAAAGCTCGTCTGGAGTGCTGCTCTGAAAGTCGAGCGCCAGGCCAAGGAACATCGCCAGAAAATTGGCGACCAGCAGCAGCGGAAAGAGCACCAGCACCGGCGACGTGCGCTTGCGCAGGCGGATGGCCAGGATCACCAGCAGCGGCGCGAAGAGACCTAGGGCGGAAAGCAAGACATAGGGTGCGCCGAGGGCCAGGTTCGACAGCACGGAATGCTCCGACCCGACTCGACCGTCGAGGAAGTCGCGCAGCGCCCCTCGCTGGGCGAACCCTTTGATGAGGGTGAAGATCTCGCCGACGCTCGAGCCATCGAACCGAATGAGGGGAACGCCAGGGACCCGCTGCACGCCGACGATGGCCACGGCATACACCGCGGCGGCAGAAGCGGCCCACAGGGCTCGCCTGCGAACCCCGAGCGGCCCGCGAAAAAAAAGCGGGGGCACCAGCAACAGCAGAAGGGCGCTCGCGATGAAGAAGTGCAGCTTGTAGAACGTGAGAATTCCCGCGATCAGCCAGCCCGCGATCAGCTGCAACCGACTGCCTTGCCGGCACCCCAGCAGGACGAACATCCAGGCAACCGCCAGCAGAGCCAACCCATAGCTCGCGGCGGGCGAGATCTGCGTCAGCCAGTGATACGACATGAAGGTGTTCTGCATCCCCTGCTGCGCGCCATCCGGCAGCAGGAGCAGCGCCGCAGCGGCGGCCAATCCGGGCCAACGACCCCAGAACGATCCGACGAGGGCGTACGCTCCGAGCCCGGTGAAGAAGACTCCCATTGGCGCCAGAATGCCGGCGAAGGCCGCGTACGAACGGATTCCCGATGCCTGTCTGATGAAGGCTGGCGTCATGTACGCCCCGTAGTGGTAGAGGCGCGCAGGCACTCCGGCCATCCGGAAGTCCTCGATGGTGGACGCCCCGTGCCCGGTGCCGAAGATTCGAAGGTGGACCGCGTGATAGAAGCCATCGATCCACGGCTTGAAAGTGACGGTGTTCCCTTCGACGGAGATCGGGTGGAGCGAGTCTCGGCACCAGAGCGTGGCGGCGGCCAGAGACAGGCCGACGACCAGGAGACCGACGGAATCCTCTCTTCGCTGCTGTCGTATCGGTCTTCCGGCCACGAACAGCGCGGCGGCGCCGGCGAACAAGAGGCCGAAGTTCGCGACGATGCCGAGCGGCGAAAGCCAGGCGAGGACGAGCAGCGCCGTGTTGATGGCGGTGTACCCCATGAGCAGGCGCAGCGGCAGATCGAAGAGGGCGCCCGCGGCCAGGGGGCCCCAGGCGGCAAAGAGCGATCCCACCAGGTAGAACGCGAGGAACGCGACCTCGCACGCGGCGAGGGCGAGCAGCGAGAAGGCGCCCCCGGCGACCGCCGCCCACGCGGCGACCACGGCCGCCGCCAGCGCCGCGGCGGCCAGATCCGACCCGCTGTAGGTGAGCGTCACGTTCGGTCGGCGCGCGAGAAAGCTGACCATCTTCTTTCTTTCTTACGAAACGTTGCGGGCGCTCCGACGGCGCACGACCATGGCGACGACCATGGCGCCCAAGCCGAGGAGCGCCGCGGCCGAGCTGGCCGCGCCGTCGCGGCGACCGCCGACGCGACACCCGCAACCGCTGCCGCCATTCGGGCCGCCGCCGTCACCGCCGATTTCTGGTGAGCCGTCGGTGACAGTGCCGCCGTCGATCGCAGCGTCCGCCGGCTGA
Source organism: Pseudomonadota bacterium (assembly GCA_017881315.1). Lineage (GTDB taxonomy): Bacteria > Myxococcota_A > Polyangia > Fen-1088 > Fen-1088 > JADGRB01. Next base: position 2,024 of record JADGRB010000496.1, read on the forward strand.
ATCGTGACCAGCGAAACGCCGAACCGGGGCAGATCGAAGTCGACACCGACCGGACCGTTCGCCGCCACCGAGACGGTCCTGTCGGGGACCAGCAACGAGGGATTCATCGCCTGCTTCAGGGCCGCGACCTGCGCCGCCGATGGGCTGGCCGGCATGCCTTGTGACACCCAGACGGTGTACGCGTCGCCGTGCGACTCGTCGAGGCGCAGGTGCGAGACGCGCGCGATGGCCCCGAAGCTCGCCGGAACCTGGATCGCCAGGTGCACCGGCGTGGCGGCGGCCGTCACGATGTCGTCGTGATAATTCCACACCAGCACCTGGACCGCGGAGCCGTTCAGCGTGGCCATGCCGTCGACGTCTGGCTCGCCGAGCACGCTGTTCGCGAGAATGTCGTCCAGCGTGCGCGCCCCGCTGCTGGTCAGGGGCAAGCGGGTCCCGGCCAGGCTACCGAGCAACTTGAACGCGCTCATCACGGGGAGGTTGATGCCGTTCGTGGCGAGGGTGCGATACCCGGCGAAGTAGGGCGTGCCCGGAAACGTGAACGCCCAGGTGAGCAGCCCGCCCAGCTTGACGCCCACCTGGGCCTCCAGCTCGAGGGTGTGCTTCATCATCGCGATCTCGTAGGCGCCGTACGCGGGCGAGGTGCGGTAGGCATCGGCGGGCGTGCCGCTCACCGGGCAGGCGGCACATCCGTCGGGATCCGCCTCGGTGACGTAGATGGGCGTCTGGCTGAATTGGGGGACGGCGGCGACCGCGTCGAATCCGGCACGGTGAAGCCGGAGCTGGGTGCGGAGGTTCATCTCGACGTGGTCCCCGGTGATGCCGACGCTGCCCTTGGCGTGGAAGGTCACGAGATCCAGGCGCGTCCCGACGCCGCCGGTGACGGCATTGGTGCCGGTCGCGCAGTGCTTCA
>JADGRB010000237.1 GCA_017881315.1 Pseudomonadota bacterium
AGCCGGGTCCTCATTCCGATCAGACTCACCATTTCTCCGCCGCGGGCCTGAGACGCGCGGGCGCCGGTGCCGGCGCTGCCGGTGGCGGCGGCACGGCCGCCGGCGGGCCGGCGCTCGGGAGCTTCTTGGTCGCCACGTTCGCGGCCTCGTGCTTGTGCGCGCGTAGTTTGGAGTGGCCCGTCGGCAATTCCACGGGCGTCGACGGTTGAGCGGCCGCGATCTCCTTCGGTCGCGCCGGCTCAACCGGTAGGGCCGGCGGAGCAGCGGGCGCCGGGTCGAGACGCGGCTGGGCCGTCGGCGGGGCCGCGACCACGGGAGCGGTCGCGGCCGCCGCGCTCGCTTGCACCCCCGTTGCGGGCGCGTGGCGTCCGCCGACGCCGATCACCACCACCACCGCGGCCAGGGCCACGCCGCCACCCAGGAACACCGCCGGGCGGCGCCACCAGGCCCGGCTGGCCGCGAACGCCAGGTGATCCTCGGCGGATCCCGCCGATCCGGTGTCGCCGGTGTCGCCGGTGTCGCCAGTTTCGGACCCGGTCATCTGACCGGTCGCCGACTGCAGCGTGGTGGCCGAGCGGCCGCTCGGCGCGACGGGCATCGTGGCGGTTGGCGCGCCGGAGGTGAACCCGGAGATGAACCCCTTCCCGCTCGCGCCGACGGCCTTCTGCAGCGCCATCCCGAGCTCGGCCATCGAGTCCCAGCGATCGGCCGGCGCCTTGGCCAGCGCCTTCAGGATGACCGCCTCGACCTCGGGCGTGATCTCCGGGTTCCGGCTGCGGGGCGGCGGCGGCGCCTTGGTAACGTGCATCAGGACGACTTCGCCCCAGCCTTCGCTCATGAAGGGGGGCGCGCCGGTCAGCATCTCGTACAGGATGATCCCCAGCGCATAGACGTCGGTCCGGTGATCGATCTCGTCGGTGATCCCGCGGCATTGCTCGGGCGACATGTAGGGCGGCGTCCCCATCACCGACCCGGATTGCGTCTTGGCGCCGCTGCCCGACAGCTCCCCGCGCAGCTTGGCGATGCCGAAGTCGAGCACCGTCACCCGCTGCCCGAATTGTCGCGCCTCATCGGGGACCAGGTACAGATTGTCGGGCTTGAGATCGCGGTGGACGATCCCCTTGCCGTGGGCCGCGTACAGCGCCGAGGCGGTCTGCGTCGCGATGTCGACCGCCGCAGAGACCGCCAGCCGCTTTTCGCGCTCGATGCGCTTGGCCAGGCTCTCGCCATCCAGGAACTCCATCATCAGGTAGGGAATCCCCGAGGGGAGCTGGCCGACGTCGATGATGTCGATGATGTTGGGGTGCTGGATCGCGTTCGCCGCCCGCGCCTCGTTCATGAACCGCTCGACGAGGCCCTTGTCCTCGACCAGCTCGCGGCGCAGGACCTTGATCGCCGCCTTGCGGCCCATGAACGGGTGCTCCGCCAGGTAGACAGCCCCCATTCCCCCTTCGCCCAGAAGAGAGACCACCTGATAGTTGTTGACCCGCTCGCCGATCAAGCCGACCCGGCTCCATTGGACCCGTGCCCGCGCCCCGCGTCAAGCCGATGGCGTTCGCACAGCATCACGAAGTAAACGCAACGTCTGCGCGATGTTCCCGGCTTTTGGCGAGACCGAACGAGACCCCGCCTCGGATGTCTCGGACGTTGCGTAAGCCCGGGGCGCTACTTGTTGGGCTGCGGGGTCATGCGCAGGTAGGGCTTCAGCTCTTTCCAGCCCTTGGGGAACTTCTCCTTCATGATCGCCGGATCCTTCAGCGAGGGGACGATCACCACGTCCTGACCGTCCTTCCAGTCGACCGGGGTGGCGACCGAGTGGCTGTCGGTGAGCTGCAGCGAATCGATGACCCGCAGGATCTCGTCGAAGTTCCGGCCCGCGCTGGCCGGGTAGGTGATGATGAGGCGGATCTTCTTCTTGGGGTCGATCACGAACACCGACCGCACGGTCAGGGTGTCGTTCGCCTCCGGGTGGATCATGTCGTAGAGCTTGGCGACCTTGCGGTCGGCGTCGGCGAGGATGGGGAAGTTCACCTTGGTCCCCTGGGTCTCTTCGATGTCACTGACCCAGCCCTTGTGCGACTCGACCGGATCGACCGAGAGCGCGATGACCTTCACGTTGCGCTTGTCGAACTCGCCCTTGAGCTTGGCGACGCGGCCGAGCTCCGTGGTGCAGACCGGCGTGAAGTCGGCGGGGTGCGAGAACAGCACGCCCCACTTGTCCCCGAGAAACTGGTGAAACTTGATCTTCCCCTCGGTCGAATCCTGCTCGAAGTCGGGGGCGATGCTGCCGATATGAAGCGCCATGAGGTTCTCCTTTTTCGTTCGGGTGCGAAGTTTGCGCATGATAGCGCCCAAGCGCCAGCCCGAAAAATGGCGTCCCCGGGCGACCGTGGTACGATGGCCGACGTCTGGCCCCACCTTGCTTTCGCGTCGCCGTAGGCGTAGATCCGCCCCCGCACCGATGAGCCCCGCTCGTCCGTTCTCTATACCTTGCTCGTGAGTCGCTCCGAGTGAACCCCACAGACGTCCGCAATCCCGACTACTTTCACAAGGTCGTCGACTGCCAGTGGGCCTGCCCGGCTCACACCAACGTGCCGGAGTACATCCGGATGGTCGCGCAGGGGCGGTTCGACGACGCGTACCTCCTCAACCGGGATTCCAACGTGTTCCCGGGGATCCTGGGTCGCACCTGTGATCGCCCCTGCGAGCCGGCCTGCCGCCGCACGCGCATCGAGGAAAAGCCGGTCGCGATCTGCCGCATCAAGCGCGTGGCCGCCGACAACCGCGGCGACATCTCGGCGCGGCTCCCCAAGGCGCCCGCGAAGAAGCTGGGCAAGCGGGTCGCGTGCATCGGCGCCGGCCCCGCCTCGCTGACGGTCGCCAACGATCTGGTGCCCCTCGGCTACGAGGTGGTGATCTTCGAGAAGAACGCCCTGCCCGGCGGCCTCATGCGCACCAACGTCCCCAGCTTCCGGCTGCCGGCCAAGGTGCTCGACGAAGAGATCGCCATGATCGTCGACATGGGCGTCGAGGTCCGCTACGGCCAGCCGGTGGCCAGCATGAAGGCGCTGCTCGGCCAGGGCTTCGACGCGGTCTTCGTCGGATCGGGCGCGCCGCGCGGCAAGGATCTGGATCTGCCCGGCCGCAAGGAAGCCGGCGACCGGATCCACATCGGCATCGACTGGCTGGAGAGCGTGGCCTTCGAGCACATCCACCAGATCGGCGAGCGCGTCTTGATCATCGGCGTCGGCAACACCGCCATGGACTGCTGCCGGACCGCGCGCCGGATCGGCGGCAAGGACGTCAAGGTGATGGCCCGCCGCCCGCGCCCCTACTTCAAGGCCTCGCCCTGGGAGCTGGACGACGCGGAAGAAGAGCAGGTGGCCATCCTGGTCAACCACGTGCCGACGAAGTTCGTGGTCGAAGGCGGAAAGCTCAAGGGGATGGAGTTCGAGCGGGTCGATTGGCGCAAGGACGCCGCCGGCAAGCAGATCTCCAAGACCATCGACACCGTGTTCATCCCGGCGGACGACGTGATCGTCGCCATCGGCCAGGAGAACGCCTTCCCCTGGATCGAGCGCGACGTCGGCATCGAGTTCGGCAAGTACGACCTGCCCAAGGTCGACGAGAAGACCATGCAGTCGACGCGGCCCGGGGTCTTCTTCGGCGGGGATTCCGCCTGGGGACCGAAGAACATCATCTGGGCCGTCGCGCACGGACACGACGCCGCGATCTCGATCCACAACCACTGCCGCGGCCTGCCGGTCCAGGACCGCCCCGGACCCGAGGTCACGCTGGTGAGCCAGAAGATGGGCCTCGCCGAGTGGAGCTACAGCAACGATTACAGCACGGCCAAGCGCGCCAAGATGAAGCACGTCGATCTGCAGGAGCGCTTCAAGCGGATCTCGACCGAGGTCGAGGTGGGCTTCGACGCCGAGCAGACCAAGCGCGAGGTCGAGCGCTGCCTGAACTGCGACGTGCAGACGGTGTTCACCGACAAGCGCTGCATCGAGTGCGACGCCTGCGTCGACGTCTGCCCGACCGGCTGCCTCACCATCACGCCCAACGGCGAGGAGGGTGAGCTGCGGACGCGGCTGACGGTGCCGGCGGCCAACACGGCGCAGGAGCTCTTCGTTTCGGGCGGGCTGCCCCAGACCGGCCGGGTGATGGTCAAGGACGAGGACGTCTGCGTGCACTGCGGCCTCTGCGCCGAGCGCTGCCCGACGGCGGCCTGGGACATGGCGCGCTTCGATCTGACGATTCTCCAAGCGGGACAAACCGGGTGCACCAGCAACAAGTGATCCGAATCAACGACTTCGCGCTCAAGCTGGCCAACGTCAACGGCACCGGCTCGGCGAGCGCGAACGGGCTCCTCATGCAGGCGATCTTCCGGATGGGGATCCCCGTGTCGGGCAAGAACCTGTTTCCCTCGAACATCCAGGGGTTGCCCACCTGGTACGAGGTGCGCGTCAGCAAGCACGGCCACACCGCGCGAGCGCTCGACTATGACCTGGTCATCGCGATGAACGCCGAGACCTACGGGCGCGACGTCAAGGAGGTCCGCTCGGGCGGCGCCCTGCTCTACGATTCGAGCTGGCCGCTCGACGCGGAGCTGGCGCGTCCCGACATCACCTTCCTGGGCGTTCCGCTGGCCAAGCTCTGCAACGAGATCTTCACCGATTCGCGCGAGCGGATCCTGATGAAGAACATCGCCTATCTGGGATCCCTGGTCGCGCTGCTCGACGTCGACATGGCGATCATCGACGAGCTCCTGCAAGAGAAGTTCTCCAAGAAGAAGGCGCTGCGCGATTCGAACCACCGCGCGCTGCGGGCCGGCTACGACTTCGCGATCGAGCACTTCGACTGCCCGCTGCCGATCCGCCTGGAGAAGATGACCGCCACCGACGATCGGATCTTGATCGACGGCAACACCGCCACCGCGCTCGGCTGCGTCTACGCGGGCGCCACCGTGGCGGCCTGGTACCCGATCACGCCGTCCACCAGCGTGATGGACGCGTTCAAGGAGTTCTGCGCCGCCTACCGCAAGGATCCGGAGACCGGCAAGAACAACTACTGCATCCTGCAGGCCGAGGACGAGCTGGCCGCCATCGGGATGGTGATCGGGGCCTCGTGGAACGGCGCGCGCGCGTTCACCTCGACCTCGGGGCCCGGCATCTCGCTCATGGGTGAGCTCATCGGTCTGGCCTACTACGCCGAGATTCCGGCGGTGATCGTCGACGTGCAGCGCACCGGACCGTCGACCGGGATGCCGACCCGCACGCAGCAGGGGGACATCCTGGCCTGCGCCTACGCCTCGCACGGCGACACCAAGCACATCCTGCTGTTCCCCTCGGATCCCGCCGAGTGCTTCACGCTGGCGATCGCGGCCTTCGATCTGGCCGAGCGCTTCCAGACGCCGGTGTTCCTGCTGTCGGATCTCGACATCGGGATGAACGACTGGGTGTGCCCGCGCCTCAAATGGGACGACGCCTACCGCCCCAACCGCGGCCGCGTGCTGGGCGCCGACGAGCTCGAGAAGATGGCCAAGTTCTACCGCTACTCGCCCGAAAACGAGGACCACGTCGCGGCGCGCTCGCTGCCGGGCGTGCATTCGAAGGGCGCCTTCTTCACGCGCGGCTCCGGCCACAACAAGCTGGGCGGCTACACGGAGATTCCGGACGAATACCAGGAGGTGATGGATCGCCTGGCGCGCAAGCACCGCGCCGCCGCCCGGGCGGTGCCGGCGCCGATCATCCACAAGCAGGTGGACGCCGCCTTCGGCATCGTCTCGCTGGGCGGCTGCAACCCCGCGGTGCGCGAAGCGGTCGCCGCCCTGGCGGAGCGCGGGATCATCGCCGACACCATGCGGGTGCGCGGCTTCCCCTTCGGCGAGGAGGTGGAGGCCTTCCTGGCCGCCCACGACCAGGTGTTCGTCGTCGAGCAGAACCGCGACGCGCAGTTGCGGACGCTGCTGACCATGGAGACCAGCGCCCCCAAGGAGAAACTGAAGTCGATCCTGGTCTACGGCGGGTTCCCGCTCAGCAGCCGCCACGTCATCGACGGCGTCACCGCGCAGCTCGAGCAGCGGAGCGCGGGGAGCCGGGTCGCCCGCTAGCCGAGACCACCCGAGTGCCCAGCTAGAAACTGAAAGTAGAAAGCCAGAAGCCATGCCATCGCCCAAACCGAACGTCGTCCACCCGCACCTCCGTCCCAACCAGATCGGGCTCACGATCCGGGACTACGAGGGATCGATGTCGACGCTGTGCGCGGGCTGCGGCCACGATTCGGTCACCGCCGCGATCGTGCGCTCGTTCTACGAGCTGTCGACGCCGCCGCACCTCATCGCCAAGCTCTCCGGCATCGGCTGCTCGTCGAAGACGCCCACCTATTTCGTGGGCGGCGCGCATGGCTTCAACTCGGCGCACGGACGCATGCCGTCGATCGCGACCGGCGCCAACGCGGCGAACCGGGCGCTCACCTACATCGGGATCTCGGGCGACGGCGACTCGCTGTCGATCGGCATCGGGCAGCTGGTCCACGCCATCCGCCGCAACGTCGACATGCTCTACATCATCGAGAACAACGGCGTCTACGGCCTGACCAAGGGTCAGTTCTCGGCCTCGGCCGACATCGGTTCGAAGAGCAAGCGCGGCGAGGTCAACCGGTTCGGGCCGATCGATCCGGTGTCGCTGGCGCTGGATCTGGGGGCGACCTTCGTCGCGCGCAGCTTCTCCGGCGACAAGGAACAGCTGGTGCCGATCCTCAAGGCCGCCCTGTCCCACAAGGGCTTCGCGCTGGTCGACGTCATCTCCCCCTGCGTGACCTTCAACGATCATGAAGGGTCGACCAAGAGCTACCTCTACACGCGCAAGCACCTCTTGCAGCTGATCTCCGCGGACTTCGTCCCCTTCGCGCGGGAGATCACCGTCGACTACGCGCCGGGGACCGCCACCAGCGTGCGGCTGCACGACGGCAGCGTGGTGCGGCTCCGCAAGGTCGAAGCCGACTACGATCCCACCGATCGCCAGCGCGTCGCCTCGCATCTGGAGCTGCACCGCAACCGCGGCGAGATCGCGACCGGGTTGCTGTTCGTCGACAAGCAGGCGAGCGACATGCACGACACCAGCAAGACCACCGAGGTGCCGCTGGCGCAGATCCCGTACGAGAAGCTCTGCCCCGGAAGCGCCAAGCTCGACGAGCTGCAGAAGACCTTCCGGTAGCGCGGCGCGCTCCTCGACCGACTCATTTGGTCCGGCGCGCGAAGGTGAAGAACGTGACCGGCGACGCGGTCCCGCCCAGGGCGCGATAGAAATCGAGGGCGTGGACATCATCGTTGTCGGCGGGGACGAACAGCTCGCGGATTCCGGCCGCGGCCGCCAGCTGCCGGAGCTCGCCCACTAATTGCCGTCCCACGCCTTGCCGCTGGTGATCGCTCCGCACCGCGACGTCGTAGATGAACAGCTCAGAGGACTCGGCCCTGGTCATGGGCAAGGTGTGTGCGGTGATTCCGCCGATGACGCGATCGCCGTCGAGAGCGGCGATCGCCCAGAACTCCTCGCGGGCGAGCAGCCGATCGATGTAGGCATCGCTCAGGACCTCGCACTCTTCCTCGAACACCTCCGCCATCATCGAGAAGAGTGCCCGCGCGACCTCCCGGTCGCCCGTCTTCAGCCTGATCGATCGCATTTTACCGCTCGCCATCCGGCATCACTCCCCTCGAGCCGACATCCGTCATGTCCGGGCGTGTCGATCCGGCGCCACAGAATTGAGATTGCTGCCATGCCCGGCTTCCC
>JADGRB010000497.1 GCA_017881315.1 Pseudomonadota bacterium
GGCCGGAATCCCATCGTGAGCAAGCACGCGGTGCGTTTGCTGAACCACCCGGAGCCAGCTAACGGAGACAGGTGCCGGCGCCTGCTCTTGCCGGAGCGCAGCAGTCTCGACGCTGCCCGGCGGCAGACTTATGCTCGTGCTCAAGAGCAGGGCTGGCGTCTCGGCTCCTGCTTCTGGCGACCGATGAAAGTCAAGGGGGCTGGGCAGAACATTTCGGGGGGTGTTATCGGTCGGGTGGCCGGTGTCGGGGGGCTGAGATCGCCTCCTGTGAGCTCGGTTCGGCGCGCCGGGGCGATCTCGGCCCGGTTTTTGCCCGAATTTGCGCAGGAGTGATCGTCGCCGGTGTGGTCGACGTCGAGTCCAGCGGTTAGGTTGTCGGGTGGGCGCGGAAGCGAAGTGCAGACGTCAGGAGCTGTCAGTCTGCCGCGCGGCTATGCCCTTCGAGGGCCTGATCTATGCGCGCTCCGGTGTCGCGCTCGCGCCCACTTTTCGTGATGGTCGTCCGGCTTTTTGGTCGGTGATCATCCGTTGGTAGGACACTTCGGCTTGCTCGGCGAGGGCGCGTTCGGCGTCACTGATCGCGCGGTTAGTTGACCAGATCCCAGCAGCGGCCTTCGTCCGCGGCTTGGCGCCGGCGGTCAGCTCGAGCTGACGCTGCTTTTTCTTGGTCAGCGCGGGGCGCTGGTGGGCGTAGTCCTCGCCGCGGGTGAGCATGCACCAGAACAGGACGGTGAGCTTGCGGGCGGTCGCGACGATCGCCTTGCCGTGACCGCGCCGGGCGCGGAGGCGCTCGTAGAACGCGCGCAGCGGGCCGGGTTGCTTGACCACGCTCCACGCCGCTTCGACCAGCGCCCACCGCGCCGACGCCGACCCGCGCTTGGAGATCCGACCCGACCGTGCCGGTGCCTCGCCGGACTGGCGGACCTTCGGGTCCAGACCGAGGTAGGCCACCAGCTTGCGGCTGGTCAAGAACCGGGAGGGCTCGCCGATCGCGGCCATAAACGACGCGGCGCAGATCAGGTTCACGCCCGACACCGTCATCAACCGCCGGATCTCCGGCCAGGCCAGTGCCTGCTGGGCGATGGACCGGTCGACCGCGGCGATCTCGGTGTCCGTGAACGCGATCTGCCGCAGACCCGCGTCGACTGACTCGCGCTCCTCGACCGGCAGCTCCAGGCCGGCGAGCCACTGGCGGCCCTTGACCCCGAACAGGTCAGCGAACGGCGGCCTTTCCTGCAGCCGGCGCTGAAGCACCGCCTGGATCTCGTTCTTCGCGCGTGTGCGCGTTCGCATCAGCTGCTCGCGGCGCGCGAGCCGACGACGCAAGATCCGGCAGCGCTCATCGGGCATCCAGACCGCGTCAAGCTCGCCCTTCCACAACAGGCTCGCCAGAGTGCGAGAGTCGAGCTTGTCGGTCTTCGCGCGGGCGCTGCTGATGCCCGTGTCATCCGGACTGACCACGATCACCCGCTGCACGTGCGCCTCGAGCAGCCGCGCGACCCTCCCAACACGAACCCGTCACCTCCAACGCCACCCGATCGGTCGCCAGCAGCCTCTCCGCCAGCAGCCCCAGGCCCTCCGGTGTGCTCGGGCACCCGCCCCGCGGAGCGGACCTTCCCGTCCTCGCAGATCGCGACCACACAGAACTCGCGGTGCACATCCAGGCCGATCGCACGACCCACCCATCTGACCAACGCCATCCCTTCACCTCCACAGCATGGTTGGTTGACACAAAGGGGTGGGAGAACCAGCGGGAAGAACGACACAGACCGATACGAGCTCGAACGCTCAATCCAGGCAAGTCGCAGGGGCGGCCAAACGAAAAGCACGGGCTCGAAGCCCATCGCCAAAAACGGCCTACCCGTCTGCGTTCTCCCAATGAAGGCCCCTGTCCTGGATGAACCAAACGTTCGGCCCCGACCAGACGGACCCTTCAAACGCCATTTTCATGCCGCGAGAAGCGCGTCCCGCCGAGAGCCTGCGGACGACCGCTTTCACGATCGCTTTACCGAGACCAGCGCCCTCCCATCGCGGCGCCGGAACCCATCAAGGCCGGCTGGTCCCCGCTTGTCCTATCGTCCAGGAGCAAGCACCAAGAACATGCCGTGAAGCGCGCCTCCGTTCGGTTCACGCGGAGCAATCGAGGTGATCTTGACGAAGTCGAGGTTCAGCGAGCGGGCCTTCGTCCGGCGAACACGGTTCAATCCGCTGTCACAGCGCGATCGAACTGGAGGAATCCATTGCCGTTAACACAGACGCAGTTGGTCGTCGCGGTCGCCGACCGCGCGGACATGAGCAGAAGCGACGCGAAGCGGGCTCTCGGCGCGCTGGATGAGATCGTGCTCGAGGAGCTAGGGAACGCGCAGAAGGTTCGGATCGGCGGGCTCGTTCAGCTGACAGTCCGTGTGAAGCCGGCTCAGAAGAAGCGTAAGGGTCGCAACCCGGCAACCGGTGAGGAGATCGAGATCGCCGCTAAGCCGGCGAGCGTTGACCTGCGGGCTCGGCCGCTGGCGAAGGCAAAGGCGGCGCGGCCCTCGGTGCAGAAGGCCCGACGTCGCTTGGCCGCCTGACGAGCTGAACAGCCTCCTCTGACCGGGCAGCTGCGCGACTGCTCTCACCCAGCAGCGCACGACAGCCAGGAGGTCGGTTCCTCCGACCGCCGCACCTGTGCGCTGCTTCTGGCGAAGAGCGAGAGCGCAGCGGCCCGGTGCGCCACCCCTGCTTCCGTGGCAACTGCGGGTACGCGGTTCGCCACGGTGAGGCTGAGCGCGACACGGTCGTTTTGCACCAGGAGCAGCGACCTCGTGCACGGCGCGCATATGATCGCAAACGTGGCATGGCAGTCGTCGCGCCGCGGCGGGTGCGACGACTGCTGCTGGGGCGAACTCGAGAGCGAGCCGCGGCGTGCGAGGACCCGTGTCGGCGC
>JADGRB010000238.1 GCA_017881315.1 Pseudomonadota bacterium
CCCCTCGGTCGCACCTCAGTCGGCGAAGTTGAACATGTCGAACAGATCCCCGAGTGCAGGAAGGTTGGTCGGAATGTAGGGGTTCCTTCCGGCCTTGGGGTTCGGCAGGTTGTCACGGCTCCGGGCGGTGAGCGGCGAAAGGCGCCAGTTTCGCTCGATGAACTTCAGGACCGACGCGTGATCGGTGTAGCTGTGGGAGATCTTGCCCCCCCGCGCGTGCGGCGAAACGACGACGAACGGAACCCGCGGGCCATCGCCGAAGAAATCGAGCGGCACGAAGGTGCCCGAGTCCCAGTAGCCTCCATCCTCGTCAAAGGCGACGAAGAAGGCCGTCTCCTCGAAGAGCTCGGGGCGCTCCTTGAGCTCGCGGTGGATCCGCTCGACGAGCGCCTCGAAGAGGTCGAGCTTCGAGGTCGCCGGGTGACCGTCGTCGAAGCTGTCGGGCTTGACGTACGCGACGGCGGGCAACTTGCCCGACTCGAGAGCGTCGAAGAAGTCCGTCGCGTCCTTGATGTGCGCCTGGCGCTGGGTCGGGTTCCCCATGATCGACGTCGCGTACTGGAAGGGATTGCAGATATCGCAGTAGTAGTCGCCGCCGGTTCCGATCAGTTCGTCGATCGGGTCCGTCGAACCGTTCGCCAAGCGGACCGCCGCGTTGTACCCGCCGCCGTAGTACGCCCAGCTGATCTTCTTCTCGTTCAGGGCGTCGCCGATCGTTCGGATCCCCGAGGGGGGGACCAGCGACCCGGAGGTGATGCCCGCGTCGTCGACCTGTCCGTTGGCCTTGAAGCCCGGCCTCGCGTTGTTGATTTGGAAAAACTTGCCGGGTTCGCAGCTGATCGGCGCCTGGTCGGGATGCCAGGGCAGCGTGTGCAGGTAGCTGTTGACCGTCGCGGCCCAGGGGGCGCTGTCGTCGCAGGCGGTCCAGGCCTTGTCCTTCGTGAAGCCGATGCTGGTGGCGCTCTTCGGCGTCGGATCGACCACCACGCTCGCCGGGGGCTGCGAGACGGTGACCCCCGCCGCGTTGACGTAGGGCTGCCACCACATCACGTCGCCCGTGCCGAGCATCATGTGCTGCACGAAGGTGCCGCCCATGACCGGCTGATGGTAATTGTCGCTCATCGTGTACTCGTCCGCGAGGCGCTTGAGGATCGGCGCATCGCCCCGCTCGACGTTGTAGAAGCCCATCGCGTTGCCGCCCGAGCCGTCTTCCCGCGCGATGCCGACGTAAGGAAGAAGATCGTTCAAGCAGCCGCTCGGATTGTCCCGCGTGGCGTTCTCCATGCTGCAGTCGGACTGCTGCCACATGTGATAAAAGCGGTGGACCATGTCGCCCGTGTAACTGTCGTAGGGCAGCTTGGCGCCCGCGAGCGGGAACACGCTGTTGGACAGCGACAAGAAGTTCGCCACGCGCATGTCGGTTTCGTTACATCCCTCCGGGGGGTAAATCGGCCAGGTCTGTGTCGCGGAGACGCTGCAGATGGTCTGACCGGTGCCGCCGGTCGTGAGGAACCGCAAGGCGTCCAGTGGAAGGCTCGGCGAAACCGTATGAAGCTGCGCCAACGAAAAGGTCGCGGGGTCGAACGGCGGGAGCGAGTCCCCGGGATCCTGCGTGATCTGAGGCAGCGTCACCCCAATTGCGGGGAGGTAGCTCGTATTGGGTGCTGGTAACGTGGCATACGGGCTCTTGTTGGAGGCCGGCTGGTTGATGAAGTACTGCGACGGGATCGTGTTCAGCGCCGCCTGGGCTGCGAGGCCCGCCCTGGGGCCCAGCGCGCCGTTTTCGCGGACGATCCCCTTGGAGCGCAAGTTCGAGATGAACTGCCCTGGCCGGGGTTCGTACGTGCCGTAGACGTTGTCGAAGGACCGGTTCTCGCCGATCAGCACGATGACGTGCTTAATCGGCGTCGCGGTCCTTTCGTTTCGGGAATCGCCGTAGGCGTCGGCATGTGCGAACGCCGAGGACAACAACATCGGACAGAGCGCCAATCCAATGGGCGCGAGAAGGGATCGTCTGATCATGACAGCCTCTCTTTCCTGGGTAAGGACACCGAGACTCATGTACCGCTTTGTTCCCCGGCTCGGGGTGACGACCCCGTATCCATTCAGCGCCATTCGTTTAGATGCCCGGTGACGGCCTCGAAACGAACGCGAGGTGAATCGCGATGAAGACGTCTTCGTCGTAATCGTGCCCACCATCGGGGCCCTGCCGAAACGTCCTGGAAGGTGAGGGCCTGACACCTTCGCGTGACAAGAAGCGGTCCGGGACCGCAATTCCCAACGTTCCCTTTGTCTCGACCATCGTTCTTTCTTGGAGGTATCGATGACTACCCGTGCGCTGGCGAACTTTCTTCTGGCAGCTGCCGTTGGGTTGGCGACCGTCGGTTGCACGTCAGAGGGTGGCCCGTCGCAAGGCGGTGAAGGAGGGAGCGGCTCAGGCGGCAAGGGCAGCGGCGGCGGGGGGGCGTCCGCCAGTGGAGGTACGTCAGGCACTGGAGGAAGAACGGGCGCCGGAGGCACGACCGGCGGTGGCGGCACAACCAGCAGTGGCGGCACGACCGGTAGTGGCGGCACGACCGGCGCCGGCGGCACGACCGGCAGTGGGGGCACGACCGGCGCCGGCGGCAGTGGGGGCACGATCGGCAGCGGGGGGGCGTCCGCCGGTTCGAACGGGAGTGGGGGCGGCAGCGGCGGAAGAGCAAGCGGAGGGTCTGGGGGCGGAGCGGGAGGACACGCAGGGGCCGGCGGCGCCACGAGCACCGGGTCCGGCGGGTCAGCCGGCCTCACCGGTCGAGGTGGTTCGAGCGGCACGGGCGGGCAGTCGGGCGGCGGTTCCGGCGGTGGTGGGCGGGGCGGGCAGTCGGGCGGCGGTTCCGGCGGTGCGGGTGTTGGCGGAGCCGGCGGGTCGAACGCCTACAACCCGTGCCCGACGAGCGGAGCCGCCTGCAAGATCCTGCCGCTCGGCGATTCAATCACCTACGGCGTCAACGACGAGGGCAACGCTGGATATCGCGGGCCGCTGTTCGCGACGGCCGTGGCCGCGGGCCAGAAGATCACCTTCACCGGGTCGCTCTCGAACGGGCCGACCAACGTGGCGGGACAGCTCTTCCCCATGCAGAACGAAGGGCACAGCGGGTGGGGAATCTCGGAGGTCACGCCGTACAGCAATGGCAACGCGGGAATCGCGACGGTCATCCCCACGCCGGCCTTCAGCGGCGGCGGAGTACCGGACATCATCCTGCTTCATATCGGCACCAACGATCAGGGGAGCTTCCCCGCGACGCAGATGACCAGCGATCTACAGGGGCTGCTCAACAAGATCATCAGCAATGCGCCCAATGCCTTGATCGTGGTCGCGCAGATCATCCCGCTGGGGTACGGGACGAACAGCGTGATCCAGGCCTACAACCAGTCGATTCCGGGACTCGTGCAGACGCTCGCCGGCGCTGGCAAGCACGTCGTCCTCGTGGACATGTACGATGGGTTCAACACCTCGACGATGTTAGGCTCGGACAGCATTCATCCGAACAGCACCGGGTACCAGTTCATGGCGGCCCACTGGTACTCTGTCATCGGCTCGCGCCTGTCCAAGTAGAGCCAGGTCGCGGCGCGTGCCGCGCGCGACAAAACGAAACGAAACGAAACGAAGTCGATGGCCCCCCCGAGCCGAATCCTGCCTCCCCGCCTGCGGTTGTCGTGGCTGATCCTGTTGGCCTCGGCCCTGGCTGTCACCGGCGCGCGGCCGGCCCGCGCCGCCGGTAACCTGCTCGCCGGCTTGAGCCCGTCGCACACTTCCGGCGTCTCGAACGTCCGCGTTCTGACCGATGACCTGGCCGCCTTCGAGGGCGCCGAGTGGAACACCACCGTGGCGGCGGTGTTCGAATCCGAGCGCGCGTTCGTGGAGTTCGATCTCGGGCGAAGCGTCAAGATCTCGGCGGCCTACCTGCAGGGCGACAACAACGACGAGTACCTGCTCTCGATCTCCGAGGATCACTCGAGGTTCACTCCGCTCTGGACCGCCGCCAGTCGGAGCGAGGCCGGGTTGCGGGAGCGTTGGTCCGACGGGTTGTCGGGCCAGGGACGCTGGGTACGGGTCGCCGTGCGCGGCGGAGATCAAGCCTACTCGGTCTCCGAGCTACAGCTCTTCGAGGAGCGGCCGCCGGCGATGCCGGTGCTGAGGCGGGCGCCCGGCGAGAGTCAAGGCGCGCGGGTGCGAACCCACCTCCTCTATTTGGTCGCCGCCTTCGGGGCTTTCTTGTTCCTGACCTGGGCGACCGCAACGCGCTGGCACCTGCTGATCGCGGCGATCCTTCCCTCGCTGGCCGCCTGGCTCGCGCTCGATGCGGTCGATCGCGCGTGGCCCCTGGGCGGACGCGAGGTCTCGTTTGTTCGTGCCACCGCCGCCGCCATCGCCCTCCTGGCGGCGGTGCGCGGCGCCGTTCTGATCAGACGCTGGCCCGCGCATCGCTGGGCTATCAACGCCGCCCTGGCCACCAGCGCCGTCATGGCCTTCGCGAGCTTTTACAATCTGGGCCGACCGCAATTCCTCGACCACGCGGGAGGGCATCCCGAGTTCGTCCACACCTACGACATGCGGGTCTATCAGCCGTTCGCCAAGTACTTCGACGAGTTGCAATACGACGGCGTCTACGCGGCGAGCGTGCTGGCTTTTGCGGAGGATCAACGGGGCGGGTCGCTGGAATCGCTCGGATCGCAGGAGGTGCGTGGGCTGCTCGATCACCGGGTCCGGCACGTCAGCGAGATGGCGAACGACATTCACGCGGTCCGCCAGCGCTTCACCGACCAACGCTGGGCCGAGCTCAAGCAGGATCTGCGCTACTTCGAGAAGGTGATGGGTCCGGAGTTCCTGTCGACCCTCACCGATCACGGTGCGAACGCCACGCCGGCGTGGGTGTTCTTCGCGCGAATCTTGCTCGGCCACGCGCCCGCCTCCGAGGGCCTCCTCGTCTTCGGAGGTCTGGTCGACGGCATCCTGCTCATCCTGCTGGCGCTCGTCATGTGGCGGAGCTTCGGCCTTCGGCCGATGTTGCTGGCGATGACGGTGTTCGGCGCCACCGATCTCTACATGTTCGGCACGAACTGGACCGGTGCGACGCTGCGGCACGACTGGTTGGTGCTGCTGGGTCTCGGGGCCTGTGCGCTCAAGACGGAACGCTGGGTCGCCGCGGGCATCTGTCTCGGCCTCTCGGCGATGATCCGGGCCTTCCCCGCGGTGGCGCTGGTCGGCCTGGCGTTGCCGGCGCTGTGGGAGATCGGCGAGCGCTGGCGCCGAGAGCGGAGACGGCCCGATTGGAAGGGCGTGCTCGAAACGCATTCCGACACCGTTCGGGTGCTGGTCAGCGCGGCCGCCTGTATGGCCGGGATGTTCTTGCTGACCGGGTTCCTCTATTCGTTCGGGTCCTGGGTGAACTGGTGGCACAAGGTGACACTCCTCAACCGCGACGTCGGCCTGAACGAGGTCAGCTTGCGCGCCCTGATCGTCGGCGTAGATGCGAGCGCCTTCTCGGCCCTGCGCGATCGGCGGATCCTGCTCATCGCCGTTGCAATCGGATCCGTCGTCTGCATCGCGGTCTTGGCCCGCCGCCGCCCGCTACATCAAGCGATGTTGATCGCGTTGCCGCTGGTGCTGATCCTCTCGAACCCGTCAAACTACTACAGCCACTTCGTGTTCCTGCTGGCGCTGCTGGCGAACGTCGGCCCCGATGGGCGTGGGCGCGACGTCGACGGGTCCGAGAGCGTGGCGAGCGCCTCGGCCAGGGCGGTCCCCTTCGAGGTTCCATTTCACCGGGTGGCGGCGCCGCTTCTGGCGCTGTGCCTGGGCGGATACTGGGCGTCACTCGATCCGGATCTGGAGCGGCACTTCCAGGATTCGACGGCGCTGTTGTTCCTGTCGCTCGGCTGGCTGTACGCGGTCTTGCCGCGCCGGGCGCCGGTCACGTGATTCGTTTTCACAGGTGCCCGATCAAGATCGCGTTCTCCATCGCGTCGACGATCGCGAGACGTTCCGTGGCACGAGATCATTGATTGTTCTCCAGCCAGCGACGGGCCCAGTCGGCATGACCGCCCTTCGGGAACCGATCGACGTAATGGCGCAGATCGTCCGCCGCGCCGCCGCTGTTTCCGAGCGTGCTCCGACAGGTGGCGCGCCCGTAGAGCGCGCGCTCCTCGAGCGCCGGCGTCCGGGCCTGCGTCAGCACGGCGGTGAAGTCGGCTTCGGCGCGTCCGCAGTCGGTGCGGGCGCGCAGCTCGCCGCGAATCAACTGCAGCTCCGTCGAGCGGCGGTGCGCGTCGAGCGGCAGCGCCTCGAGCGCGCGCAGGGCGTCGTCGGCGCGATCGAGCATCAGCAACGCGTCGACCCGCGCGACACGCGCCTCGGGCGCGAGCACGCCGTTCGGAAACCTGGCCGCGTAATCGTCCAGCGCCGCGAGGGCCGCCGGCGCGTCGTGCTTGCCGCGCAACAATCCCATCGCGTGCTCCAGCGCCTGCACCTCTGCCGAGGCGGCGGGCGGTTCGGCGCGCGCAGCGGCCGTCGGCGAGAGCGGCCGACTGTCGACGACGGCAAGCTTTCGGATCGCAGGCGCCGTCGGGCTCTTCGCGGCCGGCGCGACGGGGGCGGACACTGGGGGGCTCGTGCCGTCGGCGGCCGCGACGTCGGCCGCCGGAATGTCCGCGCGTGCCGGTGACTGGCCCTCGACGGGCGCGGTCTGCCAACGGGCGGCGCGTCCTTTCGTGTGCTCGAGCGGCTCCGGCGCGGCCGACGGCGTCCGTCGCAACGGAAGCCGGTCGCGCAACTGTGCGAACCAGCCGCCCTGGACCCCCATCACCGACGCCACGCTGACGGTCAGCAGCGCAGCCACGAGCACGGGCCGCAGCCAGAACGGAGGTCGCGCGCGGCGCTCCGTCTTCAGACGGCCCGCGATCGCTGAGAGCCGTGCGTCGTCGAGCCCTTCGGGGAATGCGCCGGGAAGAAGGGCGTCGCGCATCAGCGCGGCGGCGCGGTCCTCGTCCGAGGTGCCGCCCTCGGGCCGCTCACGCCAGCGCGTGACCCAGTCGGAGTCCGATGCAGGCTGTTTCATGGCGTTACCACTCCTCTCGCTCTTCCAGCCAGCGCATCCGGTCGATGAACGCGCGCCGCGCGCGGCTCAGGCGGGTCCAGACGGTGCCTATGCGCGCGCCAGTGATCTCGGCGACGCGCTCCCCCGATAGACCTTGCACCTCGAACAGAATGAAGGTCGTTCGGTACACCTCGCCGAGCCCGTCGAGGATCCGATAAAGGTGATGCACGCGCTCGCGGAGCTCCAGCTCGGGCACCGGATCATGCGCGACTTCGCCTTCGGCCGAGGGCGGCGTTTGCGGTCGCCCGCGGCTCGGGCTCGGCCCGCGCCCCGTCACCCATGACCACCACCGCCGGCGCCGCCGCCAATCCTGGACGACGCGCACGGTGATCTCGTAGAGCCAGGTCGTGATCTCGGCGCGCCCGTCGAAGCGCGCCAGCTTGCCGCGCACGACGATGAACACCTCTTGCACGACGTCCTCGCAGTCTCCGCCCGGACCGAGCAGGCGGCTCGCCCACCGCGAGACCGTCCGGGCGTGCGCGCGGTAGACAGCGTCGAACGACGGCCGCTCCGCGGCCAAGGTGTCCGGCCCTATTGCCGCGCCTTGTCGAATCGAAGGAGCGGGCACCTTCGGGAGGCTGATCTGGGAGCCACTGGTGGCGGACACGACACCCGGTATATGGCCCGGCGCCACGATAACCTT
>JADGRB010000239.1 GCA_017881315.1 Pseudomonadota bacterium
CATCTGGTCCATGATCCCGCAGGCAACCCCGACGAATCCGTTTTCAGCCTCTCGGGCCAGCTTGGCTACCTCCAGCGACGGCAATTCGAAACCGCCGAGAGCGCGCAAGAGAAGGACGGTTGCTACCTCGTAAGCCGCCGAGGAGCTCAATCCAGCGCCGCGGGGGATGTCGCCAATGATGGCGGCCTCGCAGGCGGGGACGTCGATCCCGCGTTTGCCAAGCGCCCAAACGACCCCCTTGAAGTAGTCCGCCCAAGGATGCTTGACGTCCCGCTCAAGCGCTGCCCGTGTGAACGTGCAGCTTTCACCCAGGTCGACGGCGTGAAGCGTGAAGGTGTCGCCCGGAACCCGGCGTGCGGCCACAGCCACGCCTCGGTCGACGGCGGCGGGGAGAACGAAGCCTTCGTTGTAGTCGGTGTGCTCCCCGATCAGGTTCACGCGGCCGGGCGCGAAGGCCGCGGCTTCCGGGTCGTGGTGGGCGGCTTCCCGAAAGGCGGCAAAGACAGCTTCGCGTTTCATCGAGCCCGGATCATACCTGCGCTGGGCGCGACGACGCTCAACCGTTATCCCAAAGCGGCGACGGGTATTCGCCGCGCGTGACCATCTCGCGGATGGTCTTCATCACGTCCGGCTTGTCCTCCGGGTGCGTCACGCCGAACCAGGCATCGGAGGTCGGCAGGACGCGCACCGTCGCCGCTTTCTCTTTGAGGAGCTCGCCGACGACGAAGGGGATCAGGCATTCGGAGTTTTCCCGCGCTCGGTCTCGAGTCTCCAGAAACCGGATCAGATGGCGCTCGAGGTGGTCGAACAGGGAAGGGGTGAAACCCCAGAAGTTCATGGAGACCACTTCGTCTCCGCCGAGGGTGTGAGCAGCGCCGGCCTCGTCGACGAACCGCGCGCTGCCTCCGGATCTCTCCACTTTCATGCGCTCGACCAGGGCTTCGAGGAAACCCGCTCCGTCGACCCTGCAGACGGCCCGCGCCACCGCCGCGTGGTCGGACAGTGTTTGCAAGATCGGGTAGCCCACCATGCAGTACTCGGGCACTGGAACCCTCCCGGAGCTCGCAGGTCCAACCGCTGTCCGCGCCAGGTGCTCCGCCACCGCCTTGAAGGCATTCTTTCCGTAGTAGTCGTCCGCGTTGATCGACACGAAGGGCTCGGCGATCGCCCGTCGCGCGCACCAGATGGCGTGCGCCGTGCCCCAAGGCTTGGTGCGCCCCTCCGGTACCGTGAAACCCGGCGGCAGGTCGTCGAGCTGCTGAAAGACATAGTCGACGGAGATGCGGCTGCCGTACTTGTCGCCCACCGCCGCGCGGAAGGCGGACTCGAACTCGCGGCGAATGACGAAGACCACCTTCGCGAACCCGGCGCGGAGCGCGTCGTAGACGGAGTAGTCCATGATGGTTTCGCCGCTGGGGCCGAAGGGATCGATCTGCTTCAGACCCCCGTACCGGCTGCCCATTCCCGCTGCAAGGACGAGGAGTGTGGAATTCATGATTCGTGGCGTCCTCGACCGCACCATCAGTGTGGACAGGGGATCTTACGTCAAATGGCAACGAACGGGCGAAGTGAGGCAAGCCGATCGTATGCTGTCGGCGCACATGACCCAAGTCGACAACGGGCAACCCTGGGGCGGGCTGAAGGTGGTCCGCGTTTCGGACATGGGCGAGGACGAGCGCGGGGGCAGCGCCGTCGTCGTCCTGCACGGGTGGGGTGCGCCGGGCGACGATCTGGTGCCGATCGCGGGTGCGCTGCGACGTCCTGGCGTGCGGTTCTTCGTCCCGGCGGCGCCGTTGCCCGAGATGGGCGGCGGTCGCGCCTGGTGGCACCTGGATCCGTACGCCCGCCCGCCGCACGCGTCTACCGATCAACTGGCCCCTGGCTTCCAGCCCAACCCGGAGGTGGTCGCCTCGCGGGCCGCCTTGCAGGCCCTGATCGCGACGGTCGTCGACCGCTACGCGCCGACGACGGTGGCGCTGGTCGGCTTCTCGCAGGGCGCGATGCTCGCGATCGACGTCGCGCTCGCCGGCGAGCCGGCCGTCCAGTTGGTGGTGGCGATGTCGGGCGTCTTGCTGATGGATTCGGTGCCGGCGTTGACGGCACCGCGCTCGACTAAGCCGCGGTTTCTGCTCTCGCACGGACGCCAGGATCCGGTGGTGCCCTTCCCGAACGGCACCCGCGCCAAGGATCTGCTCGAGAAGCACGGCTTCTCCGTGACCTGGCGACCGTTCGAGGGCGGCCACGAGATCCCGGCGCCGGTGCTGGCCGACGTGGACCGGTTCCTCTTCAGCTAGGGGGCTCCCCAGGCGGTCGCGAGCGACGAGACATCCCAGGCCGTGGTGGCTGCCTGATACCCGCTCGGCACACCCGCCGTGACGGTGACGACGCGGTTGAGGATGTGGTCGCGGGTGTCGTACTCGGCCGCCTGGCCGGCGATGGTCGCCGAGGTCTTCGCATCGGTGGTGAGCGACGCGAGGTTGAGACCCGAGCACCCCGCCGACTTCCAACCCACGTAGCTGGAGTCGCCCAGCGAGAGCGGCGCGGTGGTGACATTCCAGATGCCGGCGCCAATCATGCCTGCCCCGCTGAAGACGACGTTGATGAGGGCCGCCTGGTCGTACCACGCGCCGGTGCCCGCGTCGCGGCCGAAGGTGGCCGTCACGTTGGCGTCGACGCTGACGGTGGAATTGAGCAGCACGTAGCCCTTCGGAACGGTTCCACTCGCGCCCGCGGCGATGGTCGCGCCGGTGCGGGCGACGAACAGGCCGTAGCTGGCGGCCCCGCCTCCGGCGACGTCGTTGATGAACCGCAAGCTGCAGCTCTCGAACAGCGCCGCATCGGCGGTGCCCCAGATGAAGTCGACGTTGCCCTCGATGTAGCAGTTGTAGAACCAGTTCCGCCCCGACGACTGGATGGTGTCCTGGTTGCTGGAAAAGGAGCTGTTGAAGGCGGCCAAGGTGAACGCCGATCCGCCGGCGAAGTAGAGCGCCTCGGCCTGGCTCACGACCGAACGAACCCCCGTGTTCTTCAAGGTGATGTTGGCAAGGACCAGGTTGGTGCCCGTGACGTAGACGGCGGCGCGCGTCGACGTGCTGCCGTTGACCATGTTGCCGTTGGCGTACTGGACGATGCAGTTGTCCCCCCGGGTGTTCCCCGTCGGCCCGGCGATGGTGATGGTCTGGGTCGCGCCGGGGCCGGTGTAATGGACCAGCTCGTTGTAGGTACCGGCGGCGATGTTGATGGTGACCGCGGTGGGGGCCGGCGAGATCGTCGCGAGGCCGCCGAGCGCACCCTGCAAGGTGCGGAAATTGGCGGTGCTGGTCTGGCCACCGTCGACCGTCACGCTGGTCGCGCTCAAGGTCGGGGCCGCGCGCGTCGTAAACTTCCAGGTGGCGACGGTGCTCGAGTTGGACAGACCGTTGAACGCCTTCCCGGTCAAGGTGCCGGTGATGGAGGTGGTGGGAATCCCCACGTAGTAGGCCGTGCCATAGAGGAGCTTCCCGAGGTGAGGCGTGAAGAAGACCGTGTTGCCGCTGACACGGACCAGCTGCGCCCCGACATTGATCACCGTGGTGCCGAAGGTCTGGGTCTCGCCGGCGAAGGCGATGCTGTCGACCTGGCTGCCGTCGGCGACGGCGTAGATGTTGATCAGACCTCCCGTATTCAGCGTGGGAGGCGCGTCGAAGGTGAGCGCGAGCTCCCCGTCCGTGTAGGCGTTGGTCGCGCCCGGGGCGGGATAGGCGAGGGTGGCGAGCGAGCCGTACGGATCGGTGGCCTCGTACTCGGCGACGGAGACCAAGATCGTCTTCGTGTTCGTCGCGGCGTTGGCGTCACCGGTATTGGTGACGGTCACCATCGACACGCCGCCCTTGAGGCCGCTGAGCGCGATGGTCGAGCTCGTCGCGCCGTTGGTGACCGTCGCCGTCGCGACGGTCGGATCCGAGGACACCGCCGTCACGCCCGAGACCGCGCCGCCGATCGCGATCGCGGTCGCGGTCACGGACCCCGAGGCGCCCTTGGCCAAGTTTACCGTGGTCGCCGACAGCGAAAGCGACGCGGGAACATAGTTGACCAGGGTGCCGGTCGCCGAGTCGTAGACGGTGGCGCCGCTGGCGTCCTTGATCACGAGGTTCGTGATGGTGGCCGCGACGTTGTTGAAGGAGATCGCGGGGTAGACCGCGCCGCTGCCATAGGCCGTCGTTCCGTCCGTGAGCGCGCTCGTAGAGCTGGTGCTGGTGGTAGGCGTGACTCCGACGGGACCGGCGCCGAAGGTCAAGTTGGTGCCGGTGCGACTGAACGTCAGCTGCATCGGAGTTCCGACGGTGAAAGCCACGGTGGGCGCGCCCGCCGACACGGTGCCCGCACCGCTCACGTAGTAGCCGTTGGTGGAATTGTTCGAATTGCGCATCAGCGTGTAAGCGTAGGAGTCGGTCCCCGCGAAGCCGGTGGTGATGCCGACACCGATGCCGCAGGCGTTGTTGGCCTTGTTCTCCGTGGTGATGTTCACCTGGGCCGTGATGCTGAAGTCGCCCGTCATCGGCGTGGGGAACGAGATGAAGCCGTTGCTCACGGTGCCGTAGTTGTTGGGGGCGACGTACTTGAAGCCGTTGCCCGAGGTGGAATAGGCGCTGCTCACCGAGAACGTTCCGCCCGCCAGCGCCGCCGTCGTGGTGCCGTTCGTTTGCTTCACGAAGTAGACGAACGGGGCGTTGCCGGCGCCGGAATCGACTCCCCCGTCGGCGTGAGCGCCGCCCGAGCCGCCGTTGCCGGCGGACGAGCCGCCGTTGCCGGCGGACGAGCCACCGTTGCCGGCGGACGAGCCGCCGTTGCCGCCTGACGCGCCGCCGCTGGCGTCCGGATGTGAAGGTCCGGAGCTGGAGCAGCCGGCGCCGATGGAGGCGGCAACGGCCAAAAAGAAGAGCCCCCGGGTCGAGATCAGCGTCGTTCTCATGAAGTCCTCTCGTTCGAGCAAGGCCTGCGGCGAAATCGTGAGCTTGGATGTGGCATGGGCACGGATCGGCCCCGACAAAGAGTTGCCGCTGGAGCCGCGAGCGGCTCATCGCCAGCGAGAAAGCTGCTAAGGTCCGTCCCCATGAGCAAGCGCAACCGACCCACGACCGCCGTCGCGGCGGCTCACCGCAGCCGCCGTCACGCCTACCGCAGCGCCTACAACTCGCCCGAGGGCAAGGCGGCGCGTGCCGCAGCCGCGGCCGCGGCCGCGAAGCCCACGCCGAAGCCCGCGCCGAAGCCTTCTGCGAAGCCCGCCGTATCGCCCGCAGCGCCGTCGGCGACGAAGCCGCCGACGCAGGGCTGAGCCGCTCTGCCAGGTTCCCCACCAGACGATCGACGGCAAGAATTTGTGGTGAGGGTCGACGTCATCTCCGGGTGCGTACGGCTCAGCAGTCACAGAAGGCGGTGGTAACCGCGGCTCCACGCCTGCTCCCCGATTGAAACGTTTTGGAGGCTGAAGGCCTACAGGACGTACCCGGCGCCGATCGCCGATCGCCACGCGGCAATCATGGGAACCCATGAGCTTTGGGCACATGGCACGACCCGTGAAGGAGCCCGCAACATGCAAAGCGTGTTCGGTCTGGTGTTGGCTCTCTTCACGATCATTCCTCGTGCGACCGAGGCCGCTTCGATCGAGAAGCCCTTCCGCCGCCCGCCGCCCGCGGTCTCTCACTGTGGACGACACGTCGTCGAGGTGGCGCGGGGGGCCGTACGGCTGGACGGGGAGGCCATGGGGCCGAGCGGCGAGGAGGTCGAGATGGTCGTCGCGCCGACGTGGCGCCGCGACTGTGGCTCGGTCGCCTGGGTCGAGATGCTGGGGACGGAACGCCGGTTGATCGTGGTCCCGACAATCGGGGCCGGAGCCCAATCGCTGTCATGGGCGCTTCCTCCCACCGCCGGTGACGAGCGCATTTTCTGGGTTGGTCGCAGCCGAATCGCGGTCGGTGTCGCGATGCTACAACCGCGCGCGATGGCGAGCTGGTCGTAGCGGTCTTATGCTCCCCAGGCGCACGCCTGAAGGTCCAAGAAGCATCCTGGACGTGGGGAGAGGTCAAGGTTAATAACCCGGGGTGAGAGTTGGCGTGCAGCGGATGCCTGAACACTTGATCAAAATCGACAGACCGATCTGTGCGTGCAACATGGGGGCTATGGCGATGGGGAAGAACGGCGAAGGACCGCCGGTTGTCGGAGATCACCAGATGGTTGGCGACTTCAAGCCCGGACTGTTGAGATGATGCGGACCGTTCTTCTCAACGACTTCAAGCGGCAGTGGGAGGAGACCGGGGCTGCCGTCATGACGGCCGTGGGACAGGTCGGCGAGAGCGGCCGGTACATCCTGGGCGAATCTGTCACGCGGTTCGAAGACGCGCTGGCTTCGACGCTCGGCCTGGGCTACTCCGTCGGGTGCGCGAGCGGGCTAGACGCGATCGAGATTGCGCTTCGCGCGCTCGATCTGCCATTGGGCGCGCGCGTCCTCACGACCCCGCTCAGCGCGTTTGCGACCAGCTTGGCGATCATCCGCGCAGGCGGCGTGCCGGTATTCGTCGACGTCGATGCGCGGGGGAACGTCGACCTCGATCGCTGCGAGCGTCTCCTCGAGCAACGCCGCGACGTCTCGTTCTTCGTGCCGGTGCACCTCTATGGACACCCGGTCGATCTCGCGCAACTCGGGCGCATCAAAGAACGCTTCGGGGTGCATATCGTGGAGGATTGCGCTCAAGCGATCGGCGCGAGCGCCTCGGGCCGCATCGCGGGGACCGTGGGTGACCTCGCAGCGTTCAGCTTCTATCCGACCAAGAATCTCGGTGCGCTCGGCGATGGGGGCGCAGTGGGCGGTGTGACCGACACCCTTCGCCCCGCGTGTATGTCGCTTCGAAACTACGGCCAATCGGCACGCTACCAACACGATCGCCTCGGACTCAACAGCCGCCTCGACGAGCTTCAAGCGGCGGTGCTGGTGTCCGCGTTCCTGCCGCGCCTCGCTGGCTGGACGGAGCGACGTCGACGGATCGCCGCACGATACCGCGCCGGGATCGCGAATCGGCTGGTGCACCTGCCTCCGCCGGACTCCGACGCGCAGCCGGTCTGGCACCTGTTTCCGGTCCTCGTGTCCGCGGAACAGCGGCAGGCGTTCCAAGAGGAAATGATGCGCGCCGGAGTACAGACCGGCGTGCACTACCCTCACCTCATCCCCGACCAGCCGGCCATGCGCGGGGCGCCCTTCGAGATCGTCGGCGAACTGGCGCGGGCGGCGGAGATCGCGAACGGCGAGGTTTCGCTGCCCATTCATCCCCACCTCACCGACGAGGAGGCCGACCTGGTCATCGCCGCGGTGAACCGCTGGCACGGCCGATGATCTCCCTCGTGATTCCCGTCTACCGGAACGCCGAGAACATCTCCGCGCTCCTCGATGCGCTCGCGGCGCTGCGCGGGCAGCTCCGCGACGAGCTCGAGGTCGTCTTCGTCGTTGACGGTAGCCCTGATGATTCGTACGAGCAGCTGCGGAGAGCGCTACCCGGTCAGGTGGGGCGGACTCAGCTCCTCTTGCTGTCGCGCAACTTCGGCTCGTTCGCCGCCATCCGCGCCGGTCTCGAGGCCGCGCGCGGGGACCGGTTCGCGGTGCTCGCGGCCGACCTTCAGGAGCCGCCCGAGCTGATCGGCCGGTTCGAGGAGCGGCTCGCGAACGGCACCTGCGACGTCGTGATCGGCGCGAGGGCGGCGCGGGCGGATCCCCTCCTGTCCCGCCTGGGATCGACGCTGTTC
>JADGRB010000498.1 GCA_017881315.1 Pseudomonadota bacterium
GGACGCCGGTCAGGCGATCGACGTCTGGGTCGACCTGGGGGCACTGCACTTCTTCGACCTCGACACCGGGCTCGCGATCCGCGCGTAACCTCGGTTCGCCCACACGCACTGAGGAGACCCGACATCATGTACCACAAGCCGACGCGTGTGCGGTTCGGTGCGGCCTACTACCACGAATACCAGCGGGTTGATCGGCTGAAAACAGACCTCGACCTGATGGCGGAAGCTTCGTTCTCGGTGATCAGGGTGGGGGAGTCCGTCTGGTCCACGTGGGAGCCTCAGAACGGGACGTTCAATCTTGAGTGGCTGCTGCCGGTGCTTGACGGCGCGCATGAGCGTCGTATTGGCGTAGTCCTTGGAACTCCGACCTACGCGGTGCCACCGTGGCTCGCCCGGATCTATCCAGAGATCGCGGGAGAGCGAGCCACCGGTCAGCGGATCAGTTGGGGCGCCAGGCAGGAAGTCGACTTCACCCACCCGGCATTCCGCTTCCACGCCGAGCGTGTGGTGCGCGAGATCCTCGCGCGTTACGCAGCACACCCCGGCGTGATTGGCGTTCAGGTCGACAACGAGCCCGGCAACGAGCTGCTGCACAACCATGGTGTATTCCAACGCTTTATCGATTGGCTTCGGGAGCGCTACGGCGATGTCGAGAGCCTGAATCAGGAGTGGGGCCTCGTCTACTGGTCGCACCGATTGTCCACATGGGCGGATCTGTGGACCCCTGACGGAAACGCACAACCTCAGTACGATCTCGCTTGGCGCCAGTTCCAAGCCGAGCAGACCACCGAGTTCATCGCGTGGCAAGCTGGCCTTGCCCGCGAGTACGTATCCGCGGACCAGTTCGTGACCACCTGCATGGCCTACGACGTGCCGGCATTCGACGACCGGACCATGGCAGCGAGCCTCGACGTGGCCGCGGGCAACGCCTACTACACGATGCAAGACGGCCTCGCACTACCCAACTCCACTCATAAAGAGCAGAACTGGAGGAGTTCCGGAACGTGGTCGCTTTACCTAAGCGCCGACCGCATGTACTCGTCGAAGCGGGCCCCTTTTCTCGTTACCGAGACGAACGCTCAGTCCATCGCGCGCTCGTCGGACAACCGCCCGGCCTACGACGGCCAGTGGCGGCAGGCAGCGTGGGCTCTCGTATCCCGCGGCGCCGAAATGATCGAGTACTGGCACTGGCACACCTTGCACTTTGGGGCTGAGACCTACTGGGGCGGTGTTCTTCCCCACAGCGGCCGGCCCGGGCGGGTGTATCGCGAGATCGCAGAGCTCGGCAGCGAGTTCGAGCGCGCTGGTGACGCGGTCACCGGCCTGGTTCCGGACGCGGACGTGAGCTTCGTCTACTCTGCTCGCAGCCGGTGGGCGCTCCGGGCGCAACCACCGCTTGCAACCGACAACGGTTCGCCCGACCGACGTGCCTACCAGGGTCTTTTCGACCCCCTCTACCGCGGTGCCTTTGATGCCAAGCTGCAGGCGCGCATCGTTCACGCCGAGCATTTGTTCACGCCCGACAGCTCGCCGCAAAGTGCGGCGGTAGAGCATCCCAATCTCGTAGTACCCGGCCTTTACGTCACCCGCGACCGGGACCTCGATTGGCTGCTGGAGTATGCCGAGTCGGGGGGACACTTGATCCTCGGGCCGCTAACCGCGTACGCCGATCACGAAGCGCGGGCACGCGCGGAGGTCGCGCCGGCGCGCCTACATGAGGCGGCGGGCGTGTGGTACGACGAATACAGCAACATAGACAACGACATAGCTGTCGTTGCTTGCCCTCAACCGCCCGGCGCGGTGCCAGTTCTGCGTCTTGGCCCGGGAGCAATGGCGACACGCTGGGTGGACGGACTTGTTGCGACTACTGCCACCGTGCTGGTGACCTACGAGCATCGCCACTTCCGCAGATGGCCCGCAATCACGACGCACACCTGCGGCACGGGCCGTATCACCGTTTTCGGTACGGTCCCCAACACAGCTCTTGCGGAGCATCTACTGCGCTGGATCCACACTCCGCGCGAGGCGAACCCGTGGCGGCCCGAATCTCAATCGCTTACGGTCACCTCTGCGACCAACCACCGCGGCGAACGAGTCCACTTCGCTCACAATTGGTCATGGGAGAACGCGACCCTGACGATCCCCGCATCCGCCGTCGACGTGCTGACACAGGAAGAGCTTCCGGTGGGCCATCTTTTGCAACTAAAGCCGTGGGATGTGCGAGTTCTTAGAGAGACGCGCCCTTCCGTTTGAAAGACGGCGGTCGTGCGTGCCTGGTGGGAGCCGCGGAGGCCCGCCGCCAGGAGAACGGCGGGGCCATTGCGGGGAGGTTGTCAAGCGTCACATCTCCATCATCCTCGGCCGGGCCATCGCATAGGCGATCCCAGCCGGCCCGCCTCTGGCGCGGTCCTACGCCAGGCGGCGGTGTCGGCGCTCAGTCCATGCAGAGTCGATATGCGCCGCCGTGCGCGCAGCGGCTAGCTCACCGTCACGAGCAGCTAACGCCTCGTGAATCGCTCGATGCTCTGCGATCGTACGCCGGAGCGACGCGCGCACTCCGGGGGAGCTCAGCGGGAGCGCGTGACCGGCGTGTGTGTGGATCGTGCGGACGATCGTTCGACCGATCTCGCTACCAGAGACCCCCATGACCAGCGCATGGAATGCGAGGTCGAAGGCCCGGAACTGCTCGTAGTCCTCGATCGAATTCGTCATCTGTTCAACGTTCTCGGCGAGGGCAGCAAGCTCATCCTCGCTCAATCGGGTCGCCGCGGCGCGCGCCATGTCCCGCTCCAGCAGCACCCGAGTCCCGATCAGGTCATCGAGGAGCACCATCTCGTCGTCGTACGCGAGAGCGACCCGGAGCAACGCGGGATCGAGCAGGTTCCACGCGTCCCTTGGCTGAACCCTCGTGCC
>JADGRB010000240.1 GCA_017881315.1 Pseudomonadota bacterium
CGGCCGGGACGAACGGCGTGGCCGGGACCTCGGGCAAGGCTGGAACCAACGGCGCAGCCGGGACGAACGGCGCGGCCGGCACGACGGGCAAGGCTGGCACCAATGGCGCTGCCGGAACCAACGGCGCGGCCGGGACGAACGGCGCTGCCGGGACGACGGGTAAGGCTGGCACCAACGGCGCGGCTGGCACCGTAGGTTCGGCGGGCACCACGGGCACCGCGGGTTCGAGCGGCGGTTGCGCCTCGCCGCACGCGAGCACCTCGACGCGCCCCCAGCTGACCAGCGCGGACGCGGCCAACTACACGATCGCCAAGTACCTGGCGCAGATGGGCACGCTCGGATCGCTGACGACCGACAACTGGGATCCGACGGCGGGGCTCGGCAGCGCCAGCTCATTCACGGCCAACTTCACGGTGGCCGCCGACGGCAGCGGCACGCACACGACGGTGCAAGCGGCGTTGAACGCGGCGACGGGGTCGGCGCGACGCTACATCCTCGTCAAACCGGGAACCTATCGCGAACAGGTCTCGTATACCGGCTCCACGCCCGTCACGCTCTACGGCGCCAGCACCGACGCGACCCAGGTCGTCATCATCCACAACATGCCGGCGTCCGCCGGCGCCAGTCAGACGTTCAACGCGCGATCGAACGGCCTTCAGATCATGAACCTGACGATCTCCAACGACTTCGCCACGCCGGCCAGCGGCACGAACATTCAGGCGCTGGCGCTCCTGACGACCGGCGACAAGATCGTCTTGCAGAACGTTCGATTGCACGGCTTCCAGGACACCGTCGAGCTCGAATCGCCTTCTGCCACCACGCTGGTGCGCGTCTACATCAAGGACAGCTACATCGAGGGCGACACCGACTATATCTATGGGAACGCGAACGTCGTGCTCGACGGTTCGACGATTCAGTACCTCTCATCGAGAAAGGGGAGCAGCGCGGGCGTGACCTTCGCGCCCAGTACCTCCGTCGCCAACCCCCTGGGGTTCCTTGCCATCCGCTGCAACTTCACGGCCGACGCGACGGCGCCGACCAATTCGACCCATCTCGGACGGTCGTGGGATACGAGCAGCACGACGCCCACGCCCAACGGCCAGGCCGTCATCCGCGACTCCACCATGGGCGCGCACATCAACAAGACGGCGCCTTGGGCGGCGGCGGCGACCAGCGGCCGCGCCTACAGCGCGACGGGGAACAGATTCTACGAGTACTGCAATAGCGGGCCGGGCGCCGGTCCGTAGCCCCAAAAACAAGCATCTCCACGACGCCGCGCGGCTCAGAATGTGGGCTGTCCTCGTCGTTTTTGGGTCTCCTTTGGTTTGAGCCGCTCGATTTCATGATCGGTGGGCGGTGGCACCGGCATTATCTGGTTGCGGGAGTCTGCCCCCCCCGCCGGAGGTCATCAGCATGCGCCAAGGCTCCCCCTACCGCGTCGCGACTCCCACGCTTTCGGTCCTGGCGGCCTCGCTGGCCTGCTTGATCATGTCCGCGTGCGCGGAATCCAGCATCAATACGGAATCCGGCACGGGGGGCGCCAGCGCGAGCGCAGGCAGTAACGGAATGGGCGGCACCAGCGGGGGGCCGACCGGCGGCGGTGGGTCGAGCGCTACCGGGACGGCCGGCACCGGAGCTGGCGGGAGGGCCGTGACAGGCGGGGCTGGCACCACCGGTTTCGCCGGGACGACAGGCACCACGGGCGTTGCGGGAGTGGGAGGCCCCGGCACCGGGGGCGCCGCCGGTACCGGTTCGAGTGGCACGGGCGGAGCGGTGGGCAGAGGTGGAGCGGCGGGAACTGGCGCGGCTGGCAGAGGTGGCGCTGCGGGAACCGGAACGGCGGGCAGAGGCGGAGCTGCGGGGACGGGCGCCGCGGGGACCGGAGCGGCGGGCAGGGCCGGCACCACCGGAACCGGCACCGCCGGAGCCGCAGGCACGTCGAGCACCGGGTCGGGTGGCTCGAGTTGCACCACGCCGCCCGCGCCGAGCGCGCTCGTCGGGTGGGCTTCCGTTTCGGGAGGTGGCATCACGACCACGACCGGAGGTGGCAACGCGACGCCGCAGACGGTGACCACGGTGTCGGCCCTCAACTCGGCTGCCGGGGGCTCCGGCGCGGCCGTCATCTACGTCAACGCCAAGCTTCCCAATGGCTCGGTGAAGATCGGCTCGAACAAGACCATCGTCGGGATCTGCGGCGCCGAGATCCACGGGCACGTCGACGTCGTGGGCTCCTCGAACGTGATCATTCGCAACATCAAGATCGTTGGCTACGCCGTCGGCAATTGCGCCCTCGACCCGAGCTACGATTCGTCGGTCGGTTGCTCTTCGGGCGACGATGCCATCACCGCCGAGAGCGGAACCCACATCTGGTTCGACCACGACGACATCTCCGACGGAACCGACGGCAACCTCGACATCACGCAAGCCGCCGACTTCGTGACCGTGTCGTGGACCAAGTTCCACTACACGCCCCGCACCGACAACAGCGGGAGCGATTCGACGGGCGCTGCGGGTCACCGCTACAGCAACCTGGTCGGGGGCTCGGACAACAACAGCGGCGACGTGGGCAAGCTGAACATCACCTGGCACCACAACTGGTGGGCGGACAACGTCGTCGAACGCCAGCCGCGCGTCCGGTACGGCAAGAACCACCTCTTCAACAACCTCTGGAGCTCGTCCGCGGCCAACTACTGCGTCCGGGCCGGAATGAACGCGCAGATACTCGTCGAGAGCAACGCGTTCGTCGGGGTCAAGAACCCGCAGGAGTTCAACAGCACGGCCGACCAGGGCACCTCCAACATCACGTCCAAAAACAATCTCTACAGCGGCACCTCCGGGACCGAGTCCACGGGCGGCGGCGGCCCGGCGTTCACGAGCCCGCCCTACACGTACACGGCGGACGCCGCCTCCGGCGTTCAGAGCGAAGTGGAGTCCGGCGCGGGACCGCACTGACGAGGAAGGTGTGGACGCGGGCCGCGCTACGAGCGACCCGCCCGCTTCACGAGCCAGCTCCATCCCAGCCAGGCGCAAAGCGCCGTCGTTCCGCCCGATCGGGTCTACGATGACGGACTCGACGGTACCGAATGGAACGCCAACTGCCAGGAGCCAGCAGAAACCCAGCGCCGCGCAGGAGGACGTTCGAGGCGTTCGTGCTGGCGACCTTCGTTCTGGGCGTTGTGCTGCGCCTGCCGACTCTTGGGCGCCCACTCTTGTCCGACGACGAAGCCATCTACGCCACGACGGCCGATGCGCTCGCGCGCGGTGACCTGCTGTATCGCGACGTCGTCGACCACAAACCGCCGCTCATCTATCACGTCTACCAGGCCGGCTTCGCGGCGCTCGGCCGATACAACACGCAGGGTGCCCATGTACTGGTCATCCTGTCGGTGCTGCTGACAGCAGGATTTCTGCTCGCGATCAAACGGCGCGAGGGACACGCCGATTCCCTGGCCGTTGGCTCTTCACGCGGCGTCGGCCTGGCGGCGGCGGGTCTGTTTCTGGTCTTCTCGACGACCTGGCACGACTACGACGCCCTCGCGGCGAATTGCGAGCTCTTCCTGCTGGCGCCGCAGACGATCGCCGCCTGGCTGCTGTTGCGAGATCTTCGGCTGGACGAAGCGCGGTCTCGCGGCGCGCGGGTATGGGTGACTCATCTGGCGGTGGGCGCGCTGATCGGGACGTCTGCCCTCTTCAAGTATCAGGGCGTCACCTTTCTCGGTGCTTCGATCGGGATGCTGGTCTGGTGGGTGGTCCTCGGACGAGCCTCCTGGGTGTGGGCCGCGCCCCGGGCGCTTTGTCAGGTGGCCGGCGCTCTGGTGCCGGCCGCGCTCTACCTCCTGTGGTGCCTGGCCGCCGGCAACGCGGCGGCCACGGTCTATTGGCTCAAGTTCAATTTCTCGTACGTCGGGGCCGGGTTGACGGGTCTCGCGGCGCTTTCCCGCGGATTGCGCCGGACAGGACTCATTGGAGGCGTGGCTCTCGTCCCTTATGCCTTGGGCCTCTCGGCGGCCGCTGCCGCGGCGGCAGGGATGGTTCGCGTGCTACGCGGCCGGCCGCGCGGCGCACAGTCCTTCGCTACCGACGTGCCTCGACCGTCGGCGGTGCTGGGCCTGCTCTGGCTTGCGACCTCCGCCGTCGCCCTGGCAGCCGGAGGCCGCTTCTTCGGACACTACTTCCACCTGATCTTGGCGCCGCTTTGCCTGCTGGCCGCACCCGCGTTTTGCCGCCTCTGGAGCAAGGGCTGGTCGTATCGGGCGCCGCTACTGGCGCTTTGCGCGCTGCCGGCTCTGTTCTTCTTCGCGCTGGCGACCTTTGCCAGGCCCCTGGCAGCGGCATTGGACGAGACCGAGCCGCCCTACGGCGACGTCGCGGACCGCATCGCCGGTCTCACCGCAGTGGAGGAGCGCGTCTTCGTCTGGGGAAACTCCCCGCAGCTGTACGTTCTGGCGCGTCGCCCGATGGGCACACGATTCTCCTCCTCCAACTTCGTGACCGGGGAAAGTCCGGGCACGCCCACCGAGACCGGACAGCGGAACGCCGACGCCAACCAGATACCGGCGACCTGGGAGATGTTGTTCGCTGACCTTGAGCGACGTCGGCCCGCCTTGCTCGTCGACGCCGCCGCCGGCGGCTGGGACGGCTACGACAAATATCCGCTCGCGCGATACCCGCGGCTGCGCGCCTACGTCGACCAGCACTATCGGCCGGTGGAGGTTCGCGCCGGCGTCGTCTTGTATCGGCGGTTGCCGGAGGAGCGAGCCAGGTAGACCGTGGTGGCCACGATCGCCACCGGGATCACGTGCGTCAAGTGATAGATGAGGGCGTAGGAGACGGCGACGTCGCGGGGCGCGCCGCACATGACCAGGGCCATCGTGGCGCCCGCTTCGAAGGTTCCAAAATTTCCAGGCAAGGTCGGAATGGCGATGGCCGCGTTGATGCCCACCAGAGTCAGCAAGGCCATGCGCAAGCTGGGCGCGAGATGAAAGGCTCCCTGGAACAGCACCAGCATCACGATCTCGCTCGACCACCCGAGCAGGGACAAGGCCACCATGGCCGTCACGCGACGAGGCGTGGATGCCTGCAATCCCGATGACAGAGCGCTCCGCACGCGCGGCCAGCGGCCGAGGCGCGGCACCAGGAAACGACCGGCGCCGAGCAGGGCGGCGTACGCCGACGCGACCAGGACCGAAATGACCAGGGCCAAAGTCCCGAGCTTCGTGACCAGCGCGGCGACGAACACGAGGATGGCGAGCGCCAGCATCTCGGCGCCGCGCTCTGCCCAGGTGCAAGCGTAGTCCACGGCGAGCTGGCCTTCGCGCAGGCGCGCGGCGCGAACCAGGTCCCCGCTGCCGAACCCGATCGCGGCATTGGCCAGGAGGCCCTCGATGGTCGCGGCCAGCACCTTGCGGAATGGCGGCGGGTCGATCAGGGCCACGCGCCACCGCGCCGCCTTCAAGGGCAAGTACACCGCGAAATTGAGCAGAATCGTCGTCGTCACCGCCCACGGCGCGGTTGCCGAGAGGCGGACCACCCAGGGCTTCTCCCGCCACAGCACGACACCTAGCAAGCAAAGCGGAAGGCAGCGCAGGGCGGCCTTCCAGGGTGGCTGAATCACGCGCGATCCAGGGTCAGAAAGGTGAACCCATCGGCGCTCAGTCGATCGAGCATGCGGGGCAGGGCGGACAGCATGGGCTCGATGTCGGGGTGCTCCTCGTCGCCCCGACCGTCGTGCAGCAGCAGCACCATGCGCGAGGAGGCGAAGCGCGTCGCCCGCTTGACCAGGACCTCCGGATCCGGCCCGTCGGTGTCCCAAATTCCGCGGCTCCACGCCCAGAGCTGGCAGCCCAGCTTGCGGGCCGCCGCCAAGGTGGCTGCGCTCTTGAGGCCGTGGGGCGGGCGATAGAGCCGGGCGGGTGGCGCGCCCAGGGCCGATAGTTCTGCGATCGCCGTCGACAGCTCGCGCTCGACGGAGGCCTGAGTGTCACGGTGCACCTTCTTGTGGGTGACGCCGTGAACCGCGACCGTGTGGCCTTGCGCGACGAGCAGGCGCAACACCTCGGGATGGCGGCGGGCGTTGGCAGCCAGCACGAAGAAAGTCGCCTTGACGTGATGGCGCGCCAGAATCTCGACCACACGCCTGGTGCTCGCGCTCGGCCCGTCGTCGAAGGTGATGGCACAGGCGCGTTCCGGACGCCGAGGAAGTCGCCAGTGAACGCGGCCGAAGGGATCGAAGGCCGGAATTTCCCTGAAGGCGACCACGCCGCCCATCGCGGCAGCCGTCACCAGAATCGCGATCTTTTCCGCCGCTGGAATTGTCGCCAATCGCAAGATCAGCTCGACGCCCACCGCGATGGCCAGGACGACCAGCCCGCGGTTCACCCACGCGCGGGGCTTGGCGCCCATGGTTACGCCGCGACCATCGAGCGCAAACCCGGCCGCTGGGCAGCCGGCGCAGCGACGCGCTGGAACAGGTCGAGGATCCGGCTGCCGACCCGGGTCCAGTCGAACGCTTCGGCGATGGCTCGCCCGCGCGCGATGCGTTCGCTCTGGTCTCGCCCCAGCGTATCGATCACGGCATCCGCGAAGGCAGCGGCGCTGTTGTCCTTGGCCACCACCACGTTCGCCCAGTGCTGACCCGCCCGGTCTGTCCCGAGAGCGGGGAGCGCCACCACCGGCAAACCCGCGGCGAAGGCCTCCAGCACCATGATGGAGAATCCCACGGCCCGAGCCGGCAGCAGGAACACCGACGACGACGCGAGGATCTCCGGACGCTGGGCGTAGACGGCGCCGAGAAACTCGACGCGGCTCCGCAGGTCCGGGGGAACCTGCGCTTGCAGCTCGGCGCGCAGGGGGCCGTCCCCCGCGACGAGCAGCCGCACGTCCGGCAACGCGGGCGCGATCCGGCTGAAGGCCTCGATCGCCACATCGGGCCCGTTACGCTCTTCGAGCCGACCGAGATACACGAGGTTTCGCATCCCGGGCCGAAGGTACTGGGGGGCCGGGCGCGCTCGCCAGTAGGCTGCCTCGATGCCATTCGGAATGATGGTCGACTGGAAGTCGGCGTAGCGACCCATCGACTGTGCCGTCGCCTCCGAAACGGCAATGACGGCGGCGGCGCGACGAAAAACCCACCGGTAGTATGCCGCGACCCGGTGTCGCCAACTCGCGTCGGCAAAGCACGAGTGCAGCGTCAACACCTTGGGTCCACGGAACATCGAGAGTCCCCAGAACGCCAGGCCAAAGTCACAGGGCCCGTGGATGTTGAGGAGATCGAACTGCCCTTCGCGGAGCGCGCGACGGAAATTGTAGGCGGCCAGTGGGCCGATCGTGGCCTGGCTGAAGGTGCCCCCGCTGCGGAACGTGCGGGCGCGCCCGACGCGAATCACGCCCTGCTCTGCGTCCGCGGGTCCGAGGATGGCCGAGGAGGTCGGGCGTCCGGTCAGAATCGTGACTTCCACGCCGCGATCGGACAGGAGGTTACGCAGGTGACGCACGTGCTCCTGGATCCCGCCAAGGGTGGGGAAGTAGCTCTCGGCGACGATGCCGACGCGGAGAGGGCGCGGCAATCCCGATTCCCCCCGTCTGGGCGCTTGGCCAGCCATATCCTTTATTCCCGCTCCCCTCTGGCGTAGATCTCGAGCGACCCCGCTGCGAAGACTCGATGGTAGCGAGCGGGGATCAGGGGCCGCGCCTCGGGTGGAATGGCCCAGGTGAGCAGCTGGCTGTAGCGGGGCTCGGCCTCCTG
>JADGRB010000499.1 GCA_017881315.1 Pseudomonadota bacterium
ACTTGATGACGGCGAGGCGCTGGTTGCGGGTCGCCGCCGAGTTGCCACGTTCGGTTTCGAGCCAGTCCAGGAACGCGAGTACCCGAGCCCGGTCGAGGTCCGCGAGACGCAGCTTCTCGGGGGGGGTTGCCTGCACGTCGCGGAACCAGGTGAGCAGCAGTTTGATCGCGTCTCGGTAGGAGGCGATGGTCTGGGGGGACAGGTCCCGTTCACCGGCGAGGTGGTCGGTGAGGAACTTCGACAGCCACCTGCCGGCCAGATCCCCGCCGGTTGGGTTGACGCGGCTCACGGTTGGGCTCCTGCCGCCGCGGGCGGGTCCGGGATGACGTAGCCGAACCTGGCTTGGGCCATCGCGGCGACCTCTGGGTACGCGTCCGCGGTCAGCTGGAGGTAGTACTGCGTTCCCCGCAGGTCAGTGTGGCCCATGTACGCGGACAGGTAAGGCAGCATCACCACCAGGTCGCTGCCGCCGGTCGCCCAGCGCCGCAGGTTCTGCACGGCGAAGCCGTGACGCAGCGAATGGATGTGCGGGCCGCCTGGGAAATGGGGGATGTCCGCATCGGCGAGGTAGCGGCGGAACCGGTTGTAGACCGTGGATTGGTCGGCCGGTTTGGTCGGGTCGCCGGTGTGGAACAGGTGGTGGGCTGGTTCCGGGTCGGCGTGCGCGGCCGCGATGTAGCCCTGCAGGGAGGCGGCGAGGCGCGTGCTGATGGGCACGACGCGGCTCTCGCGGTTCTTGCTGTCGCGCACCTCGATCGTGGCGCGCGCCGGATCGACGTCGCGCAGCTTCAGGTTGAGCGCTTCGGATAGGCGCATCCCGGTGGCGTAGAGAACCCGGAACAGCACCGGGTCGACCAGCGCCCTGTTCGACATCTCCGACAGCGGCTGGGTGTCGATCGCGTGGAAGAGGCGGCAGATCTCCTCGTCGCTGAACACGTAGGGCGGCGGCCGGTGGCGGGTCTTCACGCGTGTCAGCGCTGGCGGCGCCCATGCTTGCCAGCCGAACTGGCGGGCGTGTTCTGCCAGTTCGCGAAGGATGATCTCCTCGCGGCGGATGGTGGACGCTTTGAGGTGGCGGCCGTAGAGGAATTCCTCGACGGCTTCTTGGATGATCGAGCCGTCCGTGTAGCCGTCCCGGCGGGAGTGCTCGGCGAACTGGCGCAACACTCGTTCCTGACTGTCGTACCGGAATCCGCCGGCGCGGCGTGCCGCGAGCAGCGTGTCGATCAGGTCGCTCAGCGTCGGCGCGTTCATCGCCGCGCCCCTTGCTCCGCGTCCAGGACATCTTCGACGTCAAGGGCGCAGCGGCGCAAGTGCTCGGTGTCGAGCCTGAGATAGTGCGCGGCGGTCGTGTTGGCCGCCGCGTGACCCAGGACCGCCGTCACCACCGGCGGCGGCGTGTCGTCCTGGAGCATCGCGACCGCCAGCGCGCCGCGCAGCGAATGCAGGCCGTGAGAGCGTCCGGCCCCGAACACGATCCCGGCGCGCCGCGCGTAATAGCTCAGCCGGCAGCCCACCGAGGTGGACGAGCCGAACGCGGTGAACGGGTAGCGGTGTTTGACGAACACCTGCCGGCAGGCCGCCTCCGGCCGGCCGTGCCGGATGTAATCGATCACCGCCCATCCGACATCGCCCGGCAGCGGCAGCGTCAACGGCACGCCGGTCTTGTGCTGCGTCAACGCCAAGGTCTTGGCCCGCCAGTCAAACCATCCGAGCTCCAAGCGGCGCAGGTCTCCGACCCTCACACCGAGCCTGACGGTCAGCAGGACCATCGCGTAGTCGCGTTTCCCGATCGCGGATTGCCGGTCGATCTGCTCCAACACCAGGCGGACATCCCCAGCCGTCCACGGGTGCGGGGCCGACTGGCCGCGCCGGGGATAGCGCTGCGGCGGGAGCCGCCCGGCCAGGTCTTCCCGGATCTGCCCGTCCTCGCGCAGGTGACGCAGGAAGTCGGCCAACGCCGAACGCAGCGAGCCGGTGGTCTTCGGGGCGTAGCCCCGGTGCTGACGCCGAGCCCAGAACCCGGCCAAGTCTCGGGCCTGCACCTGGTCCAGGGTCTCCCGACCGACCTCGTCGAGGTAGGCGAGGAACTGGTCCGCAGCGCGCTTCTTCGTCACGACGCTGGCCTCAGCGTTCCCACGCCGCCGGCACGCCGCGAGGTACTCATCCCTGACCGGACGGAAACGCGCCGGGCAGCGCTCAACCGGCGGCGCCGTGGCCTGCCCCACCCGGGGAACACCCCCATCCAACACCTCCATCAGCAGCATCAGCGGCCGGCGTGCGAGCTGAGCATGCCGGGAACTGATCGGCTCCCGCAGCCCCGCGAGCCTGACCCCGGACCGCTCCGCGATGAAATCGAGACAGTCCGCCTCGGCTGGGAGCGCCTGACCGCGCGCCTCGAGGAACCCCGCGAACGCGTTGAACTCCGCCGTGTGGCGTTTGATCGTCGTCCTCGACCGACCCGCCGCCGTCAACGCGACGATCACCCGCGCTGACACCTCGCGCATATCTGGCGCTTCCATAAAGAATCGACCCTCCTGACAGTGGTGAACAGGCAAGGCGATTCTTCGCCGCACTCAAGGCGTCGGCGGCGGACGCCCACACGGGAAATGGGCAAGGTCAGTCCGGACGTAGGCGCGAACCTGATCGGACACGTCGACCAGGCACGACGTCGACCACACGCCCGGGTTATGTGACCGCAACCAGGCCCAACACCCCCGTGAGCAGCGGAAACACCCCGGGCGGCCACATAACCCAGCCGTCCACGTAATGCCTCAGGACGTGCGGGCTGAGCTGGGCGTCAGCGAGCGTCGGGTCGGCTGCCTGCGCCTGGTATTTGCGGAGGATCCAGGCGATCCCGCCGCGGCTGAGTTTCGCGTGGTGTTGGTTGAAGAACACCGGGCGGT
>JADGRB010000500.1 GCA_017881315.1 Pseudomonadota bacterium
TGGTCGCCGTGTCGGAGAAGGCGTGGGCGGCGAACGCGAAGGCGAACCTCCCGCGGTTCTACCTGGATTTGCTGCGCGAGAAGAAGAGCCAGGACAAGGGCGAGACCGCCTTCACGCCGGCCGTGTCGCTGATCGTCGGGCTGCGCGAGTCGCTGCGCATGCTGCGCGAGGAGACGCTGACGGGCGTGTGGGCGCGCCACGATCGCCTCGCCAAGGCCACGCGGTCGGCCGCCGGGGGCCTCGGCCTCGAGCTGTTCTCGTCGTCGCCGACCAACGCCGTCACCGCGATCCGCGTCCCGGGCGGCATCGACGGCGGGGCGGTGGTGAAGACCATGAAGAACCGCTACGGCATCACCATCGCGGGCGGCCAAGATCACCTGAAGGGCAAGATCGTGCGCATCGCGCACATCGGCTACTTCAGCGAGTTCGACATCGTCACCGCGATCTCGGGTCTCGAGATGACCCTTTCGGATCTGGGGTACGGCGTGAAGCCGGGGTCGGGCGTGGCGGCGGCCCAGGCCAGCTTCGCGCAGACCCGCAAGGTCCCGTCGTAGAAATTCGTCTTGAAAATTCGTCCCGGAATTCGTTTTCGCCAACCGTCTCACACTGCACACCGAACCGCACCGCACTCTCCGAGGAGATAACCCATGTCCGAGCCGATGTCCGTTCTGATTGCCGATGACATGTCCAAGAAGGCCGTCGAGATCCTGAAAGAAGCCGGCTTCACGGTCGACGTCAAGACGGGCATGAAGCCCGAGGAGCTGGCGGCGGTGGTCGGGAACTATCACGGGCTCGGGATCCGATCGGCATCGAAGGTCACCGCGGCCACCCTGGCGAACCCGGGCAAGCTGAAGATCATCGGCCGCGCCGGCGTGGGCGTCGACAACATCGACGTGGCCGCCGCCACCGCCAAGGATATCCTCGTCATCAACACGCCGGCCGGCAACGCCACGGCGGCCGCCGAGCTGGCGGTCGGCCTGCTGTTCGCCCTGGCGCGCAAGATCCCGCAGGCGGCCGAGCTGATGCGCAAGGGCGTCTGGGAGAAGAAGAAGTTCATGGGCGTCGAGCTCACCGGCAAGACGCTGGGCGTGGTCGGGCTCGGCAACATCGGCCGCCAGGTCGCCGAGCGCGGCGTGGGGTTGAAGATGAACGTCGTCGCGTACGATCCGATTTTGCCTGTCCTGGCGGCCGGCGCGGCGGTCCCAACCGGTGTGAAGGTCGTCTCCTTCGACGAGCTCGTGGCGCTGTCGGACTTCGTGTCGCTGCACGTGCCCATGACGAAAGACACCAACAACCTGTTCAACGCCGCGACGTTCGCGAAGATGAAGAAGGGCGCTTGCATCGTCAACGCTTCGCGCGGGGGCATCGTCAGCGAGACCGACGTGCTCGAGGCGCTGAAGTCGGGGCAGCTCGGTGGCGTGGCGCTCGACGTGTTCACCAAGGAGCCGCCCGATCCCTCGCCGCTGTTCGAGCACGAGAACCTCATCGCGGTGCCGCACCTCGGCGCTTCCACCAAGGAGGCGCAGGAGAAGGTCGCCGTCGAGCTGGCCGAGGTGTTCGTCGGCTACTTGAAGAACGGCGTCGTGAAGAACGCCGTCAACCGCAAGTAGCCACGCCCTGATCTTCGTGTCCGACACGCCCTCGTTGCGGCTGCCTGCGGGGATGCGCGATTTCGCGCCCCACGCGGCGGCCGCTCGCCGTCGCATCGCCGAGACGCTGCTGGGAGTCTTCGAGTCCTGGGGGTACGCCCGCGTCATCACGCCGGCCTTCGAGTACGAGGACGTCCTCGGCCTCGGGCTCGGGCCGGAGGCGCGCGCGGCGGCCCTGCGCTTCGTGGAGCCGAGCTCGGGGCGCGTGGTGGCGCTGCGGCCCGACTTCACGCCGCAGATCGCCCGCCTCGTGGCCACGCGCTTTCGCGACGAGCCCGGCCCGCTGCGCTTGTGCTACGAGGGGACCGTGTTGCGGCTCGAGAGAGGGGCGCGCTCGCAGCGCGAGCTGATCCAGGCGGGGATCGAGCTGGCGGGCGTGGGGGGGCCGCACGGCGATGCCGACGTCATCGCGCTCGGCGCGGCGTCGCTGGCGGCGATTGGCCTGGCCGCGCCCGAGCTGGAGCTGACCATCGACCTCGGCCACCTGGGGTTGATGCGGGAGATCCTGGCGTCGCTGGGGCTCGCGCCCGACGCCGAGCGGGCGGTGCGCGCTGCCATCGCCAAGCGCGATCCGTCCGGCTTGAAAGAGGCGTTGGAGGGCGCGCGCGCCCCGAGGCCGGTGCTGGCCTTCGTGCGCGCGCTGCCGGAGCTGGCCGGCGATCCGGCGGTGGTCCTGAAGACGGCCGCGCGCCAGGCGCCGAGCGTCGCGATCGGGCGGGCCATCGGCGACCTGCAGGCCATCGTGGACGCGGTGATCGAGCGGGCGCCGTCGGTCCGGCTTCACGTGGATCTGGCCGAGGTGCGCGGGTTCGACTATTACACGGGCGTCCGCTTCCAGGTCTTCGCGGTGGGCTCCGCCGAGCCGGTGCTGCAGGGCGGACGGTATGACGATCTGCTCGGACGCTTCGGCCACGAGAGCGCTGCGGTCGGCTTCGCGATCGATGTCGAGGCCGCGGCCGCGGTGCTGGAGGCGGCAGCGCAGGCCCGCCTGGGGGGAGCGGGCGGCGGTGGGGAGGGACCTCGCGAGCCGGTGCGCGTCCTCGTGATCGGCGAGCCGGCGGCTGCGGCGGCTCGCGCCGTCGAGCTGAGGGCCCAGGGACGCGTGGCGGCGCCGCTGTTGATCCCCATGTCCCGGTCGGACGCCGAGGCGTACGGGGCGCGATGGGGGTATGGTGAGGTCGTCGAGGTGGCGGCCCGCCGCGCGGGCGGCTCGCAGGGCGCCGCGCGGACGAGACCCAAGATTTCCGCAAGAAAGG
>JADGRB010000241.1 GCA_017881315.1 Pseudomonadota bacterium
CCCATGCGCGGCGCGAACGGGGGCATGGTCCCGGCATTCGCGGCGATGGGGACCTTTTAGTAAGATCGCGGTCAGATGCCCCCATCGCTACGCGATGTCTTCGTCGTCGATGCCGTGCGGACGCCGGTCGGGCGGTACCGCGGGGCGCTGGCGGAGGTGCGACCGGACGATCTGGGGGCGCTGGTGATCGCCGAGATCGTGCGGCGGACGGGCGCCGATCCGGGCGCGGTCGACGACGTCCTCATGGGATGCGCCAATCAGGCGGGTGAGGACAACCGGAACGTCGCGCGGATGAGCCTGCTCCTGGCGGGGCTGCCCCCGACGGTGCCGGGTGGGACGGTGAATCGTCTGTGCGGCTCGGGCCTGATGGCGGTCATCGACGGTGCGCGCGCCATC
Organism: Pseudomonadota bacterium; assembly: GCA_017881315.1. Classification (GTDB taxonomy): domain Bacteria; phylum Myxococcota_A; class Polyangia; order Fen-1088; family Fen-1088; genus JADGRB01. The sequence goes on from JADGRB010000241.1 coordinate 397, forward strand.
GCCGTGGGCGATGCCGATCTGGTGATCGGAGGCGGGGTCGAATCGATGTCCCGCGCGCCCCTGGTGATGGCCAAGGCGCGCGAGCCGTTCGCGCGCGGCGACGTGGTCGCGCACGACAGCACGCTCGGGTGGCGATTCGTCAATCCCCGTATGGAGGCGCTGTACGGGACGCACGCTCTCGGCGAAACGGCGGAGCTGGTGGCGGAGCAGTACGGCGTCTCGCGCGAGGCGCAGGACGCCTTCGCGCTCGAGAGCCAGCGGCGCTGGGCCGCGGCGCAGGCGGCCGGCCGCTTCGCGGACGAGATCTGCGCGGTCGAGGTCGGCGGGCGCAAGGGACCGCCCAAACGTGTCGAGGTCGACGAGCACCCGCGCCCGGAGACCACTGCGGCCGAGCTGGCGGCGCTCGCGCCGGCGTTTCGCAAGGCGGACGCGGGCGGAACGGTGACCGCGGGGAACGCGTCGGGCATCAACGATGGCGCCGCGGCGGTGCTGCTGGCATCGGAGGCCGGCCTCGAGCGGCTCGGTCGTAAACCGCTGGCGCGCCTGGTGGCCTCAGGGGTCGCGGGCGTCGAGCCGAAGTACATGGGGATCGGACCCATTCCCGCCACGCGCCACGCGCTGGCGCGCGCCGGGATCTCGGCGGCCGATCTCGATCTGATCGAATTGAACGAGGCCTTCGCGGCGCAGGCCATCCCCTGCATCCGCGAGCTCGGCTTCGATCCGACGCGCGTCAACGTCAACGGCGGCGCGATCGCCATCGGCCATCCGCTGGGCGCCTCGGGGGCGCGTCTGCTGGCGACCCTGGCGCACGAGCTCGGCCGGCGGGGCGGTCGGTACGGACTGGCGACGATGTGCATCGGCGTCGGGCAGGGAATCGCCGCGGTGATCGAGCGGGCATGAGCGATCGCAAGCAGCCACCCGATTCGCCCGTGGAAGACGCGACCGTCGCGCTCGCCGCGGCCGCGCACGAGATCAAGAACGCTCTCGGCCCGCTCGGGATGACGCTCCAGATCGCGGAACGGCAGCTCCTGGGCGGGCAGCCGATCGCGCCCGCCGATCTGGCATTCGCCCGCGCGCAGGTGCGGCGTCTGGCAGCCTTGGTCGATGACCTTCTGGATCTGACGCGCGCGGATCTGGGCGAGCTGCCATTCCGCCCCCGGGCCGTGGATCTGCGCGCGGTGGCGACCGAGGCGGTCGAGACCTTCAAGCGCGGGCGGTCCGCGGCCGTCACGGTGGAGTTGCCGGACGCGCCGCTCCTCGTCTCCGTCGACGCGGGCCGGATCGTTCAGGTGCTCATCAACTTCCTCGAGAACGCCATCCGCTATTCCCCGGTCGGCCTCCCGGTCGTCGTGGCGGCCATGCGCGTCGATGCGACGGCGGCGCGGATCGAGGTCCGTGACCGCGGGCCCGGGCTGGGGGTCGATGAACAGCGGCAGATCTTCGGCCGCTTCGTCCGTGGCGCGGCCGCCGAGGGGACCAGCGGCCTCGGAATCGGCCTCTATCTTTGTCGCGCGATCGTCGAACGCCAGGGCGGCACGATCGGCGTCGACAGCGTCGCGGGCGCCGGCGCGACGTTCTGGATAGAGCTCCGTCTGAGCTAGCCGTCGGTCCTGGCGCCTCGGTCTTGCCGTCGCGGCCGTTGCTCGATATCCTGACTCTTCGACGGAGATCGAAGTGCCCCGCGATCCGAAAATCACGCCCATCACGCGGCACGAGCCCCGCACCTTCTACGCGACGCGGGTCACCCGCACCCAGGCGGGCGAGTCCTGGGACCTGTGGTCGGTCGAGGACGGGCGGCGTGTCGGATTTCTGTCGGTCGTCGACGACGGGCACGTCGTCTATGCGCTGGCGACGGTCAAACGCGGGACCTCCCACGAAGAGGTCGCCGACCTGGTCGAAGGTTTTTTCACACCGTCCTCGACGGACGCCCACAATCGCGAGATCATCATCTCCGACTATGACGAAGAGCCCGAGATGCTCGAATCGGACATTCGACAGAGCTAAGCCCGAGCGATGACCGACGCGGGCGCTCCCGGCGGTCTTTTCGGCGGCTTCGCGCCGTTCGACGAGCGGGGCGCGGAGGCCTTCTTCGGACGCACCGACGAGGTCGCGCTCCTCGATCAGCTGCTGGGCGGTGAGGCGCACGTCGTCGCGTTCACCGCGGCGTCGGGCGTCGGCAAGACGTCGCTCCTGCGGGCGGGGCTCACGCCGGCGCTGGCCCGGCGAGGGGTGGCGGCGGTGACGATCGGCGGCTACCGCGACCTCGAGCGCGAGCTGGTGCGAGAGACCAGCCGCCTCGGTATCGCGCCGCCGGTTCCCGGTCAGGACCCGGCCGACTATCTCGGCGGCATCGCCCGCGAGGCGAAGGGCGGCCTCTGCCTGATCTTGGATCACCTGGAAGAGGCGCTCGGACCGGGTGCCGGCGACCTGGTCGACGTGACGGCGCTCGCCACCCAGGTGGTCGACGAGGGCGGTCCGCTCCTCCGGTTGGTCTTGTCGATCGACGAGGCGGCGTTCGCCCACCTCGAAACGCTCCGCACCGCTCTTCGCGCCAAGGTCGGTGGCCGCGCGACCACGACGCTGCCGCTCTTCAAGGAGGCCCAGGTCGGCGACATCCTCGAGCGGAGCGCGGTGCAGTCGGGCACGCCGTTCGAAAAGGGCCTGGCCGTTGCGGTGGCCGCCGATCTTTGCCGCGACGGTCTTTGCCGGGCGATCGATCTCCAGCTGGTGGCGCGCGCCATCGCCGACCTTCGTCTGGGGTCGGTGCGACGGTATCGGCGCAGCGGCGGTGCGGCCGTGCTGCCCGCCGTGTGGCTCGAAAAGGTCTGCTCGGAATCGGGCGGGGCGCTCGCGCGACGGGCGCTGGTGGCCGCTTCGGCTCCGGGGGGGATCGCCGCCGCCGATCTGGACGCGCGCACGCGGGGGGGCCGTGATCTGGGGGCGGAGGCGCTGGCGGCGTTGCGGGCCCGTGGTCTCGTCGTCGCGCAGGCGCGCGGGCGGACGGAGGCGTTCAACCTGGCCCACCCGGCGTTGCGCGACGTCGTGCTGGAGTTGACGATGGCCGATCGCGCGCGGGCCGGCTTCGCGCGGCGCGTGCTCCAGCGCCGGCGCGCTGCCGGTGATCGGCTGCGGTTCGCCGAGCTCTACGCGATCGTCCGCCATCTTCGCGGCGCGCTCGGTCCCGATGAGCGGTCGGCGGTTCGCCGGAGCCTGGGCGGCGCGGCGCTGCGCCTCGGTCTCGGTGTCGCGCTGGCGGCGCTGGTCCTGATGGCGCTCTTTGCCGATTCGCGCCGCGCCTACACCCTGGCGCTCGATCCGCCCGACGGTGGGGGCGCCGCGCGCATCGTGGTCCGCCTCGGTCGCCGGCGGCTTTCGTTCCTGGACTTCATCCCCAACCACCCGCCGCTCGGATCGGTTCTGGCCGACACCGGCTACACGGCGGCCGCGCTGTCGCCCGAGACGGTCGCGCGGATCGCCGCGGGCCAGCTCACCGGAACGCTGGACGCCGCACCGGTCGATCGGGTTGGGCCGAACGGAACGAGCGGCCGCGCGCACGTCCCCGGCTGGCTGCGCGAGGTCCTGAACGGTCTGCGACCGGTGCCGCGGGGGATCGCCAAGGCCCTGCTCGGCGATCCCGACGGGGTGGCCGCCCTCAAGCAGGCGTTTGCCGATCCGGCCGCGCGCGGCGAGATCCTTTCGGCGCTGGCGGTGACCGGCCGTGGCGGCGCCGGCGAGGACGAGATCTTGGCGGGCGCGCTCGCCGATCGCAGCCCGGAGATCCGGCGCCGCGGCGTGGAGGTCGCGGCCGCCATAGACCGTCGCCAGGCGGGCGAGAAGAACGACGGCCGGCAGGCGGCGAAGAACGATGCCCGCCCGCCGGGCGCGCACGCGGCGACGCTGCGTGCGGCGCTGGCCGACCGTTCGGCGGACGTGCGCGCGGCCGTGCTGCAAGAAGGGCCGACCCTGCCGTCGATCGAGGCCGCGGGAATCTTCACGCTCGCGCTGCGCGATCCCGATCCGACGCTGCGGCGACGCGCCGAGGAGGAGACCGCCGCGCTCTCGATGCGCGCGCCGGGAACGGTCGTGGACGCGCTGGTCGATGTCCTGCAGAGCTCGGACGCCGGCGCGCGCCGCGCGGCCCTGACGTTGTTCGAGGGGATCGCGGCCCGAGAGCCCGCCGCCTGCGCCGCCGCGCTCGGGCGGGTGGTCACCAGCGAGCGCTCGCCGGACGACGTGCGCGTCGCCGCCCTGTTCATCCTGCGTCGCGCGGGGACGCCCGCGCCGTCGCTGCGCCCGGCGCTCGAGAAGGCGATTCGGCCCGAGTCGTCGCCCCGGTTGCGCGCCGCCGCGTTGCCGCTCTACGCCCGCCTCATCTCGCCTGCCGAGGCGGAGGAGATCGCGCGCAACGAGATGAAGGGTCCGCCCGCGGCGCGCGCGGCCAGCGCGGCGGTCTGGGGCGCGGTGGCCGCGACCCGCCCCGAGGACGCGGTGAAACCCCTCAAGTCGATGCTCTACGATCCGGCGACCGAGACCCGCATCGAAGCGGCGCGGGCGTTTGGATTTTTGAGGCGCGACGGGATCGAGCTGACCGAGAAGGCGCTCAAGGATCCGAGCCCGGAAGTGGAACGCGCCGCGATCGCCTCGGCCCTCACGCTCGCCGCGCAGAACCCGAACCCCATCGCCGACATGCTCGGGAGGGCGATCAAGACGGTGCGGCCCGCGGTGCGCAAGAATTTGGTCGAGGCCCTCGCGCACCTGGGGGAGAGCCGCCCGGCCGCGGCGCTGCCGCCGCTGGCGCACGCGATCAAGGACAGCGACGTCGCGACGCGCCTGGCCGCCGCGAACGCGTTCTGCGCGCTCGCCAGGAAGAACGCCGCGGCGGCCTCTCCCTATCTGCGCATCGCCGCGCGCGATGATCACGACGAGGTTCGCGCGGCGGCCGCGGCCTGTCTCGGCGAGGTCGCGGCGACCGATCCGAAGGGGGCGGCTCGGATGGCGGCCGAGCTGGCCGATTCGCCGCAGCCATCGGTCCGCAGCGCCGCCGCGAAGGCGCTGGGGGGGGTGGGCGGGGCGACCGCGGAGCTGGCGCTACCCACCTTGCTGAAGCTCGTCGGTGATTCAGACCGCGACGTGCGCGCGGCCGCCGAGCACGCCTTCGCCGCCAGCGCCACGGGACTCTTCGCGTCCGGGACTTCTCGGCGCAGCGCCGAGGCGGAGCGCGCCCTCGAGGCGGCGCTCGTGCAAGGAGATGTCGCCGAACGGCGCGTGATCGTGGCGGCGGCCGCGAAGGCCGGCCTCTGGGGTCTCCTCAAGCAGGCGGCTCGCGACGGCGACGAGACGGTGCGTCTCGAGGCGGTGCGCGACGCCGGCGGCGGCGCCGGTTTCGACATCGTGCGGGGCGCCGTCGACGATCGGGCGGAAGGCGTTCGCGCGGAAGCGATGCGTCTGCTCGCCGGGGCGGCCGGCGGCGGCGCGCGCGATGTCCTTCCCACCTTCGAGGCGATGCTCCACGGCGGCGATCGCGCGGCGCGCGAGGCGGCGGTCGCCGGCATCGGCGAGCTCCCCGACCCCGGCGTCGCCGGATTTCGGCTGCTCGGCGAGGCGATCGCGTCACGCAGCGAATCGTTGCGCACCGCCGCGGCGCGCGCCTTCGGTCGCCTGGCCGAGCGCGAGCCGGCCCGGGTGGCGCCGGTGCTCGAACGGGCGGTGCGCGATCCGGCCTATGACGTGCGCAGCGCCGCCCTGCCGGCGCTGGCGCTGGTCTGGTCGCGCCAGATCGACGCCCACGCGCTCGGCCACACGCTGGTCAGCTCCGACGGAGACAGCACCCGCCGCTTCGTCGCGCTGGAGGCGCTGGTCGCCATCGCCCAGCGCAGCGCCGCGCCGGCCGCCGAGCGTGCGGCCGCCCGCCGCGAGATCGATCGCGTGTCGGAGTCCGGCCCCGCGCTGGCGCGCCTGGCGGCACAGATCGGCCGCAGCTTCATCGACGCTCCCCCCGCGGACCTGCACGTCTTCATCGAGCGCCTCTTCGGCGGCTGAGCCGCCTAGGGACAGATGTCGCTACACAGCTGCGCGGGCTGCCAGCCGTCGGCACAGATCACCTCGCGGCCGTGGTCGTAGTGCTGGTTGAAAAATTGCCGGAAGGCGCCGGGGTCGAAGCAGTCGGCGCGCAGGGTCCAGGTCCAGGCCGAGGCGGCGAACCGGACGTCCAGCATCGGGTCGGGCATCAAGATGATCCGGTTGCGGCCGAGCGACGGCGCGCAGTCCTTGTCCAGCGGCAACCCCTCGCTGAATGACTGGATGTTGGCGATGTCGTCGGCGCAGCCCTCCGGGCAGTTGTAGACGATCGCCATCGCGCCGTGCTCGAGCGAGTGGACGACGTTGCCCCACGGGATGGGTGCGGTGTAGGTCTGATAGGCGGCCCAGCAGTTGTAGTGGTTCCCGGACGACGGAGGATCGGTCAGGTAGTCGGTCGGCTTGGTACAGGCGATGTGGACGGCGCCCTCGTCGGTGTGCTGCTGGACCGTGGTCGTGCACTGGCCGCCGTCGATGGAGATCGATTCGACTGGGCCGTCGAGAGCGCCGCCCGAGGCGTCCACCGGCGACAGCGGGGGACGCTCGCCCCCCGCCAGCAACGCCAGCGCGCTAACGACGGCGGCTGGCCATGGCGCGGTCGATCTCACGCTGGCTCTCCCGTTTCTTGGAATCTTCACGTTTGTCCCAACTCTGCTTGCCGTGGACCAGCGCCAGCTCCGCTTTCACGCGTCCCTTCTTCTCATACAGCGACAGCGGCACCAGCGTGTAGCCCTTCTCGCGGACCTTGCTCACCAGCCGGTCGATCTCGCTCCGGTGGAGGAGCAGCTTGCGCTTGCGCCTGGGATCGTGATTTCGCCCGTGCGCGAAGGCGTAGACACCGATGTCCATTTGGTGCAGCCAAGCCTCGCCCCGATCGACGTCAGCGAACGCGTCGACCAGCGTGACCTTGCCGGCGCGGATCGACTTGACCTCCGATCCGGCCAGCACGATCCCCGCCTCCAGCGTCTCGTCGACGTGGTATTCGTGGCGCGCCCGCTTGTTGCGCGCCAGCACCTTCACGTCGGCGGCGTGCGTGACCTTGGACATCGACGGCGAAGCCTACAACGTGCAGAGTGACCTGCGGGAGGGGAGATGACGGCCGCGCTCTTTTGTTTTTTGCTGCAACAGATCGATCCGGCCGCGCTCGAAAAGGCGATGGCCGCCGACGCTGCGGCCAAGAGCCCCCCGCCCGCCGCCGCCCCTGCGCCTGCTGGAAGCCCAGCCGCGACCCCGACGGCCCCCGGTGCCCCGG
>JADGRB010000242.1 GCA_017881315.1 Pseudomonadota bacterium
ACGCGAAGAAGTAGGCCGACGAGGATAGTTCCGGTTAGGATGTCCCCGGAGGTTCCGATGGCGACGTCCGTCAAGGCGTTCTTCGACGAGAGAGTGCCCGCAGTTCTCAAGACCAGCCCGGAGAAGGCCAAAGACGTGGCCGCGGTCTACCTGTTCAAGATCAGCGGCGCGGACGGAGGCACCTGGACCGTCGATCTGGTCTCGACGCCGCCGACCTGCGTTCCCGGCGAGCACGGCACGCCGCAGTGCACGGTCGAGGCGAGCGACGCCGACTTCCGGGGCATGATCGAAGGGGGGATGCAGGCGGCGATGGCGCTGTTCTTCAGCGGCAAGCTCAAGGTGGGCGGCGATCCGATCCTGGCGACCAAGCTTTCGAAGCTGCTCCAAATGGCAGGGTAGGGTCCCGGCCCGTGCCCGTCGGTCGTCGCGCGCGCGCGACCTTGCTGTGGGGCGCGGCGCTGGTGGCCCTGGCGACCGCCGCCCGTCTCGGCTGGGTGCTTGCGGTCCCGACGGTCCCGGTCAGCGACTTCGCGATGTACCGCGAGTCGGCGAATTATCTGTCGGAGTTCGGCCGCCTCGATCCGGGCTTCATCTACATGCCCGGGTTCGTGGCGCTGCTCGCGATGGTCAAGGACGCGGGCGGGGATCTGCTGGCGCAGAAGCTGATCGGCGTCTTCTTCGGCGGCCTCGGGGCCGCCGGGCTGTTCGTCGTCGTGTGGAAGCTCGTCGACGGGGACGAGGCCCCCGATGACCGGGTGGATGGCGACCGCGACGGCTGGCGGCGGATCTGCCCGTGCCCGTACGCCGCGGGCGCGACGCTGATCTACGCGTTCTGGCCGGCCGGCGTCGCCATGGCCAGCGTCGTTGGGACGGACGTGCCGGCGGCGGCGCTGCTGGTCACCGCGCTGGCGCTGCTGGTGTCGCTCGGCCCGCGGCGGCCGCTGGTGGCGGCGCTGGCGTTCGGCGTCGCGATGGGCCTGGCAGCCTGGGTGCGGGCGGTGGCGCTGCCGCTGTCGGTGCTGGCGTTCGGCATCTGGCTGGCCCGCCGGGAGCGACCGCACCGGGCGGCGCTCTACACGGCGGTCGGGCTGGCCGCGACGCTGCTGGTGCTGCTGCCGTGGGGGATCCGCCATCTCCGGCAGAGCGGCGCGCTCTATTTCACCGACGATCACGGCGGCATCACCGCGCTCATCGGCGCCAACCCGAACTCGGAGGGAACCTACACCCGAGCGCTCAACCGGACCTTCAAAGACCTGACCGGGCGGAGCGTGCTCGACGAGCCGCACCGGGAGACCGACCGGGCCGCCTACGCGCTCGCGCGGGAATGGATGCGCTTCGAGCCGCGCTACGCCCTCGGGCTGGCGGTCCTCAAGGCCGAGCGCCTGTTCGATCCCGAGGAGCGGCTGCTCTACTGGCCAATTTTTCGTCCCGGGGTCTTGGTGGGCCCGCAGGCCAGCTGGTTTGCCGCGCGGCGAGCCGGGATCGCCGGGTTCGCCGACGGATTCGGCATCGCCATGATGGGGCTCGCGCTGACTGGGATCGCCGCCGCCGCCGCGCGCCGCCGCTGGGCCTTGCTGGCCCTGGTGCCGTTTCAGCTCGCCCTGGTGGCGACCTACACGGTGTTCTTCGCCGAGCCCCGCTACCGTCTGCCCATCGAGATGCTGGCGTTTCCTTTCGTGGCGCTCGCGCTGGGCGAGCTGGCGCGGGCGGCGAGCGCGATCGCGGGCCGCGCCCGCGCCGAGGTTGCCCGATCGGCGCGCGTGCTCGTGCCGGCCCTGGGCTTGGTCATCCTCTGGCGCCTCGGCTGGCCGGCCGTCCTCGACGCCGGCCAGACGCTGCGCACGCGCCACCGCTGGGCGGCCACCGAGGTGACGCTCGACGGGCACACCCGCCTCCTGCTCTGGAGACCGGCGCCGCCCTTTTCCGCGCGCTCGCCCGTGGAGGGCGCGCCGAACGGGCTCCATCTGCAAACCGGGGACGACGGTGTCGCGCGGGCCGAGGTGCGACTGGGGGAGGGCGCCCTCGCGGCCGGGACCTACCGGGTCCGGCTGCAGGTGGCGCCCGAAACCAACCGCCCGATGCGCGTCTCCCTGGGCAGCGCCGGCTCGGAAAGCGCGGCCGACATCCCGCTCGGGCCACCGGTGGCGGTCGAAAGGCAGATCGTGCACACGGGTGGTCCCCTCGCGTTCGAAGCCACGCTCTGGGGCGCGCCGCAGGCATCGGTCTGGATCGACGAGGCCCGGATCAGCAACGCGCTTGACAGCGGCGCCATCGTGCGTTGAGGCCCTGCGCGATCGTTGCCCGTCGGGGCCAGGCTCGTGTTAATGGTCGTTGGGGGGTGATGAGCGCCGGATGAGCCCCGAAGTCGTCGATCCCGAGCCGCCGCTGCCGGCCCCGCCAGCCGGCGAGGACTGGGCGGCGCGGGTCGAGGAGCTGCTCGTTGAAGCGGAAGCGGCCCCGTCCGGAACGGAACGGGCGCAGGTGCTTTGCCGCGTGGCGGAGATCTACGAGCGGCGCCTGGGCGATCCGAGCAGCGCGCTGGTGACGTTGCAGGCGGCGCTGGAAGAAGAACCGACCAGCGGGCGGGTGATCCAGGAGATGGAGCGCGTCGCGCGCGGCAACGGATTCTGGAGCCAGCTGGTGGCGGCCACCGCCGAGGTCGCCGCCGGTCTGCCCGACCCCAAGCAGGCGGCGGACCTGTGGGTGCAGATCGCGTTTTGGAACGAGAGCGGCCTGGCGATGCTCGACGAGGCGGCCAGGGCGGCCTCCGCGGCGCTCGATCTCGAGCCGACCCACGGCGGCGCGCTCATGCTACTGGAGGAGCTCTACCGACGGCAGCGGAACTGGGATGGCTACGTCGAGATCCTGGCGCGCAAGCGGGAGCGACCCGGAACCGACGCCGAGAAGCTGACCGACGCATATCGCGAGGTCCTGCGCTACGAGCCCCGTCACCCCGGCGCGCTCGAGGGGCTCGGGCGCGCGCACGAGGACGCGGGCGAATGGGAGAACGCGGCCGAGGTGTTCCGGCGCCTCATCGCCGCGTTGCCGCCCGAGACGGGGATCGCCGAGCGGGTGACGGCGCAGCACCGCCTGGCGGTGATCCTGAAGGAACGGCTGCACGATCTGCGCGGCGCGGAGGAGCAGCTCGCGCTGACGCTGGCGGCGCCGGGCGGCGACGTGCACGTGCCGAGCCTGCTCTTGCTGGCGATGCTCTATCGCGAGCGCAAGGACTGGATGAAGGCGCGCCAGCTGCTGAGCCGCGCGGCCGCGGTGGTGACCGACCTCGACGAGCGCATTCGCTTGCTGGGCGAGGCGGCCGAGATCTCCGCGACCGCGCTGGACGACGAGGCGCAGGCGGCCGAGCTCTATGCGGAGATCTTGGCGCTCGATCCCACCCGGATCGCGCTCGCTGAAAAGCTCGCCGACATCAAGCTCCGCCGCGGTGACTTTGCCGGTCTGCTCCCGCTGGCCGAGCGTCTGGCGGCCGCGTCCGAGGGCAAGCCCGTCCCCGATCGGGTGCGTCTGTGGCACCGGCTCGGACGCGCCCGCGAGGCGACCGGCGACGATGCCGGCGCGGCGGAGGCGTACCGCGCGGCCCTGGCCGCCGAGGATCCGGTCGGCGACCCGTCGGTGGGGTTCTCGGAGGCCGCCCTTCCCGCGCTGCGCGATCTGGCGGCGCTCAATTTTCGCAAGGAGGCCTGGGCCGACGCGGCGGCCGTCACCGAGCGGCTGCTCTCGTCCGCGCCGACGGCGCTGTCGCGCGACGAGCAGCGGGCCGCCTTCGAGCGTCTGGGCATCTCGCGGTGGCGGGCCGGCGAGGCCGCACTGGCCGTCGAGCCGCTGGAGAAGGCGCTGGCGCTCGATCCGCGCCGCCGGAACGTCCTCGAGACGCTGGTCGCGGCGGCGCGCGCCGCGGGAAACGACGACGCGGTGGTGCACCACACGCAGACGCTGCTCTCGGTCACCGACGATCCCAAGACCAAGCTGGAGCTGCTGGAGCACGTGGCGGCGATTCATCGCGATCGCCGCAACGATCCCCAGCGGGCCATCGCCGCGTACATGGAAGCGCTCAAGATCTGGCCCGACGAGCGATCGCTCATGCATCGCCTCTTGGAGCTCCTCACCGAGACCAAGCAGTGGAAGCAGTCGGTGCAGCTGCTGGCGCGCCTGGCGGAGCTGGCCGAAGGCGAGATGCGCGCCGCTTACAACGTCGCGGCGGGCAACATTTTCGCCGAGGAGCTGCGCGCCCCGGTCGAGGCCGTCGAGGCCTTCGAACGGGCTCTGGACGCCGATCCGGGCGACCTGAGATCGTTCGAAAAGATCGATCGGCTGGTGACCGAGGCGCACGACTGGAAGACGCAGGAACGGACCTATCGGCGTCAGATCAAACGGATGGGGGCCGACGTTCCGGCCGACAAGCGACCGGCCATGCTGGCCCTCTGGCAGGGTCTGGGCGAGATCTATCGCTCGCGCCTCAAGGACTTTCCGGCGGCCATCGCCGCCTTCGAGGTGGCCGCCGGCCTGGATCCGGACTCGATCGACCGCCGCAAGATTCTGGCCGAGCTCTACCGGCTGGCCGGACCCGAGACCTATCCGAGGGCCGTCGCCGAGCATCGGGCCATCGTCGAGCGCGCCCGCACGCTCGACGAGATGGCGCCCGAGCTCAAGACGCTCTTGCGGCTGTTCGTCGAGATGGGGACGCTCGACGAGGCCTACGGAGCCGCCGCCGCGCTGGTGCTGATCGGGCAGGCCGACGCCGACGAGCGTGCCCTTTACCAGCAGTACCGTCCGAACGGCGTCGTTCGCGCCCGGGCGCGCCTGACCGAGGAGGTCTGGCTCAAACAGATCTATCACCCCGACGAGGACCGGACGCTGTCGCAGATTCTGGCGACGCTGTCCCCCGCGGTGGCGAGCGCCCGCGCGCAGACGACGAAGGAGCTCGGCCTCAAGCGAAAACAGCGGCGCGATGTGGCCACCGATCCGTCGATGCCGTGCAAGGTGCTCGCTTACGGCGACGCGGTGTTCGGCGCCTCGACCCCCGAGGTTTATCTTGCGCCCGAGACGCCGGGCCAGATCGAGGTGGTCAACCTGCGGGCGGCGGTGGCCGGCACGCCGGCGCTGGTCCTCTGCAAGGAGGTGTTCGAGGCGCACTCGGACATCGAGCTGGCCTTCATCGTCGGACGGACGCTGGCCACGCTTCGTCCCGACCACCTGCTGCGCTGGCCGGGCTTCGTTCCCACGCTGGCGGAGCTCGAGATCGTGGTGCGGGCCGCGATCCGTCTCATCAACGCGGAGAGCGTGGTTCCGGCCGAGAGCGCCGCGGCGGTCAAGCAGTACACGGCGTTCCTCGAACGCACCCTGCAACCGCAGCTCCGCGAGCAGCTCGCGGTCCTGGTCCGGCGTCTCGAGGCGAGCGCCGGCGTCGGCGAGGGCGCCGCGGGGATCGCCCGCTGGTCGCGTGGCGCCTGCTTCACCAGCATCCGGGCGGGGCTTCTGCTGGCGGGTGATCTCGAGATCGCCGCGCGCCTCGGACAGACCGCCGCCTCCGCGGCCGGGATCGATCCCAGCGAGGTCATTCGCGATCTGATCGCCTGGAGCGTTTCCGACGGGTACTTCGAGCTGCGCGCCCAGCTCGGCCTCCGCACCGTCAATCTCGGCTTCCGCGGCTGACGGCGGCGGGCGCGTCGCCTGCCGCTGGCACCGCGAGTGCGATCGTGGTCACGGACCTCGCCAGCGATTTCACAGCCCTAAATCCGCGTAACTACTGAGCGGGTGTGGGAATCTGCTCAAGTTACATACATTTCCGCTGCGCGAAACCTGCTGTTTACCGGCTGTTGATAGCGTGCTCACTCCACCCCAACACACCACCATGCGAGGAGCACACTATGGCAGATGGAGCAGGAACCGCTGAAGCTGGACAACCGTCCAGCCGCGCAACACTCGGGCTGACCGGGTTGACGATCAACGCGATGGCGTTGATCGCACCCGGTGCCTTCCTCTGGCTCACTTTCCAGATCCAGGCACTGTACGGCGCACCGATGGCCGGCTCGGCGATGTGGTTCGGCATCGTCGCCGCGCTCTTGCTCTGCTTCGCCACCGCGATCAGCTACGCCGAGCTCTCCAAGCTCTATCCGGGCGCGGGCTCATCGTACTTCTTCGCGGAGCAGGCGTTCTTGAGCAAGACGCACGCCTACAAGTTCGCCCGCATCGCGAAGTTCATCACCGGATGGGCGAGCCACCTCTACTACTGGGTCTACCCGGGCTGCATGGTCGGCGTGACCGCGTTGCTGACCGGCTACCTGCTGAACCAGTTCTTCCCCGACACCTTCAGCGGCAGCTACAACAGCCTCCCGTTCATGATCATCTTCTGTTTCGGGTTCGCGCTAGGCGTCGCCTACATCGCCTTCCGGGGCGTGACGGGGACGACCGGCGTCAACATGCTGATCAACATCGTCCAGATCACTGCCCTCTTGGTGTTCTCGGTGATGGCGATCTCCTACCGGGTCAAGCACCCGGAGGGGTCGCAGGGTCTGCAGCTGGTCAACGGAACGGCGATCGACTTCCAGGTCGCGCAGGAGCCTGTTGTCGAAAATGGCGTGCCCAAGAAGGACGCGACCGGCGCCGTCGTGATGCAGAACAAGATGGACGCGGCCGGCAACCCGGTGCCCGACATGAAGGACGGCAAGCCGGTTCCGTTCATGCTGAGCTACGCGGCCGATCAGGCCGTGACGCAGGAGCCGGTCGACGCCGATCACCCGAAGGACCTCACGCCGCACTTCAAGTTCCACCAGAGCGCGGGCTCGGTGGTGGCGGCGCACGGGTTCTCGCTGGTGTTCATCCAGGCCTGCGTCGCGATCTTGATCCTGGTCGGCTTCGAGTCGGTGACGTCGATGGGTGAAGAGGCCAAGAACGCCAAGCGCGACATTCCGCGCGCGGTGCTCCTGTCGCTCGGTATCCAGGGGCTCATCTGCTACCTGATCGAGTACTTCGCCGCGAACTACTTCCTCAATCAGGGTTACAACCTCGCCAACGCCGGGGCATCCGGCGCGCCGCTGGGCGACATGATGGTGATGGTCGGAACCTGGATGTTCGGCAGCGCCTCCGCGGGCCGCGCCTTCATGCTGGTTCAGGCGATCACGGTGTTCCTGGCGCTCATCGGCACGACGCTGTCGTGCCTCAGCACCGGGGCGCGCGTGACGTACGCGATGGGGAAGGACGAGGAGGTGCCGGGTCACTTCGGCATGCTCCACGGCAAGACGCTGACGCCGCATCGGTCGATCTGGACCCTGGCGATCCTCTCGGCGGTCATCGGCATCATCACCGTCTCCGTCTACCTGGGCGGCACCACGCCGACGCCGCTGGACGCGAAGTACAGCGGCTTCTGGTACAGCATCGGGGTCTTCAAGGACCCGGCCACGTACGCGAAGCTGCCGAACACGCTGGTCATCGTGACGCTGGTGAGCAACTTCGGGACGTTCCTGCTCTACATGCTCACCTGCTTGACGGCCATCGTCGCCTTCCGCGAGCACCACACCTTCAGCGGCTTCAAGCACATGTTCGTGCCCCTGTTCGGCTTGGTCGCCAACCTGCTCTGCATGCTCTTCTACCTGGTCGGGCCGTTCATGGTGTCCGGGATGAGCGTCAAGGAGCCGTACATCGCGCTCGCGGTCGTCGCGGCCTGGGGCATCTACGGCGCGGTCTACTTCCTGCG
>JADGRB010000501.1 GCA_017881315.1 Pseudomonadota bacterium
AGCACACGATGCTGGCCTTCTGGCGCTCGTTCGTCCACGCGCCGCGCGTCCTAGGCATCCTGTGGCTGGCAAGCGCGATCCCGCTGGCGGCGGCGACCGCCTGGACCTGGCTCCGGAGCGATCTTTCCGCCCAGAGCCTACCGCGGCTCTTCGGCGTGACGGTCCTGATGATCGTGACCTGCAGCCCCTACCTGCACCACTACGACGCGCTCCTCCTCGCGCTCCCCGGGCTGGTCTGGTACCTCGGGCGGGAGCGCTATCGCTCCGCGACGCTGCACCGCCTGTGCGGCGCCGCCCTGCTGGCGGCGTATCTGATCCAGTACGCGAGCTTGTGGCTGCTCGATCGGGGTTGGTCGCTCGTCGGTCCGGCCCTCGCCGTCTGGTTGGTGGCGGAGATCCTGGACCTGGCGCCCCCGCTGACGGCGCCGGGTCAGACCGGGAGCACCGCGCGTTTGCGCGCGTAGCTCGGCACGCTCTTGGCGCCCGCGGCCGCCAGACGACGGACGAGCTCGGCGCGCAGATCGTCGCCCGGGACCACGGCGTCGACGTGCAGGTTGGAGGCGAGCTTCGACAGATCGATGTCCGCGCGGTACTGCTCGCGCAGCTCCTCGACGTACGCCGGCCGCTCGGCCTCGGGCTTCTCGGCGATCTTGTTGGCGAAGACCGCGTTGACGGCGGCCTCGGCGCCCATCACCGCGATCATCGCCTGCGGCAGCGCGATCGTGACGTCGGGATCGAAGCCGGGGCCGCACATCGCGTACAGGCCGGCGCCGTAGGCCTTGCGCAGCACCACACAGATCTTGGGGACCGTCGCGTCGGCCACCGCCGAGATCATCTTGGCGCCGTGGCGGATGATCCCCTGCCGCTCCACCGCCTTGCCGATCATGAACCCGGGAACGTCGGCCAAGAAGATCAGCGGCAGGCCGAACGCGTCGCAGAGCCAGATGAACCGCGCCGCCTTGTCGGCCGAATCGACGAACAGCACGCCCCCCTTCCACTTGGGCTGGCTGGCCACGATGCCGACCGCCCGGCCGTCCAGGCGCGCGAAGCCCGTGACGATCTCGCGCGCGTAGAGCTTCTTGAGCTCGAAGAAGCTCCCCTCGTCGACGAGGGCGTCGATCACCGCCGCGATGTCGAAGGCCTGGTTGTGGTTGGCGGGCAAGACCTCGTCGATCCGCTTGGAATCCGCGCGGGGCGCCCGGGGCGCGGCCTCGGGCGGCGCCTCGCCGGCACGCTGCGGGAGATACCCGAAGTAGTCGCGCGCGGCGGCGATGCAGCTCCGCTCGTCCTTCGCCAGCAGATCGCCGCAGCCCGAGACCTCGCAGTGCATGCGCGCGCCGCCCATCTCCTCGAGCGTCACCTTCTCGCCGATCACCATCTCGGCCATGCGCGGCGATCCCAGGTACATCGAGGCGTTCTTCTCGACCATGAACACCACGTCGCAGAAGGCCGGAATGTAGGCGCCGCCCGCCGCCGACGGACCAAACAGCAGGCAGATCTGCGGGATCGCGCCGGACAGACGCACCTGATTGTGAAAGATGCGCCCCGCGTGGCGGCGTCCCGGGAACACGTCGATCTGATCGGTGATGCGCGCCCCCGCCGAGTCGACCAGATAGAAGAGCGGCAGCCGCAGCCGGCCGGCCGTCTCCTGGATGCGGATGATCTTCTCGACGGTGCGCGCGCCCCACGAGCCGGCCTTCACCGTCGAGTCGTTGGCCATGAGCGCGACCGGCCGCCCGTGCACCCGCCCGATGCCGGTCACGACACCGTCGGCGGGCAGATCGCCGGCGCCGGCGTTGGCGTAGAGGCCGTCTTCGACGAAGTCCTTGCCATCCTTTCCACCCTGGTCGCACAGAAGCGCGATCCGCTCGCGGCAGTAGAGCTTGCCGGCCGCGGCGTTGGCCTGGTGGTACTTGGGCGCGCCACCCTTCTTTATTTTTTCGGCCAGCGCCTTGAACTCGTCGCTGCGTGACATGTTGGTCCTATCGTCCTTTGAACTCGGGTGGGCGTTTCTCGAGAAAGGCGTTCAACCCCTCGTTGCGGTCGTCGGTCGTGAGCACCTGCTCGTAGCAGGCCCGTTCGACGGCCAACCCCTCGGCCAGCGGCTTCGCGGCGCCCGCATCGATCGCGCGCTTCGCGGCCGCCAGCGCCAGGGGAGCCGCCCCGGCGATCTCCCCCGCGAGACGCGCCGACGCCTCGCCGAGCGCGCCGGCCGCGGCGACCTCCGTGACGATGCCCAGCTCACGCGCCTGCGCGGCGCCAACCCGGCGGCCGGTCAGCGTCAGCTCCTTCGCCACTGCGACGCCCGCTATCCGCGCCAGCCGCTGCGTCCCGCCGGCGCCGGGCATGATGCCGAGCCGTACCTCCGGTAGACCCAGCTCGGCCGTGTCGGCCGCGATCCGCAGATCGCAGGCCAGCGCCAGCTCGAACCCACCGCCCAGCGCCAGGCCGTTGATCGCTGCGATCACCGGCCGTGGAAACGCCGCGACGCCGTCCATGAGCGCGTTCAGCTCGCCCAGAAAAACGCGTGTGTCGTCGAGGGTCCAGGTCCGTCGCTCCTTCAGATCCGCGCCCGCGCAGAACGCCTTTTCGCCGGCACCGGTCAGCACCACCACCCGCAGGTCGCCGCCGCTCGCGATCTCGGCGGCGAACGCCGCGAAGGTCCGCCCGAGTGTCGCCACCAGATCGCGGGACAGCGCGTTGGCCGCTTCCGGCCGATTGAGGGTCACGAATGCCGCACTGCCGCGACGGGAAACCAGCACGAGATGAGGCGCACCGGCGGCGGAGGTCTCCATGCCCCCAGACGCTACCAGATCTGCGGGCTTGGCCGGGAACGTAGCAAGTTGAGCATGCGCAAGCTGCGCAGGTTTCGGGTTTGCAACCGAAG
>JADGRB010000502.1 GCA_017881315.1 Pseudomonadota bacterium
GCGGATCTCGCGGCTCACGGTCGACGGTGAGCGGCCCAGCTCCAGTGCGATCGCACGAACGGTCTGACCGGCCCGGAGCAGATCGGCGATCACGATCCGCTCATCCTCCGACAGGTACCGCGGACTGCGCCGTTTGGCTGGCGTGATCTTCACCGGCGCATAGTGCAGGACCTCACCCGCCGCGTTCCGCACCGACCGCCCATACCGCCACCTGCTGCCCGTCTTGCGGTTGATCCCAACCAACCGACACGCCTCAGAATTCCCGACCCCCTGCGCGATCAACCGCACATACCGCTGCTGCTTCTCCGCTTCAACGCCGCCCGCTGCCGTCCGCCGTCTCCCGCGCATCCCAACCTCCAAACCGCGTCGGTGTTGCGACGATCACCGGAATCCGCCCGTCTTGAACTGGCCCCACCTCCGTCCGATCGTGGCCTGACGCTGGGCGCTCATCTCGAGCGCGAGCGGAGGGCACGGAGGAGTGGAATCCAGAGTGGAACAGTTCGAGCAGATCAGAAGGGATCGTGATCGCGAGGGCCTCTCGATCAGGGAGCTTGCGCGCCGTCACGGGGTGCATCGCCGGGCGGTGCGTGAGGCGTTGCTGTCGGCGGTGCCGCCGGCGAAGCGGTCGCCGGTGGGTAGGCCGGCGCCGAAGCTCGGCTCGTATCGGGCGGTGATCGAAGGGTGGCTGTTGGCTGATCGGGACGCGCCGCGCAAGCAGCGGCATACGGCGAAGCGGATTCATCAGCGGCTTGTCGATGAGCACGGCGCGGACGTTGCGGAGACGACGGTCCGTCAGTATGTGCGGGCGCGGAAGCGCGAGTTGGGGTTGGCGGTCGGGGAGGTGTTCGTGCCGCAGGTCCATGCGCCCGGGGTCGAGGCCGAGGTCGACTGGGGCGAGGCGCTGGTGGTGCTCGCGGGCGTGCTGAGGAAGGTGCATCTGTTCGTGATGCGCGCGTCGTTCTCGGGCGCGGCGTTCTGTCAAGCGTCGCTGGTCGAGACCCAGCAGGCGTTCCTGGAGCTGCACGTCGAGGCGTTCGAGTGGTTCGGCGGCGTCTTCCCGAAGATCCGCTTTGACAACCTGAAGTCGGCGGTCAAGAAGGTTCTGAAGGGCCGCCGGCGGGTCGAGTCTGATCGGTTCGTCGCGCTCAGATCGCACTATCTGTTCGCGTCGCAGTTCACCACCCCAGGCCTGGAAGGGGCCCATGAGAAGGGTGGCGTGGAGGGCGAAGTCGGGAGGTACCGGCGCAATCACCTCGTCCCGGTCCCGGAGCTGACCGACCTCGCCGAGCTGAACGCGATGCTGTTGGCGGGCTGCGAGGCGGACCTCGACCGGCGGATCGACGGACGGGCGGTGACGGTCCGGGATGCGTGGGCGCTGGAGCGGCCGTTGCTGGGCGCGTTGCCGGCCGACCCGTTCGACTGCTGCGAGACGGCAGCGCCGCGGGTGGACGCGAAATCGCTGGTCACGGTCCGGCAGAACCGCTACTCGGTGCCGGTCGCGCTGGCCGGGCTGAAGGTCTCAGCCAGGATCGGCGCGCGCGAGATCACGATCAACCACGGCGGCCGGGAGGTCGCCCGCCACGAAAGGTTGCACGGCAAGTTCGGGACCAACGCCCAGCTCGACCACTACCTCGAGCTGCTTGCGCGCAAGCCCGGCGGCCTGGAGCACTCGGTCGCGCTCAGCCAGGAGCGCCAGCGCGGCTGCTGGCCCGGCTGCTTCGATCAGCTATGGGCAGCACTGAGCGAGCGCTATGGACGCTCAGACGCCGCTCGGCAGATGGTCGACGTCGTGTTGCTCTGCCGCGAGCACGGGCCCGACCACGTCGCGATGGCAGTCCGCGGCGCGCTGACCGCGGGCGCGATCGACGGTCGCGCGGTCGCTGTCCTCGCCCGCCGCGCCCAAGGCGCCCCGGCTGTCGCTGTGGCGCCACTGAGCGGCCTGGAGGCGCGCCTGCTGGCGCATGACCGCCCGGTCGGTGACCTCGCACGCTACGACCAGCTGCGTGATCTGGAGCAGGGACGATGACCGGGCCCGACCCGTACTGCTCGATGGAAGCGTTCATCGAGCAACACCAGATCGACTGGATGGACGACGGCGTGCTCTGCCAGTTCGTCACCGTGATGATGACCGACGACATGTGCCAGCACGAGCCCGCGATCTGCGATCTCACCGCCGGGCAGGCGCGTGATCTCGCGTTCGGGCTGCTGGTCATGGCCGAGCACGCCGACAGGCTGACCCGCCAGCGGGAGGACGAGCGATGACCACCCCCGCCAGAAACGCGCAGACCGCCGCATTGGAGGCGTTGATCGAGGCGCACGCTGTCGAGCTGAAGCTCCCGACTGTCCGCCGACGCTTCCGGGCGCTGGCCACGGAAGCGCTCCGCGAGCAGCAGACCCCGGTCGCGTATCTCGCCGCGCTGCTCGAGGCCGAGATGGCCGAACGCGCCGAGCGACGCGAGAAACGCCGCCTGATCGACGCACGGTTCCCGCACATCAAACGCCTCGAGGATTTCCGCTTCCAGGACAACCCGAAGATCCCGCAGGCCACGATCGCCGCCTTGGCGGAAGGATCCTGGATCGATCACCGCGAGGCGGTGATCTTCATCGGCGACAGCGGGACTGGCAAGACGATGCTGGCCACAGCCTTGGCGGTCTGCGCCTGCCACCAAGGCCGCCGCGTCCGGTTCACCACCCTCGCCGGACTCGCGAACGAGCTCCAAGAAGCCCAAGGCAACCGCGAGCTCGCCCGCGTCATCGCACGCTACGCCCGCACCGAGCTTCTGCTCTGTGACGAGCTGGGCTACCTGGCCCTGCCCGACGGCGCCGCCGAACTCGTCTTCCAAGTCCTCTCCGAACGACACGAACGCGGCAGCCTGATCATCACG
>JADGRB010000243.1 GCA_017881315.1 Pseudomonadota bacterium
ACTGACGGGAGACCTGCTACTCGGTAGGCTCGACGAAGACGGCCACTTCCGTATTTGGTTGAAAGAATCAGGCGGCAGGAGCAAGCGCCTCACGGCAGGACCGACCGACGTATCGCCAGACTTTAGCCGGGACGGCCGCTGGTGGACTTACGCCGACTATGTCCGGAGAAGCATCATGATCTGCTCGACGAGTGGCGGCTCATGCCGCGTGCTTCGTCAGGACGATCAGTGGCCCGCCGATCCGCGATTCTCACCAGACGCCCGTCAGATCGCGTACGTCACCCAGGCGGACAGCCCGCGGGTGACGATTGTTTCGGTCGAAGATGGGCAGATACGGCAATCCTGGAATGCCTATCGTCAATGTTTGCCGGTTTGGTCTTCACCAACGACTGTCTGGAGCTTCGAGGCGCTGGCCGGGGGTTATTGCTGGGCCGAGCGAAACACTATAACCGGGCAAAGGACGGGTAAGCAGATCAAGCTGTCGACGTCCGACGTGGCGGTAGCGGACGTCCGATGCTTGCCCGAGAGCGTGGCGCCTGGCTCGCCATTCTTCCGGCGAGTGCGCGTTGAGACGAGGGAGAAGACTAGGCTTCTCAGTCTCCCCCGGTCGTTGTGGAAGGAGTGATCGCTCTCAGCATCGGATGCCGTTGGGACAGAACCCCTGAGGCGCCGACAGGACCGGCGCCTTCTTTGCAGAGTGCGTCCCCGCCGTCCGGGCCGAAACTGGCCCCGCCGTCACGAACACAATAGAAAGAGCAAAAAGGCTTCCAAGTGCAATCTTCTTGAGCATGTAGTCCCCTTGTGGTTTGGTTGGTCGGTCTCGGGACGCGCCGGTGACGCGTCCCACAGGCCTTGCAATAAGCAACCGGGGAACCAATGGGGGAGATGCGTAAAATCAGGGGGTTAGGCCTGGTCGACCGGATTGTCGGGGTTCCGGTTTTAAAACCACTTACGGAAGCTCACTTACGTTTTCTGGTTCGGGAAGCTCCGTGATTACGCCGAACGAAAGCGTCACTTTCGTCCCGCGCCACGAAGCGTCAGACGACCCGGTGAAGGTTCCGTTGTTGCTGATCGTCGGCAACAGCCAGGGGCAGGTCCCGAAGGGCATGGATCGGCTGGCGACCTTCACCGGTTCCTTGATCATCGGGCGCAAGCAAGCGACCCAGGGGGAGCCGGGGCAGTCGTCTCTGATCCTCGCCGACCGGATGGTCTCCAGTCAGCACCTGGCGATCACCCGCGCGCCCGAAGAGGGCGTCTTCGAGCTGACCGATCTCAGCAGCACCAACGGCACCGTCGTGGATGGGGAGCCGGTCGAGACGTCGGTGCGCCTGCGCGACGGCTCCGTGATCTTCGTGGGCAGCTACGTGATGGTCTTCCGCGTCGCGACCATCGGCGAGCTGGCGGCGATCCAGGCGGAGCTGCAGAAGCCGCTGGGGCCGGTCGCGACGGCCAACCCGGCCTTTGCGACCATCTGCCGAAAGCTGCGCAAGCTGGCCGAGGCGGGGGAGGAGATGCTGCTGACCGGGGAGACCGGCTCGGGCAAGGAGATCTACGCCACCGCGATTCACCGGGCCTCCGGTCGCCTGGGACGGTTCGTCGCCATCAACTGCGCCGCCATTCCGAGGGAGCTGGTCGAGACGGAGCTGTTCGGCTACGCGCGGGGAGCCCACTCGCAGGCCGCCATGGCGAAGCAGGGGATCATCGAGCAGGCGGAGGGGGGAACGCTGTTTCTCGACGAGATCGGGGAGATGGCGCCCGAGCTGCAGACCAAGCTGCTGCGCTTCACGCAGGACCGGCTGCTGGCGCCGGTGGGGGGATTGCGCCCCCGGCGGATCGAGACGCGGATCATCGCGGCGACCAGCCGGACCGCCGCGCCGTCCCAGTCCGGAAGCCTGGGGTTGCGCGCCGATCTGGCCGCCCGTCTCGGGGCGGAGCCGATCCGGATCCCGCCGCTGCGCGATAGGATCGAGGATCTGGGGGCGCTAGCGAGCTACCTGCTCGGCGAGCGCAACAAGCCCTTCGAGCTCTCGGCGTTTCAGGTGCTCTGCCTCTATCCGTGGCCCGGGAACGTGCGTGAGCTCGGCAAGGTGGTCATGTCCGCCGAGGCGCTGGGGCGCGACGAGGAGAGGATTTCCATCGAGCATCTGCCGGTGGCGTTCTTGGCGGCGCCGAAGACCCGCTCGTCGCCGGGGCGACGCAAATCACGTCCGCCGCCCAGCGCGGTCGAGCTGGAGGCAATGATGCGGCGGTTCCGCGGAAACATGCTGCGCGTGGCGCGCGAGCTCGACCGCAAACCAGCGCTGGTTTATCGCTGGGCGAAGCGGTTCAATCTCAATGTAGACGATTTCAGAGCAAAGACCGAGGCTTGACCACAGCTGATGCATTGTCGCGAAAAGTAGCAAAATTGCCGCGACAAATGGTTACGAAACCCGAACACCCGATCGCAACAATTTGCGCGCGCGATGCGGATGAGGTGCAGGCCAAATGGCGCACGGCGCTGGACGCACAACGCTACGGGCAACGAACGCGATGAAGACACCAGGCGACGAATCGGACGAGACGGGCGAGCCCACCGACCCGCGGCTCGACCGAGCCTGGCAGCTCCTGGAGGCGGGGGACGTCGCGGCCGCCCGGCGTGCGATCGCGCCGCTCGAGCAGGAATCGCCCGAGGTGTTGCTGGCGCTGGCGGCCTGTTGCCGCGAGGAGGACGACACCACGCAGGCGATGGCGATCCTGCGCCGGGCCGCGGCCGCCGATCCGGAATGGGCCGTGCCGGAGATGTGGCTGGCGGAGATCCTGATCACCGAACCCGATGCGGCCCCGCAAGCGCTCCGCCACGCGACGCGCGCGCTCGACCTGGCCGAGGACGAGGGCGACTACCTCTCGGCCGTGGCGCTCAAGGCCGGGATCGAGCTCGAGCTGGGAGAGCCCGACGACGCCCGCAAGACGCTGGCGGAGCTGCCGCCGCCCGAGGTGGCGCTCGAGGATCTGGATACCACGCTGGAGATCGCCGATCTGCACCTGGCGCTCGGCGAGGCGGCGCTGGCGCGCGCCCGGCTGCGGACGTTGACGGCGGCGCACCCGGAGGCGGCGGACGCCTGGCACGCGCTCGGCTGCGCGGCTTCGGAGCTGAACGATGAGCGCGAGATGCGCGAGGCCTGGAAACGGACCTGGACGCTCGACACCGCGCCTGGGGCCACCGGCGGCGACGAGCGCCTGTCGGAGGATGAGATCGCCGCGGTCTCGGAGGCGGCGTTCGAAGAATTGCCGGCGCGGGCGCGGGCGCTGCTGGAGGGCGTGCCGATCGTGATCGGCGAGCAACCTGCCGAGGCGGACGTCGACGCGGGTTTCGATCCGCGCGCGCTGGGCTTGTTCAGCGGAACGGCCTACCCCGACGAGTCGAGCCTGGGTGGCCAGCCCGGTCTCACGCAGATCGTGCTGTTCCGTCGCTGTCTCGAGCGGGTGGCGGGCAGTGAAGACGAGCTGCGCGAGGAGATCCGGACCACCTTGCTCCACGAGACCGGCCACTTCTTCGGGATGGACGACGCAGATCTGGAAGAGGTGGGGCTCGGCTGAGGGGGCTAGGCCGCCTCCGGGCGGCACGGCGTCGGGCATGGTTCGCTTCGCTCACCGTTGCCTTGCGGCAACGCCCTCCTTGGGGGCCGCCCGGCCCCTCATCCCCCGGGGGTGAGCTGGAACGGGTACGAGACCATCACCAGGCCGCCGCCCTCGGGCTGCGGAAACTCCCAGCGCTTGACCGCCTGCACGACGCAGCCGTCGACGGCCGGTGAGCCCACCGACGAGCTTTGCAGCAGCGAGGCCAGGACGCGCCCGGTCGGGGCGATCGTGAACTGGACGACCAACCGGCCGCCCAGCGACGGGTGAGTGACCAGCGCTTGCTCGTAGCAGTAGCGCACCTCATTGATGTGACGGCGCACGATGCGGCGGATGATCTCCTTGTCGAGAGAGCCGCGCACCGTCGAGACGCCGGGGATGAAGCTGGGCGCGGTCGGCTTGCGCGTGGCGAGTCGGCCCACGCCCGCGCCGTATCCGGGCCCATCGCCGGGGCCGGTTCCGGTTCCAAAGCGCCCGCGCGTTCCAAGACCGCCGCCGCCGACAAGCCTCTCGTTCGTCCCGCCGCCTCGCTCCCCGGTGCCGACCACGCCGAGGCCCCCGATGTTATAGGCGTTGGCGATCGTCGCGCCCTCCAGATGGCCCAGCACGTCGCTCGCGTCGGCGCCCAGAGCCGGCTCGTTCGCGAGCAGCGCCGCCAGGGATCCGCCACGAGGCCCGTCCAGGACTGCGAGCAGGCTGTTCGCGCGGACCTGCGCCGCGGCGGAGCGCGCGTCCAGCGGGGAGGCCGGTCCCTTGCTGGCCCGACGACCGTCGACGCGCGGCGCTTTCGGGCTGCCCGCCGCGCCCGTCGGGCCGGCGGCGGCCGGCGATCCACCACCGCCGGGTTTGTTCAGCCAGGCGAGCGCGTGGTCGATCTCGGGCACCTTCGCTTCCGGCGGCAGCGTGAGCCAGCCGGCGAAGCGCCGGGAGACGTCGATGTCGTCGAGCGAGAGCGCGCGCCGATCGGGCGCCATCAGGGTGGCGACGCCCAGGATCGCCAGCAGCGCCAGCGCGACGGCCAGCGTGTATTTGGCGTTGACCCGCCAGCCGGCCGACAGCCAGGGTCGCGGCAGCGCGGCCACCGGATCCGAGGTGCGGATCTCGAACACCATCTCGCCGCACGCGACGCTGAGGAAGCTCTCGGGCGGCAGGACCAGCGGCGCCTCGGCCCGACCGAAGTCCGGCCTCAGGACCAGACGCTGCACCGGCGTGCAGAGCTCGGCGCGCATCGCCGAGGTGAGGTTCAAGGCGAAGCCGCCGCCGAAGCTGTCCACCAGCGGCTCGACCAGGACGTGGCGAATTGCCTCCGACGGCGCGGTCGGGTCGGAGAGCCAGGCTGGGTTGACGGGCGCGTGGACGCCGCGCGCCGCACCGATCGTGAAGACGCTGACCGCGTCGGCCTGCAGGAAGCGGCTCGCAAGCGTCACCTCGCGGAAGCGCGCCTCGACCAGCAGCGCCCGCGCCGCCAGCCGCACGCGCGGACCTCCGACGGGCGGTCCCGGACCGATGGTGGGCACCGGCTCGCGCGCACCATCGTCGCTGGGGTGCAGCGGCGGCGGGCGGTGGGGCGCGGGGCGACGCGAAAGCGAAGGATCGGTTGGTTGCATGGACGGCCTCCTTGCCTGGAGGGACACGCCGTCGTCGTCGCAGTTCCGAAGGAACTTTCCAGGCGATCGGTTGTCGCGGCCAAGCGCGGCCGTCAGAGGCTCGGCTTGACATCCCCGCGCGTGGTCCCCATGATGCGCGGCCGAACGAGCGAAGGAAAATACGTGGCCAACATCAAGTCATCTGAGAAGGCGAACCGCCAGCGCGTCCGGCGGACGGCGCGCAACATCGCGCACAAGACGGCGATGCGAACGGCGATCAAGAAGCTGCGCGCGGAGATCGGGTCGAAGAACGCCAAGGGCGTCAAAGAGCTGCTCGCCAAAGCGGTTCGCGCCATCGACCAGGCGGCGTCGAAGGGCGTCATCAAGAAGGGGACCGCCTCCCGCTCGGTGTCGCGGCTGACCGTCGCGGTCGCCGGCCTCAAGAGCTAGATCGCGTGGGGGAGGGACGGCTTTGCCGACCCGAGCCCTTCGCGGGAGGGTTTGGGAACCCTCCCAGGGTTCCCATCTAAACGCGGGGACGGCTTTGCCGACCCGAGCCCTTCGCGGGAGGGTTTGGGAACCCTCCCAGGGTTCCCTCTAAACGCGGGCGCCGCGGCTTCCGGCCGCGTCTTCTGCTAGCGCCTGCACCAGCCGCGACAGCGTGATCTCGGGATCGAGACGGGAGGTCTTGAGCCCGAGATCGGCCTGAAACAGGCGTTCGAAGGCGCGCACCAGCGCCGCGCGCGAAATCCGCCGCGCCGGGATCAGCACGTCGTCCAGGAAGTAGGGGCTGATGCCGACGCCAGCCGCGATGTCGCCGCGCGACGCGCCGCCCGCCGCCAGCTCCTTGGCGCGCCAGATCTGCCGGAACTGCCGCGCCAGCATGAACTGGATCTTGAGCGCCGGCTCGCGGTTGCGGAGCATGTTGGCGAGAAGCGCGAGCGACGAAGCGACCTCGCCCGCGCCGATGGCCTTGGTCAGCTCGAAGATGCCGCGCTGCCGGGTTTCGGCGATCAGGTCCTCGACGTCGTCCACGGTGATCGCCCGGGCGCCCGCGTAGAGGGCCAGCAGGTCGAGCGCCTGCCCGAGGCGGCCCAGATCGGGACCGGCCGAGATCGCGAGCGCCGCGGCGGCGTCGGGCGCGAGCGCGATCTTCTTGGTGCGCGCTTCGTTGCGTAGCCAGCCGGCCAGCGCCTGTTCCCTCAGCGGCGCGAAGACGTGCAGGTAGCCGCGCTTGCGCAGCAGCTGGAATGCGCGAAAGCGGACGTCGACCTTGTCGGCGACGAGGATGAGGCAGGTGGACGGGTTCGGATCCTCGGCATAGGCGCAAAGCGGCTCCAGATCGCCCGCCTTGACCTCGTCGATCGCCTTGCCCACCACCAGCCGCCGCTTCGCCATCATCGGCAGCGTCTTGGCCGTCGCGATGGCGGCGCCGACACCCTTTTCCTTGAGATCGAAGACATCCTGGTTGAAAGCGGCGGCGGCGCCCATCTCGGCCAGGACCGCGGCCCGGATGGCCGTCACCGCTTCGTCGACCAGGTAGCGCTCGCCGGACAGACAGTAGATGGGATCGATCTCCCCGCGCGCCACGGCGGCGAGGATGTCGGGCGGCGGCGGCGGAGCCACCTGCCCGTTGTACTACAATGTCCGGTCTCCGCGGAGACCACTTGCCGAACGCCAGCACCCGCATCGCGCGCCCACTCTTGCGCTGGTACGACCGCTCGAAACGCGATCTGCCCTGGCGCCGCGATCCCACGCCGTACAAGACGCTGATCTCGGAGATCATGTCGCAACAGACGGGGCTCGCCACCATCGGGCCCTACTTCGAGCGGTTCCTGCGGCGATTTCCAGCGTTCGGCTCTCTGGCGGCGGCGACCGACGACGAGGTGACGGCGCTCTGGTCGGGGCTCGGCTACTACGCGCGCGCGCGAAATCTGCGGCGGGCGGCGGCCGCCGTCGTCGCGGAGCACGGCGGGTCGCTGCCGCGGACGGAGGTGGAGTTGCGAGGGCTGCCAGGGGTGGGGCCGTACACCGCGGCCGCGGTGGCGGCTATCGCGTTCGGGGCGCGGGCGTTCGCGCTCGACGGAAATGCCATGCGGGTCCTGGCGCGTCTGCACCGGGTCGGGGCGAGGATCGATCTGCCTTCGACCCGCGCCCGATTGCACGCGCTCGGGCTGGCGGAGGTTCCGCGCCGTCGCGCCGGCGATTTCAACCAGGCGGTGATGGAGCTGGGCGCGACGGT
The DNA here is from genome assembly GCA_017881315.1 of Pseudomonadota bacterium. GTDB lineage: Bacteria > Myxococcota_A > Polyangia > Fen-1088 > Fen-1088 > JADGRB01. The sequence goes on from JADGRB010000243.1 coordinate 7,444, forward strand.
CTGTACGCCGCGGCAGCCGCGTTGCGAAGCCTGTCCACTCCGGGCGGTCTGTCGGGCACGGGCCGCGGGCCTCGCCGAGTCGTTGCCGCGGAAGGGGGCTCGCGCCGCGCGCCCGATCGTGCGGGTGGTCTGCGTCTGCGTGACCGACGGCGCCCGCATCTTGATGGTCAAGCGGCCGGCCGGGCTGCTGGCCGGAACCTGGGCGTTGCCCGACGACGAGTCGGTGCGGGGGGCGGA
>JADGRB010000244.1 GCA_017881315.1 Pseudomonadota bacterium
ACAACCCGACCTGGGTGGTCTCGACCGCGCCTATCAGCTGCCCGTGAGGTAGACCTGGAGATAGTAAGATCTGTTTACTTACTCCCCCAGCCCTGATAGTTTCGGAATTCCTTGTTCAAAGAGTTTGCCTTGGCAGGCCCTTTCTATTTTGATTTTACCGGAGGCCCCTCATGAGATTCCCCCTCTTGGCATCGGCAACCGCGCTCCTTCTGACGGCGGCAGCGTGTAGCAACACCGCACCGACTGTAATGACCGGCACGGGAGGCTCGACGGGGGCCGGCGGTTCCGACACCGGTGGCTCCCCGGGTACCGGCGGCACGACGGGGAGCGGCGGCACGACCGGGAATGGCGGCACGACCGGGAATGGCGGCACGACCGGGAACGGCGGCACGACCGGGAGCGGCGGCACGACGGGTACCGGCGGCTCCGCGGCGAGCGGCGGCACGACGGGGACCGGCGGCTCCACGGCGAGCGGCGGCACGACGGGTACCGGCGGCGCGGCGAGCGGCGGCAGGACGGGGACCGGCGGCTCCAGCACCGGCGGCTCCACGGGCACCGGCGGCGGTGCCGCGGGCGCCGGTGGTAGGGGGACCGGCGGCGGCGCCGGCGGAGCGGGTGGGGCGGTCGACCTGACCACGGTGGCGGCGAGCTTCGACGGTCAGCTGTTGCAATTCCCCTGCGGTGCCACCCACTCCGGCTACGACTGCGACAACGTCAGCTGCACCGGCGGCACCGTCACCCACACGACGACGTACCCGATCAAGGGGACCACCGGCGCGATCTACAGCATGACGTTCAATGTTCGCGGCATCGTCGAGGCCTACGCCTACGTCGGCGGGACGCGCGCGGCGGGGACTGCCTCGGTCTCGCAACGGGCCACCAACGGCGGGCTGTTCTGCGCCGGCGGCACCCAGGAGCCCTCGGGCAGCGGCAACGACTACAACACCTACGAGCTCGACGTCTCCCCCGCGGTGGCCGGTGAAACCAACGTCTATTACTTGAACTCGGTCATCTCGAGCGAGAATCCTCACACCAGCTCGGCCACCCAGCACCTGACGTTCGACATCAACTACAACGCGACGATCAAGGTGACCGGCGGCGGCACGCTGACGTTCAAGACCTACGATTCGAACTGCAAGCAAGTTCAAAACTGCGGTCCGACCCAGGGCAGTCAGTGCCAGGCGCCGAGGACGGTCAGCCTGGCCGGCGTCACGCCTCCTGCTCCTTCGTTCACCCAGCCGTTCCAGATGCCGACCGGCGCCTACGGTCAATGGCTGTTCTTTGACGTCACCGACGTCACCGCTCTGTAATGCGACAGACGGGACGCAGGTGCGCAGGCCTGCTCCTGCTGGCGGGAGCACTCTGCTGGGGTAAGAGCGCCGCCGCCGAGGTGGTCCTGCTCAAGACCGACGGCGGCTTCGAGTTCTATACCGAAGGGCGGGTGGGGGGATTCGTCGAGGCCGTCCAGGGCCAGACCCTCCCGACGCAGTTCGATCAGAACGGGAATCTCACCCACACGATCGGCGACGGTGGCCTCAATGTAGGCGGCCTCTACACCACCTTGCCGATGGGCGCGAGCGGTCAAGGAGACGTATTGGCCAGCCGTGTCCGGAGCGGATTCCTGGGAAACATCCTGGCGTTCGGGCTGCGCAGGAAGCTGACCGATAGGGTCACCGTCAAGGGCTACATCTCGATCTGGGCGAACATCGAAGATGAGAATCAACGAGCGTTCGTCCCCGCCTTCCCCGACACCCGCGAAGGGTTCGTTCAGGTGAGTGGACCGGCTGGCAGCCTGCTGGTCGGCCGAACGCTGACCTTGTTCTCGCGCGGCGCCACGGAGATCGATTTCCTTTACGGGCACCGGTACGGGGTGGGCAATCCCGCCGGATTCACTACCCAAGGGCCTTCGGGCGGCTTCGTCGGGTACGGCGTGCTGGCAGCCACCTTCAACTCCGGTATCGTCTACAGCACGCCGAATCTCCACGGCCTGATGTTGACAGCCGGGTACTACGATCCCACCGCGTTCCCCGGGCTGTACTGGGAAAGAACCGAGTGGGGGCGAGGCGAGGCCGAGCTGACCTTCGACCAGCCGCTCGGAGCTCTCGGCAAGATTCACCTGTTTGCGAACGGCGCCTTCCAGAAGGTGTATGCGGCCCAGAGCGATCAAAGCGCCAGCGTGTGGGGTGGAGGCGTCGGCGGCAGAGTCGAGCTGTCGGCGTTTCGGCTGGGGATCGCGGCGCACTATGGCCAGGGGCTCGGCTTCGCCTACGCTTTCGACGGCAGCACTGCCGTGGTCGAGCAAGCCAACAACACCGAGGCGCTGCGCAAGTTCGACGGGCTCTACGCCCAATCGATGGTGGTGCTCGGCCGGTTCGACCTCTCCGCTGGCGCGGGAATTACCCGCGTTCACGAGGTTCAGGGCGACGTCATCCCCAATGCCATGACCGGGACGCTGGCGTACAGCTTGCTGAAGCAGCGCGTGGGGCTCGCCGGAGGGATCGTCTATCACTTCTCGGACTACCTGCACTTCGACATCGACTACTTCCGCGCCTCGGCGGAGTGGTGGCTGGGCGAGACCCAGGTCGTGAACACGTTCAACTCCGGGCTCACGCTCACCTGGTAGCGGAGAGAGATCGCGCGACGATCTTCGATCTCATGGCAATCACCAAGACGTCATTCGGCAGCGCTGACGGAACGAACGTCGACCTCTACACGCTCAGCAACGGCAACGGCCTCCAGGCGAAGGTGGCGACCTACGGCGCGATCCTGACCAGCCTGGAGGTCCCCGATCGGGACGGCCTGCCGGCCGACGTCGTGCTGGGATTCGACGATCTCGGGGGCTACCTCAGCGGCAGCCCCTATTTCGGCGCCACCGTCGGTCGGGTCGGGAACCGGATCCGGAACGCGACCTTCGAGCTCGAGGGCAGGCGCTTCGTCCTGGCGGCGAACAACGGCGACCACCACCTGCACGGCGGCGCCAAGGGCTGGGACAAGGTGGTCTGGAGCGCCGAGGCGATGGAGACCGCCGAAGGTCCAGCGCTGCGGCTCGCTCACGTTTCGCCCGACGGCGAGGAAGGCTACCCCGGAACCGTCAGCGCGACCTGCGTCTACACGCTTTCCAAGAAGGACGACAAGAGAAACGAAAAGACCAATGAGCTCCGGGTGGAGATGCGGGCCACCACCGACGCCGTCACGCTGGTCAACATCGTTCACCACAGCTACTGGAACCTCGGCGGGCACGCCTCCGGCCCGATCACCGACCACGCGCTCACCGTCTTCGCCGAGCGCTACACCCCGGGCGACCCGATCGTCCCAACCGGCGAGGTCGCCCCGGTCCGCGGAACGCCCTTCGACTTCAGCTCCCCCAAGCGCGTCGGCCAGGATCTGACCGCCGCCGGCGGCGATCCGATCGGCTACGACCACAACTGGGTCATCGACGGCCAGCCGAACGCGCTGCGCCCGGTGGCGCGCCTCGCCGATCCGAAGAGCGGCCGCGTCCTGTCGCTGGAGGCCGACCAGCCCGGCCTCCAGTTCTATTCGGGCAACTACCTCGACGGTTCGATCCGGGGTAAGGGCGGCCGAGCCTACGCCCGGAACGCCGGCCTCTGCCTGGAGACCCAGGCGTTCCCGAACGCGATCAACGTGCCCGCCTGGCGCGACCAGGTGATCCTGCGCCCGGGGACGCCTTACCGGCACGTGATGATTCACCGGTTCACCACGGAATAGCACCCCGACGCCTTCCAAGGAGCTGCCCATGGGATTTCTCGCTTCGAGCACGAATTCACGCCGCGTGGCCGGCGCGCTGGCGTTGGCCCTGGCGGCGGCCACGCTCGGATGCAAGAAGACCGACGGCGGCGCGGCCGGCGCGGCGGCGCCCGCCGGCAGCTATCGCTTTGCGCTCGTGACCAACAACTCGTCCGACTTCTGGAACATCGGCGAGAAGGGGTTGCGCAAGGCGGAGAAGGATTTCGGCGTCAAGGTCGAGATGTTCCGCCCGCTCAAGGGCGAGGTCGCCGATCAGCAGCGCTTCCTCGAGGACATCATGGTCCAGGGGTTCGACGGCGTCGTGATCAGCCCGATCAACCCCGACGCGATGACCGGTCTCTTCGAGCGCGTGGCGGCCAAGATGCCGCTCGTGACCACCGATTCCGATGCGCCGAAATCGCCCCGCAAGGTCTACGTCGGGACCAACAACGTCGAGGCCGGCAAGCTGGCCGGCGCCACCGCGGTGGCCGCGCTCAAGGCGGCCCACATCACCAAGGGGAAGGTGGCGCTGTTCGTGGGGCGGATCGACATGCAGAACGCCATCGAGCGCAAGCAGGGGATCGACGAGACCCTGGGCAAGGTGCCCGGGATCGAGATCCTCCCGGTGTTCCTCGACCACGCCGATCGGGCGCTGGCCAAGAAGAACGTCGAGGACGCCCTGGCGCGCTACCCGGACCTGGTGCTCGCGATGGGGATCTGGTCGTACAACGGCCCCTGCATGGCCGACGCGGTCCGGGCCTCGAGCCGCAAGGACAAGCCGATCCTGGTCGTCTTCGACGAGGAGGAGGAGACCTTGAAGGCGGTGCGCGACGGCCTCGTCACCGCCACCGTCGTGCAACGTCCGTTTCAGTTCGGCTACCAGTCGATCAAGGCGCTCAAGGAGATCCGCGACGGCAAGACGGTGCCCCCCTTCGTCGACACCGGTATCCTGGTGGTCAACAAAGAGAACGTGGACCAGTTCTGGAACGAGCTGCGCGAGCTGAAGAAATGACAGTCGAGGACCGATGCCGCTCGCGCTGAGAGGCGTCGAAAAATCTTTCGGCGGCGTGCGCGCGCTGCGCGGGGTCGACTTCGACGTCGCGCCCGGCGAGATCGTGGGCCTGCTGGGCGGTAACGGCGCCGGCAAGTCGACGCTCATGAAGATCGCCGCCGGCGTGCACCAGCCCGACGCCGGCACCGTGTCGATCGACGGCCAGTCGCCCACCAGCCCCGCCGACGCGATTCGCCTGGGCGTCTCGCTGGTGCGGCAGGAGCTGATCCAGGCCGAGGATCTGGACGTGGGCTCGAACGTGCTTCTCGGCCACGAGCCGCACCGGTTCGGGATCATCGATCGGCCCGCGCTCTACAGCCGGGCCGGCAAGGTGCTCGCGCGCGTGGGCGGCGACATCGATCCGCGCACGCCCTTGCGGTCGCTGTCGCCCGGGCAGAAGCAGCGGACGGAGATCGCGCGCGCGCTGTCGCTGGACGCCAAGGTGCTGCTGCTCGACGAGCCGACCGCGACGCTGAGCGAGACCGACGCGGCCCGCCTGTTCACGCTGCTGCGCGATCTCCGCAAGAACGGCATCGCGATGGTCTACATCTCGCACCGCCTGCGCGAGGTCCTGGAGATCACCGACCGCGTGGTCTGCCTGCGCGACGGCGAGCGGGTGGCCGAGCTGCCGACCCGCGAGGCGACGCTCGACAAGCTGGTCGAGCTCCTGGCCGGAACCACCAACGTCACCGAGGTCGCGCCCCCGACGGGCCGGTCGGAGGTGGTGCTGTCGGTCCGCGGGCGGGTCTCGTTCGATCTGCACGCGGGCGAGATCCTCGGGCTGGCGGGCCTGGTCGGCGCCGGGCGCAGCAGCGTGCTGCGCGAGCTCTTCGGGGTGCGCCCCTGCGGCCTCGAGGTGAAGGTCGGTGGAAAGCCGCTGTCGATCCAGAATCCGCGCGACGCGATGGCGGCCGGGTTCGCGCTGGTGCCCGAGGAGCGCGGCTCGCAGGGCTTGATCCTCAGCATGCTGGTCGAGCGCAACCTGGCCTTGCCCTCGCTGCACAAGTTCCTGCTCGAGGACGAGATGGCGATCGCCCGGCCTTACATCGAGCGCTTCCGGATCCGCGCCGGCGGACCCGCCTCGGGCCTCTCGGGCGGCAACCAGCAGAAGATCGTGCTCGGCAAGTGGATGGCCCGCGATCCGAAGGTGCTGCTGCTCGACGAGCCGACGCGGGGCCTCGACGTGCGCGCCAAGCGCGACGTGCACGACGTGGTCCGGGAGCTCGCCGCAGCGGGCAAGGCGATCATCGTCTCCAGCTCGGAGGCCGAGGAGATCGCGGCGCTCTGCCACCGGGCCATCGTCCTCGCCCAGGGCCGGTCGCGCGGCGAGCTCGGGCGGGCAGAGCTCACCGACGCCAACATCCTGAGGTATGCAGCAGCATGAGCGCCAACCTGACGGAGGCCCAGATTCCAGCCGACCCGGCTCCCCGGGCGATCGCGGCGTCCACCTCGCCCACGCGGGTGGCCCGGATGAAGAAAGAGCTGACGATGCTGGCCGTGATGATCGGCCTGGCCGGTCTCACCGCGGTGCTCAACCCGGTGTTCCTGGGCGCCGACAACCTGCGCAACACCATCCGCCACATCTCGCTCATCTCGCTGTTCGCGCTGGGCGAGGCGGTGGTGATCATCGCCGGCGGCATCGACCTGTCGGTCGGCTCGATCATCTGCATCTCGGCGGTCACCACCAGCTATCTGACGATGTACGCGGGGCTGGGCATCGGCGCGGCCGTCACGGCGGCCATCGCGCTGTCGCTGGTCGTCGGTCTGGCGCAGGGCCTGGTCATCACCTGGCTCGGCGTGCAGCCGTTCGTGGTGACGCTGGGCTCGATGCTGCTGCTGCGCGGGTTCGCCGAGGTCCTGACCGGCGGCACCGACATCGGCTTTCAGGGCAAGTTCCCCGGCTTCCGGTTCCTGGGCGAGGGGATCGGCCTCGGGATGCCGATGCCGTTCTGGTTCGCGCTCGGCGCCATCGCGATCACGGCGTTCCTGATGCACCGGACTCTGTTCGGGCGCTACTGCTACGCCATCGGCTCGAACGCCGAGGCGGCGCGGCTGTCGGGCGTGCCCGTGCAGCGGATCCGCCTCATCACCTTCGTCGCCAGCGCCGGCCTGTCGGGCGTGGCGGGAATTCTATATGTCGCTTACCTGCCCAGCGCCACGCCCTCGCTCGGCTCGGCCTACGAGCTGCACGCGGTCGCCGCCGCGGTGCTGGGCGGCTGCTCGCTGCTGGGCGGCCGCGGCTCCGTGTTCGGGGTCCTCATCGGCGCCGGCATCATGCAGATCACCTTCAACGCGGTGAACCTGGTGGGCAAGTCGCTCTGGCAGAACGTGGTCGCTGGCGGGGTCATCCTGGCCGCCGTCATCGTCGACCGCGTGTTCGAAAAGAACGCCTCACGGCGTGGAGTCAAATGAGCATGCCCACGCAGACACCCCCATCGAAGACACCCCGAATCCTGGTCACGGGCGCCACCGGCAAGGTGGGCCAGACGTTCATCGCTCGATTGCTGGCGGATCCGCGGTTCTCGAAGTTCACCGTTCGCGCCCTCTGCCACAACCGAAAGCTGGAGGTCGGCCCGCGGTTGGAGGTGGTCACCGGATCGATCGAGGAGCGTGGCGTCGCCGAGCGTGCGGTCGCCGACGTGACCCACCTTCTGCACCTGGCGACCAGCAAGGAGACGCCCGAGTCCATCATGGACGTGGCGATCAAGGGGATGTTCTGGCTGCTGGAGGCCTGCCGCACCAGCCCGTCCTTTCAGCAATTCATCTTGATCGGCGGCGACGCCGGGATGGGCCACTTCTTCTACCCGCACCCGATCCCGGTCACCGAGACGCAGAAGCACAGCGCCTA
>JADGRB010000245.1 GCA_017881315.1 Pseudomonadota bacterium
TTCGCATCACCTGCACAGTTTTCGTGTGCGATCACCCTACACCCGCGCTGCCGTTTTCGATGAGCGGATGTATGCGGGCACCCACATTTTGCAGCGCGCCGCGGCGGCATCCGTTCGCCAAATCTCTGACGCGGAATCGGTGCCGACGCCGCGACGGATGCGGGCTACCGCCCGCGGAGGCGGCGCCGACCGCCCGCGCCGATGCGGCGCTACTTCTTGACCGCGTCGCCCGGAAACTTCGGATGCCCGGCGTCGGGTATCGGCTGCGCCTCCGAGGGCTGAGCAACCAAGGTCGACCCGGTCCGCTTGAGGACCACGACCGTCTGGAGGGACTGCACCTCGTTCGACTCGCGCGCAAACACCTGCACGAGGTTACTGCCGGCGCCCACCGGAACGTCGGCCTCGAAGTCCATCTTGGTGCGATCCCCGACCAGACGGTTCGGTTGGTAAAAGGCCTTCTTCACCGGAATCTTGGCGTTGCGGTTCCAGACCCGCATGTAGACGTCGCGCACCACGCGATCGTCCGTCGCGTGCCCCTTGATGTGGACGGTGTCGCCGGTCGCGATCGTCGGCGCCGTCACCGTCAAGACCGGCGGGGTCACCTCCCATTCGGGCTTGAAGCCGCCGTGAACGGCGCCCCCGGCCTTGAGGTCCGCGCTGGCGACGAACGCCGACCGGGTACCGTCGACGTCGATCCGCGTGAAGGCCCCGAGCCGCCCGGTGGTCTTGAAGGTGGTCCCCTTGGGCGCGCGCCCGACCAGCAAGGCGCCTTCGGCCGCCGTCTCCCGCAAGGGCACATCGTCGCGCGAGACCGTCGCGGTGCCGGTCAGGGCCTCGGGCGCGGGACCCGCGGGGACGACCTTGACCTTGATCTTGTCGGTCACCGACTCGCCCAAGGTGGTGTCTCCGACCGCCAGCTCCAGCTGAAAATCGTCGCCCTTGTACTCGGGCTTCACCTCGTAGATGAAGGAGAAGGTCTTGGTCTCGCCCGGGCCGAGGTCCTTGGTCTCGAAGCGACCGGCGCTGATCAGGATCCCCTCCTGGCCGGTGCCGTTGCGCAGGACCGCCTCGGTGTGCAGCGCCCTACCCTGACCGATGTTCTTCACGGTGACCAGCATGCGGACCTGCTCGCCGCGCTGGACCTGCCCGTCGCGGTTCGCCCCCTTCTGATCGTCGATGGTCTGGTAGCTGTAGGCGAACATCGGGCGTTGCTTCCCCTCGATGTTCACCAGCAGGTCGGCGGCGCCCGCCTTGGCGGTCCCCCGTTGCGTGTAGAGGGTGGCCTTGATCTCGTCGGTGCGCGTGAACGACGAGGTCGGCACCTTGACGGAGATCTCGTAGCTCTTGGACTCGCCCGGGCCGAGGTGGCCAAACACCATCTCGTTCTCGTCGAAGAGCGGGTTGTCGCTGTCGAGCACCGCCCGCACCCGGTAGGCGGGGGCATGGCCGACATTCTTGACGGTGCCCTTGAGCCTGGCCACCGTCCCGGCCGCGATCTTGGCGTCGCCGATTGCCTGCAGGGACACCTGCAGGTCCGGCGCTGCGCCGGTGGACGGACCGGCGGTCCAGTCGACCCCCAGCTTCTCGAGCGCCTGCGAGACCTTCTTGTCCTCGACGGCGCGGACTTTGTCGAGATACGCCTTGGCCTGCTGCACGGCCTCGCGGCGGCGGCTACTCTTGGCCTGCGCCAGGAAGTCGCGCGCGAAGTCGATCAAGAAGTCGGTCTTCAGATCTTGATCGTCGTTGTCGGCCGGATCGTCGGCGTCCTCGTCCATGCCTTCGTCGTCCTCGTTGTGCGCGGCCGCCTTGTCGCCGGGCTTCTTGGGCTGGAAGAAGTAGGTCACGGTCTCTTCGGGTTTTTCGCCGTGCCGCGCGCTCGGGTGCTCGAGGTGCCATTCGTAGTCCGCCTCGCGCCGCTTGTGGACCGAGGGCTGCAGGCGGATCCAGGAGTGGTCGCCGTCCTTCTGGACCAGGAGCGCGTCGGTCTCGATGTCGGGGACCACGCCCACGCCCTGGATCGAGATGTCGCCCGGCGTGAGGTACTGCGCGGTGGTCAGCTTGAGCCCGAGCTTGTCGTCCTCGGCGTGGTCGCCGAACGAGATGGGCGACTGGATGTCGAACAGCACCTGCACCGAGCCCTTGCCGAAGGTCTCCTCGCCGATCACGACCCCTCGATCCAGGTTCTTCATGGCGCCTGCGACGATCTCGGAGGCGCTGGCCGAGTTCTGGTTCACCAGCACGGCCAGCGGCACCGTCGGCTCGTGGCCGCTGTCGGTGGCGGTCTCGTCCTTGCGCTGCGCGCCCCCCACCCCGACCATCGACACCAGCGTGCCGGCCTTGATGAAGGCGTCCGAGACCTTCTGCGCCTGCTCGTAGAGCCCGCCGGGGTTGCCGCGCAGGTCCATGATGATCCCCTTGACCTTCTCCTTGTCGAACATGGTCAGCGCGTCCGCGAGGTCGCCGGCGCTGTTGGCGGAGAAGTGCTGCATGTGGAAGTAGCCGACCTTGGCCACCGGCTGTCCCGGACCGGCCGGCACCGCCAGGATGCGTGCCGGCGGATCGATCGACGGGGGACGGATGAAGGCGCGGGTGATGGCGAACTTCTTGACCCCCGCGACGTTGTCCCGCTCGACGTACACATCGACGGTCGTATCGACGTCGCCGCGCAGGCGATCGACCGCCTCCGTCAGCGTCATGTTCATGGTCGATTCGTTGTTGATGCGGACGATGTGGTCCTTGGGCTTCATCCCGACCCGCATGGCCGGCGTGTCGGGCATCGGCCGCTTGACCGTGATGCGGTTCTTCTTGTCCATCTCGATCACGATCCCCAGGCCCCCGAACTTGCCCTGGGTCTGCGTGCGCATGTCCTTGTAGGTCTCGACGTCCAGCAACACCGAGTGCGGGTCGAGCGTGTAGAGCATCCCGTTGGTGGCCGCCATCTCGATCTCGACCAACCGCCGCGCCTCTTCCTTCTCGGGCACCGGCTGCAGGTTCGGCTGCACGAAGCGGAAGATCTCCTGCAGCATGCTGCGCAGGCTCCAGGGCGCGTCCACCCGCTCGATCGAGAAGCTGCGCTGCTGGCCGTTGACCTTGACGGTCACCTGCTTGGGGTCGTGCTCCGGCCAGCGGTCGATCAAGATTTCGGGAACGTCGCGCTGGACGAAATCGAGGGCGCCCACCAGCATCCGCTTGGGATCGAGCCGGTTCTTGTCGAAATAGTTCTCACGCACGTAGAACAGGGTCTTCGAGAAGATCGGCAGCTGCCCGAGGTCGTACTTCCCGACGGCCGCCCGGGTGGCCGCCCGGAGCTGACCGTCCGCGCTCACCCGGATGCCGTCGCCGCCGTGGCGAATGGTCAAGATGAGCGCCGCGCTGCAGGCAGCCGAGAACGCGAGAACCTTGCTGAACCGCCGCATGCGCGACTCCGGGGGCAATGGGGGAGGGAAGGACGAGGGATCGGGGGATGGACCGTCGATGAGATCCATGACGTACCTGGATGATAGCCAGCTGTCCGGCGCGCTGCACGCAGAGATCGCGTTATAATTCGCCCGTGGTGATCGGCCGAAAGCAGACCGCCACGAGCGCCCACACGGTTCCGGGCGTGGATGTCGACTACGATGCCGAGATCGCACCCGCGCGCGACCACCAACGGGCGCGCCCCTGGGAGGGCATTGGAGCGGCGGGGGAGACCGCCCCAGGTGGGGGCACCCTCGCGTCCCTCGGGCATTCGGGCCTGCGGACCTACCTTCGGCAGCTGGCCCGGCACCCGCTGCTGTCGCGCGAGGAGGAGCACGACCTCGCGGTCCGCTACGGCGCGACGGGCGAGCGGGCGGCCGGGCACCGGCTGGTCACGGCCAACCTCCGGCTGGTCGTCAAGATCGCGCAAGACTACCGGCGGGTGCACCGCAACCTCGGCGACCTCATCCAGGAAGGGAACCTCGGGCTCCTACAGGCGGTCGAGAAGTACGACCCGTATCGGGGCGTCAAGCTGTCGTCGTACGCGGCCTGGTGGATCCGGGCCTACATCCTCCGCTACATCCTGGCCAACTGGCGGCTGGTGAAGATCGGCACCACGCAGCCGCAGCGCAAGCTCTTCTTCAACCTGCGACGGGAACGCGCGCGCCTCGATCGTCAGGGAGTCGAGGTCGACGCCGAGCAGCTGGCGGTGGCGCTCGATGTGAGGGCCGAGGACGTCGTCGAGATGGAACGGCGCCTGACCGCCACCGAAACCTCGCTCGACGCTCCGGCGCCGGGCGACGGAGCCCGCACGCAAGGCGATCTGGTCGCCGCCGGTCCGGGCGCGCAGCCGGATCTGCTGGTCGAGGAGGGTGAGTTTCAGCAGGTGCTGCGGGGCAAGCTCGATCGGTTCAGCGCGCGCCTCGGGTCCCGGGAGCTGGATCTGTTTCGCAGGCGGCTGCTCTCTGAGCGGCCAGTGACCTTGGAGCGCATCGGCGGCGCACACGGCATCAGCCGCGAGCGAGCGCGCCAGATCGAGGAGCGCCTCAAGGCCAGGCTGCGCCGCTACCTCGAAGCCGAGCTGGGCGAAGCGATCCGGGCCACGGTCGAAGATGCGACCGGGCAGGATCGTCGTCGGTGAAGGCGTCCGGCACGCTGACCGTGGTGGCCACCCCGCTGGGGGACGCTCAGGATCTGTCCCCGCGGGCCGCGGCCGCGTTGCGCGCCGCCGACCTGATCGTCGCCGAGGACACCCGCAGCGCGCGACGCCTGCTGGCCCAGATCGGAGCGGGCGCTGGCACCGGCGGCGGCCCCTCGATCGTGTCGTGCTTCGACGGCAACGAGGCCGGGCGCGCCCGCGAGGTCGCCGCCCGCCTCGAGACCGGCGGGCAGGTGGTGCTGATCTCCGAGGCCGGAACGCCGCTGGTCTCCGATCCCGGCTACCGGATCGTCGCCGCGGCGATCGGCGCCGGCGCCAGGGTGGTCCCGGTCCCCGGGCCGTCCGCGGTGCTGGCGGCGCTGGTCGGGGCAGGTCTGCCGACCGACAGGTTTCTTTTCCTTGGCTTCCCACCCCGCAAATCCGGGGCACGGCGGCGTCTGTTCGAGAGCCTGCGCGCCCTCCCCTTCACGTTGGTCTTCTATGAATCGCCCTTGCGCGCGGGTGCCACGCTGGCCGATCTGGCGGCGGTGCTGGGCGGCGATCGACGCGCCTGCGTCGCGCGCGAGCTGACCAAGCCGCACGAGGAGTTCGTCCGCGATCGTCTGGAGGCGCTCACCGCCCGCTACGCCGAGTCGCGCCCACTCGGCGAAGTGACGCTGGTCGTCGCCGGCGCCGACGGCGGGGGCGCCGTGGATCTAGACGACAACGAGATCAGGGAGCGGGCCGCAGCGATCCTGGCGGAAGGACGCTCGGCGAGCGACGCGGCCCGCGAGCTGGCCACCTCGACCGGCCGTCCACGGCGCGAGATCTATGCTCTGGTCGCGCAGAAGTCGCGCGGCTAGAACATGATCGAGCCTTCGAGAAGAAGGCTCCAGACCTCGGTCTGTTCGACGCGGAACCGGCGCCCCGGCAGGTCGATCGACTCCCGATAGACGGGGTTGGCCTCGGCCTTGTCTAGTGAGTTGACGACCAGGTCGTGGTTGGCGTCGACGCCCGCGTTGGCGTTGGTCAGGAAGTGGGGCATGTCGACGGTGAGACCGAACAGACCGCGGAATCGGATGTACCGGCCCACCTGGATGTTGAGCCCGAGGTCGCCCCCGAACGATCCGTAAGCATCGATGTCGGTGACCCCGGGGTAGGGAGCGGCCTGCGGGTTTCCCTGCGGGTTGGTGGGGTCGACCATCTCGAGCTGATCGAGCCCGGCGCGGCAGGGCGTCGCGGCGCCGGCGGCCACGCTGCAGCCGGGCGAGCCCGAGAGCGGCTCCCAGATCTCGCTGTAACCGCGCCCGGCGAAATGCTCCTCCGCGTGGCCGCGCGCCTCGATCGTCACGCGCTGATCTCCGCGCGGGTTCTCCCAGGCGATCTGCTCGACCCCGATCGTCGTCCCGGCCTGCTGCTGCGGACCGACCGAGGTCTGGGTGGCCGGGTTGTAGTTCTGGAAGATGCTGCCGTTGGTCCGGATCGGCAGCATGTAATAGGCGCCGAAGTAGGGATCGAAGTGGCGGAAACGCTTGGAGACCCAGGTCGACCAGATGAGCTGGTGGTAACCGAGCCCGGTGGCGTCGTTGGCGGTCGGGTTCGCCGGGTCGTAGCGCTTGTCCTTGAAGACGTCGAGCTTGGCGTCGAAGCCCAGCATCCAGGTCGGCTTGGTGTCGTCGCGGCGCTCGTTGAAGACCGCCCAGGTGGCCCCCAGGCCCAGGTTCTGGAAGCCCCGGCGGGTGGGGCTCTTGAAGAGCGGCGAGCCCGTCGCGTTCGGCAGAATCTGATCGCGCACGAAGGACGAGTTGGCGGCGGTGACGCAGTCCGTGCTGCCGGGGTTGTCGCAGTCGAAGCTGAGGGTGTTGGAATCGGAGAGGACCAGCGGCGCCTCGATGTGAAGCCCCACGTCCCACAGGATGCCGAAATCGGCCCGCAGGGTGAGCAGGTCCTGGGTCTGGGCGTACTTGAGATCTGGATGGACCTGGATCCCGGAGGGGGTCGCGGTCTCGCGCTTGATGAGGGCGCTCTTGGCATCGTGGGTCCACGACGCGGTCAAGTTGAAGTCGAAGCTGCTGTCGCCGTCGAGCGCCGAGACGACCCGGGTCACCTCGGCCGCCCGCGCGGCGGCCGCAAAGAGCGTCAGCGAGGCGACGATCGCCCAAGACGTCTTCCTGAAAGTGGCGGCGCTCAAGGACGTGGGCGCGACGATAACACAACGTTCATTTTTCGCGCAGACCCAGCTCCTTCATCTTGGTCTGCAGGCTCTTGCGCGAGATCTTCAGCTTGCGCGCCGCCTGCGTGACGTTGCCGCTCGTTTCCTCGAGCGCCCGCACGATGAGCTCGCGCTCGACGCGCTCGGTCTCGGCCCTCACCGCCTCCTTCAGCGAGCCGCCCGTCGCCGCGGGCATCGAGGTCAGCGTGGAGGGCCCGGACGAGGCGGCCACGCCCACGCCGCTGTCGTCCTCCGCCCCATCGACGTGGGGAGGCTGGATCGGCGCGCGGGCCGCCGCCGCCGCCGCGCCCGCCAGCGTCGTGTCGACGAGGTGAGCCATCTCGGGCGGCAGGTCGTGCGCGTGGATCTCGGGACCTTCGCAGAACAGCATCGTCCGCTCCATCATGTTCTCGAGCTCGCGGATGTTGCCGGGCCAGTTGTAGGCCATGAGGCGCGCGATGGCCCCGTCCGAGATGTGCGTGATCTGCTTCTTCAAGCGATCGTTGAACTTAGCGATGAAATGCGCTGCCAGCAGCGGGATATCTTCCCGGCGGTCACGCAGGGGCGGGATGTGGATGGGCACCACGTTCAACCGGTAGAAGAGATCCTCGCGGAAGGCCTCCTCGGCGATCTCGTGGGTGAGGTCGCGGTTGGTGGCGGTCACCAGGCGCACGTCGACCTTGATGGTCTTGATGCCGCCCACGCGCTCGAACTCCGACTCCTGCAGGACGCGCAGGAGCTTGACCTGCATCTCGATCGGGATCTCGCCAATCTCGTCGAGGAACAGGGTCCCGCCGTGGGCCAGCTCGAAGCGCCCCGGCTTGGCGCCGAC
>JADGRB010000246.1 GCA_017881315.1 Pseudomonadota bacterium
ATGATCAGGCGGTCAACGTCCTGCACCTCGCCGGTGGACGGCTCGAGCAACAAATCGCCGATCTCGATGCCAAGTACACGGCGCACGGCGGCGGTCGGAACGGTGGGACACCCCTCGACCTCGAGCTCGACGTGTCCGCTGGACGGGGAGGCCCTGTCTTGCGCGATGGCCGGCAACGCACTGGCGGCGATCAACGCCCACGCGATGGGCAACGCCGCCCTGCTGGCGTTCACTTGATTCCGCCGGCCGTCCTCACGGTCACCATGCGCCGCCCGTTCGGGTACAGGTGCTGGTATTCCCGGGCGCGGGCGAGAGCGTCCGCGGCCAGGCCGGCCTTGCTCAACGCCTCGACCTCGCGGGCCAGGGCATCCTCCGCGAATGGCCCCGCCGGTGCCATTCGTCGTGCCTGCGCAAAAGTGGCCGCGGCCTCGGCGGGTCGCCCGAGCTCGATCAGCAGCAGCCGGCCCAACGTGAACGCGGCCAGCGGCGCCCGCGGATCGTCTGGGTGCTCGCGCAGCAGCTTCCGCAACAGCTCCGCGCCCTCGTCGGTGCGCCCCGACAGGCGCGCCCGATCCGCCGCCAACAGCAACTCGGCCGCCGCGGCGCCTCTTTCGTTGCGCGCGCTGGCCGACGACGCGACCTTGCCTCTGGGCGGACGCGACACGCGGACCGCCTTCGCTGTCGCGCCCGGACCATCCGCGGTCGTGACCAGCGGCGGGTACCAGCCGCTTTGACCGGCCGTCAACGGCGCCGAACCGGGCCCCCAGTCGACGTGAACGGTCCCGCGCTGGACGGCCACGCCGACGCGATCGGCGACCCGCTCTACGGTGAAAACGGTCCCCACCACCGTGACCGTCACGTCGCCGGCGCGCACGAGGAAGGCGCGCTTGGGCCGAGGGGTGACCTCGAACCGCCCCCGTCCGCGCACCAGCGACAGCATCACGCGATCCGAGCGCTCTTCGACCAAGTCGATCTGCGTCTCCGGATCGAGCGGGACGGCCGTCGACCCATCCGGCAGGCGCAGGATCCGCTTGGTATCCGCCGGCGGCACGCCCTGGGGCGCCGGGGCCAGCTCTGCCTCGGGTGCGTACCGGGCGCGATGGACGACCAGTGCGCCGGTCAAAGCCAGAGCCGCGGTCGCTCCGGCCGCCAGCACCGCCCGAAGCATGATGGCGCGGCGCTCGCGGCGTCGCCGCGCCCCCGCCACCAATCGTTCGACGTCCCGATCGGACAAACTCGGGTCGATACGCCGGCCGGCGCTGGCTATCCGCCGCATCAGGTCCTGACCGTCATCCATCCGACATCCTCTGTTCGATGAGCCGTTGGCCGCGGGCCACCCGCCGTTTGGCGGTGGCGAGCGTGCAACCGCAGAGCTTCGCGACGGCTTTCATCGTTTCGCCCTCGATTGTATGTAGCGTGAACGCCAGCCGATCCTGAACCGGCATCTCGTCCAACACCTTGTAGACCGCCCGCAAGAGAACCCGATCGGCCGGAGAGGCCTTGGGATCCACCAGCACCGTTTCGGCAGCGTCGCGGTCGAGACCCAGAAAACGCCAGGCCCTACGCACACGGAGGCGCCGCCTGACCGTGCGCACCGCGATCGTCGCGAGCCAACCCTTGATGGCCTCGGGGTCGCGGAGGCGCGTGAGGCCCACCGCCGCCTCGACGAATACATCCTGGATCAGATCGTCCACCTCCGACGGGCAGCCGTACAGACGCAGGATAACCGCCCCGACGTACCGGCAGTATCGCCGGTAAACGTCATCCAGCGTCGGCGGATGCCCGGCATCGGGCACCAGCCGCAGCGTGACCTCCTGAGGATGTTCGGCCTTGTACACCTTACACTGACTGCCTCCAGGCCCCTGAGTGCGTCGCAATAAAATACTGGCTCACCCATTTTGCGCCGCACCTCGACATGGAAGCGGGGACCACGGCGGTCGCCGTCTTCTTTTCTATACTCAGGAGCTCTTGCTGGAGCAGTACCGGTGAGGGCGCTGTCTCGCGGCATGACTGGCTGGATCTGGTTTCTGCTCACCTGCGGCGTCGCGCTGAGCGGGTGTGGCTGGCGCGATTCGGTGCTCGCCGTCCGTGGCGACGACGCAGGGGCCTCCGGCGCGGACGCCGGTAGCGCAACCATCGAGACTTGCCCAGCTGCGCCGGGCGCGCCCTCAGCTGTCGCGCCCGCACCCACCCCGGCGCAGATCGCCTTCCAGCGAACCGAGTTGACGGCCTACCTTCACTTCGGGCTCAACACGTTCGACGGAACCGAATACGGCGACCCCGCCGTCGACACCCCGTCCCTCTTCAATCCCACCAACCTCGACGCCAGCGAGTGGGTCGTCGCGCTGAAGGACGCCGGCTTTCGGCAGGCGAAGCTGGTCGTCAAGCACGCCACCGGGTTCTGTCTCTGGCCGTCTGCGTATACGGACTACTCGGTCAAGAACAGCCCTTGGAAGAACGGTCAAGGCGACGTGGTGCGCGACTTCACCGACGCCATGCACGCCGCAGGAATGAGAGTGGCTTTCTACCTGTCGCCGCACGACGACCACTACCCCAGCTCCAGCGCCGACTACGAGACCTACTTCCGCAACCAGCTGACCGAGCTACTGACGAATTACGGGCCCGTGTACCAGATCGAATTCAATGGATATCAGGCGCCGACCTCCCTCGATTGGGCCGGAATCGTCCAGCTGGCTCATCAACTGCAGCCGCAGGTGCTGGTCTATATGGGTCCGGAGATCGCCGCCACGGGAGCAAATCTCCGATATCTCGGCGATCAGAATGGGCAGGCCTCGCGTTCGACATCCTCGATTGCGAATGTGCCGAACGGTGGGCCAGCGAACGTCTGGTACCCCGCCGAAGCGCCGGTGTCCGATCGCGGCCTCAACACCTGGTTTTGGCACCCGGCCAATTCGGTCATCTCGTTCACCGACCTGCAGTCGACCTACTTCACCACCGTCGGAATGAACGCCACGCTGATTCTGAATGTCCCCCCCGCCACGACCGGTCAGTTCGACACGCCGGACGTCGATCTGCTTCGCCAGTTCGCTGCCTGGTATGGCTCGCTCTACGCGACTGATCTGATCCATGGTCAGCCCGTCTCGGCCGACTCGACCTGGGCCAACCCGGGCTTCGAAGCGTCCAAAGCGCTGGACGGCGATCTTTGTACGTACTGGGCCGCAGCCGCGGGCCAGAAGGCGGGGCGGCTGGAGGTCGCACCGCCCGCATCCGTGACCTTTGGCGTGATCAGCATCCGCGAGCCGATTGAGCTCGGCGAGCGCACCACCAGCTATCATATCGAGATCAAGCAGAATGGAACCTGGAACAAGAGCCCGACCGACGTCACCGGGGCAACGATTGCGGGAACCGTCATCGGGCAGCGCCAGCTGTGGCAACTGCCGCCGACCACAGCCGAAGCGGTCGCGCTGGTCATCGACGCCGCCCACGACGTCCCGGCGATCGCCGAGCTCGGCGTCTATTGAACGCACCTGCGACGTGAAGACCTCGGCGGCGGCGCCGAGGATGGACCTGACCGAGTAACAATGGGCCGCCGCGGCGCGAGGCCTTTGCGAATCTTCGTAACACAAAATCGACGTTCTGACAGTTGTGGGTATGTCTTCGAGGTTTGGTGATTCATCGCTCCCGATCACCAAATCTACTGTCCTGGCACTTCTGTTTGCCGCCAGCGCGGGCTGTTCGACCGCCACGACTTCATCCACTACCGGAGCGAGCGGCGCTGGTGGATCGGGAGGTGGCGGCGCAGCGGGAAGCGGCGCGATCACCGGGAGTGGCGGCACAGCCGCCGCGGGAGGCTCCCGTGGCAGTGGCGGCGCCATTGGCACAGGCGGCAGGACGGGTAGCGGCGGGACGACCGGCAGCGGTGGTCAGGCCGCTTCAGGCGGCGCAACAGGGACCGGTGGCGGAACAGGGACCGGTGGTTCGGCGGGCAGCGGTGGTCGGGCTGCTTCGGGCGGTGCCAACGGGTCCGGCGGCGCGAGGGGTTCCGCCGGCGCGAGCGGGTCCGGCGGCAAGGGCGGGTCCGGCGGCGCGAGCGGGTCCGGCGGCGCGAGGGGGTCCGCCGGCGCGAGCGGGTCCGCCGGCGCGACGGGAGTCGGTGGAACGGCGGGCAACGATTGCCCATCGGGCGGTCCGGCAAATGCCAATGTCACCATCAACAACACCGGGCCCTGGAATGACACGACGGGAAAGCACATCCAGGCGCACGGTGGCGGTTTGATCAAGGTTTGCGATACCTGGTACTGGTTCGGCGAAGACAAGACCCTGAACACGAACGGTACAGGCAACTTCCACGCTATCGGTTGCTACGCCTCCAAGGATCTGGTCACCTGGGAGCATCGCAATTCGGTCGTCACCACCAGCACGAACCCTGTCCTAAACAACGTCAATCTGATCATCGAACGGCCCAAAGTCATCTACAACGCTTCCACGAAGCTGTATGTGATGTGGGCCCACTGGGACATGGAGTCCTGCTCTGGCGTGAGCGGCGGCTATTGTGACTCGGAGGCTGTCGTTTTCACCAGCCCCACCGTGGATGGCAACTATACGTACGTGAACCACTTCCAACCTGGGACCAATGGTTCGCGCGACTGCGCGCTCTGGCAGGAGCCTGATGGGAGCGCCTACTTCATTTCCACTGGAGGGCCGGGCGGGAACGCGGCGGGAGATTTTCGCGACACCGAGGTGTACCAGCTCTCGAGCGACTATCTGAGCGTCCAGAACACCACCAAGATCTGGGCTTCGGACACCCGCGAAGCCTACGCGTTCTGGAAGGTCGGCGGAAAATACTACGGGGTCAGCTCGGGTCAGACCGGCTGGGCGCCGAATGAGGCGGCCTATTTGACCTCCACGGGCTCGATCGACGGGCCGTGGAACAATACTTTCGCCCCCCTCGGCGCAAACAACTCGACCTGGAGCTCTCAGCCCACCTACGTGATTCCGATCGTGGGCAGCCAGACGACGACCTACATCTACGCGGGTGACATATGGAACTCCAACAACCTGAGCCTTTCGACATACCTGTGGTTGCCATTGACCTTTGACGGCACGACGTGGCACCTCAGCTACTACGCTCAATGGTCAATCAACCTCGCGACAGGGGTCGTGTCGACCAACTAACGCACGAACTTCGAGAGCAGCCGGATGTAGGCGACCTGATATCCGTCGCTCGGTTCGGTGACGCTCCAGGAGTCGAGCGGCCAGCCCGTATTGAAGTCCTTGTAGGACTTCTGGGCCGGTTGCCCCTTGGGCGGAGAGATCGATTCGGCCGTGCAGATCGCGTTGTTGCCGGTGCTGCCGCAGCCGGAGGGGCAGCAACCATCCCAGTCGTAGCTGGGATTGGGGCCGCCCGTGAGGAAGCCGGGCGGTGGACCGTAGGTCGAGACGCCCACCTGATCCCAGACCGAGCTGCCGTCGGTGAACCAGGTGTGGAAGAGCTGGTTGGCGCCGTTCTCGGCCCCGTGCGCGGACATGTTCGTCAAGTACACGAACGACAGCGGGTTGATGCCATGGAGATAGTGCACGAAGCGCGACGCCGCGCGCATGACGTCCGCGTTCGAAGCGTCAATCTTGTGAATGACGAGGTCGGCCAGCAAATCGCCGACGTTCGCCTTGACCGAGTTCGAGCCCCAGGTGTACTGGGGCATGTAGGCGAGATAGGGGTCCTGGTTGCCGATGATCGCGCCCAGGTTCCCGCTCGACTCGGCGCCGGCGAGGTAGTTGGAGCGGATCGCGCTCACGGTGGCGGCCGTGGCGCCGGAGGCATCGATGTAGTCGAGCGCCGCGTCCTGCCCCTGCATGTCCCAGGGAGCGACGTAGTTGCCGTAGCTGACGAGGTGAAGCTGGTTGTAGTTGGCGTCGAAGAACGATCGGTAGGTCGCATCGGCCGTGGCGGCGAACAGCTGACCCGCGGCATCGAGCTTGTCGACGAGGCGCCCGTAGTCGTCCGTCTCTTGCTGACCGGATCCGAGCCCCGACGTGCCGGAGGCGCTGTCGTTGTTCTTGAACATCACCGCCGGGTTCGCCACCGCCCAGGTCCAGGCGTTCTTGGCGCGCGTCAGGTAGCCGTCCGCTGCCGTGTTGAGCGCGGCGATGCCGGGCAGGCGGAGCACGCGCGCGCCGGCTGCGAAGGCCGCGGCCGTCGCAAGCGTCGCCGACGTGTTCGCCGAGCCGTAGAGGCTCTGCCCCGTCGCTGAGGACGGCGGGCTCGCCGACGGTTCCCCCACGATGCTCAGCACCGAACCGTCCGACCCCTGCAGGCGGGCGAGATAGTCGAGGCCCCACTTGGCCTCGTCGAGCACGTCGGGGATCCCGTTGCCCGACTCCGGAATGTTGTAGTCGTCGGTCCAGATCGTCGGGTTCTCGGCATAGGCGCGCAAGAGCGATTCCACGTAGCCCGCCGTCCAGCTCGTGTACTTGTTGAGATCTCCCGCGTCGTACCAGCCGCCCCAGACGTCTCGCTCGGTCGCGGCGTTGTTCTTGTCGCTGTAGAGGCGGCAATTGTGATCCTGGAGCGCGCCGACGAAGCTGGGTCCGTCGGTCCAGCCGGCACCCGCGTGGGCGGCGTCCTTGTTTTGGCCGGCCCGCTGGTAGAAGAGCATGCGCACCGCCTGCTTGAGCACGTCTCGATAGACCTGGTCCGAGATCGTAAACGGGTACGATCGGACGTTCCGGTCGACGTCGAGCACGTAGTAGTCGCCCGCCGTCGTCACCGACGTGAAGGTGAACCACCAGGCTTTGTCGCCCGACGAGCTGTCGGTCGCGCCGCCGTTCCAGACGGTGGGCGCGGCGGTGTAGACCCTGCTCCCACTGGCCACGTTCACCAGCGCGTAGCTCGACCCCGGAGTGAATGAGGCGCTCGCGTCGAACCCGGTCTGGGGATCGCGGATCACAGCGACCTTCTCGCCGTCGGGGAGGTAGCCGAATTGATCGACGACGATGTACGGGCTGACGGGCGGGGTCGCGCCTCCGATCCCCCCTCCACCGCCGGATCCCGCACCGCCCGCGGAGCCGCCGGTGCCTGTCGCTCCCGTTCCACCTCGGCCCCCCGTGGCAGAGCCAGCGCCGCCGCCGGCACCGCCCCCGCGACCCGTATTGGAGCCGCCGGTTCCGCCGGTGCCGGAGCCGTTGGTGCCGCCGCTGCTGGAGCCGCCAGTGCCGCCGGAGCCGGAGCCGCCGGTCCCGCCGGTGCTGGAGCCGCCGTTTCCGCTCCCGCCCGAACCTCCGAGACCGCTGACCGACGAGGAGCCGCTCGATCCACAGGCAGGAAGCACGAGGACGAGGAGAGATCCGCTGAGAAGTGACCAGGCGCGTGCGAAGCGAGGCAACTGATGATGACGCATGTTCCATCGTACCTCGATTCGGGTCACCGCCGAGTTGCCGGCCTGCGACGCTGATTTTTCGCGCCGGTCCGAGCCGGTTTTCGAAAAACGCCCACTCAGAGGGCGATGCTTATAGATCGGCCTCGGTTTCGACTGGTTTTGCTCCCGTTCACCGCCCTCATGTGGCAGTGCTCGTCCACGCCAACGGGCTCTATGGCGGGGGGAACCGGTGGAGCGGTCGCCACGGGCGGCCACGCCAATACGGGCGGCTCGGGGGCCGGCACCGGCGGGAAA
>JADGRB010000503.1 GCA_017881315.1 Pseudomonadota bacterium
GACGGCGGGAGATCTCGGTCCCGAGCTTCCATCCCGTCTTTCCGCGATTGTCCAACCGGCGGCGACAATCGCACACCGAAAGATACGTATGCAAGCGAACTGAGCCGCGCGAAATGTAACGTTTTGGTCAAGCCCGATGCCGACGGACAATGTCGCCACGGGGGCGGAGTCTTTCCGGCGATCTATGAGACGCGCAGGCCGCCCCGTGAGGACCCGGCCGTCAGCCTGTCAGTTCCATGACGCGCTGAGGGCGGCGCCAAGATCGGCGTCTCTAGCGATAAGCGCTACACGCCGCCGGGGCAGGAAGCGCTCACGAGATTGCTGGCGCAGGCCGCGACGATACTGTCCGCGCCCGCGGTATTATTGCAACCGTTCAGACAATTGCCCGTGCACGGATAGCCCGTGTCTTCGCAGTCGATTATCGTCTGGCACGCGGCGGACTTGTCGTTCCCGTTTTCCTTGCACGCGCTGCAAGGGGAGGCGCCCGCTGCCGAGTAGCCGTTCAGCTTGATCGCGTCGACGCAGTTCTTCGCGCCCCCCGCCCCCGTCGTGCCGGCCATGCCGTTGGTGCCAGCCCTCCCGTTGGTCCCGGCCATTCCGTTGGTCCCGGCCATGCCGTTGGTCCCGGCCATGCCGTTGGTGCCAGCCCTCCCGTTGGTCCCGGCCATGCCGTTGGTCCCGGCGCGACCGCCTCCACCGGCGCCCGTACCCGCGGCGCCGGTCCCGGCCGCGCCCGTCCCGGCGGCACCGCTCACCCCCGTACCGGCTTGTCCGCCCGTGGACGAGACGGTCCCTGCGGTTCCTGTGAGGCCGACTGGGGCGTTACGGAAAAGCTCATCCGGCCCCTGGCAGGAGATCGACCAGAGGGCGGCGCCCAGACCTAAGATACCGACAACGAGAAATCGCCTCATTGGAAATCCTTCGCGAGCGAAGCTACCTAAGCTCGTGCTCCTTTCAGGGTACCACGACTACGACTCGCGCAGATCGCGCTGGAAGGGGGAGAGCACCTCGGGGCTGGCGAGCCAAAGGAGTAGAGAGCGCACCGACATGTACTCCTCCGCCGCTACGCGGGCCAAATGCTGCGGCAGAGCGTCGATGTCGATCCCGGCCGGGTTGGCGCCGCAGAGCAGCCCGTCGAGGAGCGGCGTGCTCGCGAATGCTCCTCTACTTTTCGGTGACGACGGGTTGCTGTCCTTGAAGGAGTCGCGTTCCGACCGCCGCGAGATCGGGGAACACGGCGTCCGCGGCGTCGAAGCAGCTCGCCGCGGTGAGCTGGGAGGGGACGACCCAGCAACACAGGCCGGCGGCCTTGGCGGCGCGCAGGCCGCGCTCCGAGTCCTCGATGACCAGGCAGCGCGCGGGCGGAAGACCCAGACGCGCGACGGCGGTCAGATAAGGCTCGGGATCGGGTTTGCTCCGCTGGTAGTCGGCGCGCGTGAGGACCAGCTCGAAGTGCGGCAGCAAGCCGGTGCGCGCGTGGGTGCGCGCGAACGGGCCGGGCTCCGAGCTGGTCACGATCGCCAGCCGGTAGCGGCTCGCGAGACGCGGCAGCAGCTCGGCCACGCCGGGGATCAGGATCTCCCCTTCATCCACCAGCTCGAAGTAGCGGCGATCGCGGGCGGCCCGCAGGGCCTCGATGCGGGTCGCCCCGTGGCCGCGCGCCTCGGCCAGGTGCCAGGCGCCGAGGCCCTCGCGCAGGAACAGCTCCACGTAGGCGGCCTCCCCCAGCTCCACCCCGACGCCCGCCAGCACCTCTCGATTGGCCCGGAAGTAGCGCCCCTCGGTGTCCACGAGCACGCCATCGTTGTCGAAGAGGATCGCGTCAAACATTCAAGGGTACGGAAAATCTGGCGTCGGTTCGGTCGGCACCAGATCGTGAAACTTGTCGAGGTCCAGCACCAGGTGCTGGCCGTCGACTTCGGTCAGGACGTCCGCCAGCCGCTGCCCCCACAGGATGTCGCCCGTGAAGTAGTGGTGCCTCCCGTGCACCGTCTGCATCGACGCGTCGTCGAGACCCACCACCAACACCTGCAGCTCGATCTCCTTCTCCACCATCGAGGCCGGCGTCTCGCCATGAAGCGGGCTGTCGCGATCGATGACGTGCAGCGCATTCCACGAACGGGAGAGCGACAGCGATCGCTCGCGGGTGAGCCGCAGGTCCAGCATCCGGTAAAATACGGCGCCCCCGGCCGTCCGTTCGGTCCGCATCAGCACCGCCCGGATGCGCGCGTCGACGATCTGATTGCCGCGCTGGTTTCCGAGCCGGAACATCAGGGTGGGCTTGCCGTCCATGGGCGCGATGACCGCGTTCTTCGAGAACATCAGCCGAGCCGTCGAGCGGGAAAATTTCGCGAACACCAGCCCGGTCGCCAGCGCCGTCAACGTCAGGCTGGTGATCGACTCGACCACGACCACCCAGTTGGCGCCGGTCGACTCGGGGAACATCGCGCCGTAGCCGATCGTCCCCATCGTCTGCACGCTGAAGAAGAAGGCGTCTCGAAACGAGGCGGGCGCGGCGTGCGAGATACCGCCCACCAGCAGATAGGCCACCGCGAAGAGCGCGTTCGCGACCAAGAAGCTTCCGCTGATGGCCGCGATCGTCACCCACCAGGGGAGGCGCAAGAGCGCGTGATAAAAATCGCGCAGCGGCGTCGGGCGATCGCCCACGATCCGGATCTCGTAGTCGGCGCCGGGCTCTCGGACCGTCAGCGGGTGACGTCTCATTTCAGGGCTCTCTTTTAGCCGATCCGGCCGGGCAGGTCCCGCGCGGACGCATGTTAGGCTCCGGGCGATGCCGGCCGAAGAGACGCTCTGGGAGGGATCTCCCGCGATCAAGGTGTTGGCCCTCGATGCG
>JADGRB010000020.1 GCA_017881315.1 Pseudomonadota bacterium
GCGCCTCGATCTTGGCTGCCTCGGCCGGTTGGGGAACGCCGTCCAGATAGACGACGGAGCCGGCGAGCGTGGCCTGGATGCGAGGACCGGGTGTCACGATTCCGACCAGATTCAGCGGATCGCAAGCGGACAGGCGGACCACCTCCCCCCGACGCTCCTCGCGGCGGGTCGCGCGCAAGGCGGTGACCGCGTCGGGTGCCGCGAACTGTTCACCGACGAAGCCACCGACCAGGCGGCCCCCGCGCAGCTCGCCGCTCATCTCGAAGCGGCGGTAGATCCGGACCAGATCTCGCCAGGCCGGCGCGTGCGCTTCCCGCGCCAGGAGATCGCGGAACACCACGCCGTATCTCTTTATGTACTGGCGGGCGAGCGCCTCGTGGCGTTGTTCTTCGGCTCGAGAAGCCTCGTCGCGCGTGATCTCAAGGCGAGAGGCCTCGTCGCGTGCGCTCTCATCTCTTGAGGCTCCGGCGGCCGGCTCTTCCAGGCGCCCGCGAACGCCGCGCAGCACCGACCAGCGTCCCGCGCCGACGGCGCCGCCCGTGCGCCGGCTCCAGCGGGCGTGCCACCGCGTGCGGGCGCCGCCGCGGGTCTGGGTGGCCGAGATCAGGGCGCGCAGGCCCGAGAATCCGTCGCCGGTGATCCGCCCGGCCGAGACCAGCTCGCCGAGCCCGTCTTCGACCTCCGCGCGGAGCCGGCGGGTGCCGGCGACGATCTCGTCGAGGAAGCTCGCGCCGCCGCGCCCGAGAAACGCGAGGATGTCGCGCGCCGGTCCAGAGAGGGCGGTCTCTTCGGCGGCTTCCCCTTCGGGGGCGAGCAGCCAGGGGAGATCGGCTCGCCGGACCAGGGCGATGGGCGCGGCGCGGCTGGGTGTGCCGCCCGCCGGTCGCGCGGCCAGACGCCCCCAGGCGACATCGCCCGACAGGCAAAGCGCGTCCAGCCACCCGGAGTCGTATCCGACCAGGCGCGCCGGCAGAATTTCCCGCTCCCAGGCGCCCGCCGCGGCCTCGAATCCCTGCAGCTGAGCGATGACGCGCGACAGGCCCGGCTGTCCGTGAAGCTGGGTCCCGGGACGAACGCCCTGCCAGCCGAAAAGGAAACGCAGAAAGTCGGCCGCGCTCACCGGTTCAATCTCGCGCCGGAGGCCGTCCAGCATTCGCCGGTTGATCCGCGCCAGCAGGCGCCGCTCGCACCATTGAACCCCTTCGCCGGCGTCCGATGGTTGCGGTGAGAAATGACCCTGAAGCGCGGCGCCCTCCATTTCGATCTGTGCCAGGGCCGCCTCCACCTCGGACCTGGGCACGCCGAGCCGGGCCGCGATCTGGTGGGCGGTGGTCGGACCGAGCAGCGGCAGGTGGCCGCGGACAATTTCGCGGAGAGCGCTCTCCGCGTCGGACCAGGCGGGTGGGCGGCGCGCCGGTGGCTCGACGACGTCGGGGACGAAGCGGCGGGTGGGCCAGACCTGCGCCACGAGACCACGCCGTTCGGCCGCGACCCAGTGAACGGGGTCGCCTTCGAGGCGCGCGGCACGGCGGGCGTCGCAGAGCGCGTCGAACAGATCGCCGAACCCGCGGGCGCGCCCGAGGGCTTCCGGAAAGACGCCCACATCGAGCAGGAGATCGTGCAGCTCGTCGGCATCGCGCGCCTCCGGCTGCGCCTCCGCGACCACGGCCTCGACGGAGGCCGGATCCAGCCCCCCGATTCTCTCCGCGACCACCGCGGGCAGACCGCGACGGACGCTGACCGCGCGCGTGCGCCGCTCCTCCAGGGGCGCGTCGTCGAGGAAGGCGTAGGGGTTCGCGTTCAGGATCTCGTGCGCGAACACCGACGGTTCCGGTCGCTCCTGGGCGAGGGTCTCGATCCGACCGTCCGCGAGCCCTTCGAGCACGACCCGCAAACCGGCGGCGTCCATCGCCTCGACCAGACAGTCCCGCACCGTCTCGCGGACCAGCGGGTGGTCGGGGATCTCGACAGCCCCGCCGCCGTGATTGTCCTGGCAGGCGGTCTGGGCCGGGAAGACCGCCGCGATCAAGTCCTGCGCGCGCATGCGCTGGATCGCGGGGGGCACCCGCTTGCCGCCGCGGCTGCGCAGCATCGCGAGCGACCGCATGGCGTTCCAGCGCCAGCGCGTCTCGAACATGGGCGCCTGCAGCGCCGCCTGGATGAGCAGCTCCTCGACGTCCGCCGCGCGCAGCATCGAGAAGACCGTCTCGAGCGGAAAGCTGTGCTGGGGGCCGAGGGAGAGCACGATGCCGTCGTCGGTGGCCGCCGCCTGCAGCTCGAAGTCGAACGAGCGGCAGAAGCGCTTGCGCAGCGCCATCCCCCAGGCGCGGTTGATGCGCCCACCGAACGGCGCGTGGATCACCAGCTGCATCCCGCCCGCGTCGTCGAAGAAGCGCTCGGCGATGACTCGCGTCTGGGTGGGAACGCCGCCCAGCGCCGCCGCGCCGGCCAGGACATAGTCGCGCAGCAGCTCGGCGCCGCGCCGGTCGAGCGCGCACGACGCCATGAGCGTCGCCGTCGCATCCTCCGGGCGGGCGGTCGCCTCGACCACCCCCTCGCGGAGCGCGGCCACCTCTGCCGACAGCTCGCGCGAGCGCGCCGGCCCTTCGCCGTGCCAAAAGGGGATGGTCGGCGCCGCGCCGGCCGCGTCCTCCACCCGCACCCGTCCGGGCTCCACACGCCGGATGCGCCAGGAGGAGTTCCCCAGCAGCATGACGTCCCCCGCCATCGATTCGATGGCGAAATCCTCGTCGACGGTGCCGATCAGCGTCCCCTCGGGTTCGAGGATCACGTCGAAGTTGGCGTTGTCGGGGATTGCGCCGCCCGAGGTGAGCGCAGCCAGGCGCGCGCCGCGCCGTCCGCGCAGCCGCCGGTTCACGGCGTCGCGATGCAGGAGCGCGCCTGCCCGCCCGCGGCTGGTCGCGATCCCCTCGGAGAGCATGTCCACCACCGCGTCGAAGTCGGTGCGCGCGAGCGCGGCGTAGGGTCCGGCCCGGCGGAAGAGCTCGTAGAGCGCGTCCTCGTCCCACTCGTCCGAGGCGCAGGCGGCGACGATCTGCTGCGCGAGCACGTCGAGCGGGGCGTCCCGCAGGCACACGGCGTCGATCTCGGCCCGGCGCGCCGCGCGGACCAGCGCCGCGCACTCGACCAGCTGATCGCGCGTGAGCGGAAAGAGCCGGCCCTTTGGCGTCGCCGAGATGCTGTGGCCGGAGCGACCGATGCGCTGCAAGCCGGTCGAGATCGAGCGCGGCGAGCCGATGAGACAGCAGAGCTCGACCGCGCCGACGTCGATGCCGAGCTCGAGCGAGGCGGTGGCCACCACCACCTTGAGCTCGCCCGACTTGAGCAGCCGCTCGGCGCGGTGGCGGCGCTCGCGCGAAAGGCTGCCGTGATGGGCGGCGACGGTGTCGGCGCCCAGGCGCTCGCCGAGGTGCAGCGTCACGCGCTCGACCAGGCGGCGGGTGTTGACGAACACCAGCGTCGAGTGGTGCGCGCGCGCCAGCGTCGCGATCCGGTCGTAGAGCTCCGCCCACTGCTCGTTGGTGCACACGGCCCCGAGCTCGTCCTCGGGAACCTCGACGGCGAGGTCGAGATCGCGCCGCTGCCCCACGTCCACCACCTCGGGCGGCGGCCGGTCGCCGCCCACCAGCAGCCTGGCGGCCACCTCGAGCGGCCGCACCGTCGCCGACAGCCCCACCCGCTGCAGTCGCGTGGGCGTAGGCGGGCTTTGCCCGCTGGAGCCCGTCGCGGGGGGGAGCGGGGACCCTTCGAGGGTCCCCGAGGTTGATGTCGCCACCAGGGCGTCGAGCCGCTCCAGTGACAGGGCCAGGTGCGCGCCGCGCTTGTCGGGCGCGACCGCGTGGATTTCATCGACGATGACCGTCCGGACGTCGCGGAGCGCCCGCCGTCCGGACTCCGACGTGAGCAGGATGAACAGAGACTCGGGCGTGGTCACCAGGACGTGGGGCGGCCGGCGCACCGACTCGCGCCGCTCCCGGGCCGTCGTGTCGCCTGTACGCACCGCCGTGCGGATCTCGGGCGCGGCGTATCCCAGCTCGACCGCCAGCGTCTTTATTTCGCCGAGCGGCTCTTCGAGGTTCCGGCGCACGTCGTTCGAGAGCGCCTTGAGCGGCGACACATAGAGGATGCTGGTCTGGTCGGGGAGCGTTCCGCCCACCGCGATGGCCTCACCGACCAGCCGGTCGAGGGCCCACAGGAAGGCCGCCAGCGTCTTGCCCGAGCCCGTGGGCGCCGTGACCAGCACGTCTTTACCGGCGGCGATGAGGGGCCAGGCGCGGGCCTGCGCCGGCGTCGGCGTGCCGAATCGCCGTTCGAGCCAGGTCTCCACCACCGGATGAAACATTTGTTCAGTGTATGTGGAACCCTGAAAGGGTTCCACACCTCCCGCGAAGAGCTCAAACGAGCAAAGCTCGCCCTCTGTCATGCGATCACCTGGTCCTTCTTAGCTTGACGGGGGATCGGAGGTGTTTACGTTAGCGGCGGAATCGCGCAAGCCATCGAAGCGCCAAGCGAAAAAGGAAAAATCACCTCATGGGAAAAATCATCGGCATCGACCTCGGCACCACGAACTCCGTCGTCGCGATCATGGATGGAAAAGATCCGACCGTCCTCGCGAATGAGGAGGGTGGGCGGCTCACGCCGTCGGTGGTGGCCTGGGACGACAAGGGTGAAGTTCTAGTTGGCCAGATCGCGCGGCGCCAGGCGATCACCAACCCGGAGAACACGGTTTATTCGGTCAAGCGCTTCATGGGGCGCCGTTTCGAGGAGGTCACCGAAGAGACCAAGCGGGTCCCCTACAAGGTCATCCGCAACGCCAGCGGCGAGGCGGCGATCGAGATCCGCGGCAAGAAGCTGACGCCGGCCGAGATCTCGGCGCGCGTGCTGATGAAGCTCAAGAAGGCGGCCGAGGATCACCTGGGCGAGAAGGTGACCGAGGCGGTCATCACCGTCCCGGCCTACTTCAACGACTCCCAGCGCCAGGCGACCAAGGACGCCGGCCGCATCGCCGGCCTCGACGTCAAGCGCATCGTCAACGAGCCGACGGCGGCGGCGCTCGCGTACGGCCTCGACAAGAGCAAGGATCACCTGATCGCCGTCTACGACTTCGGCGGCGGCACCTTCGACATCTCGATCCTCGAGGTCGGTGAGAAGGTGGTCGAGGTCGTGTCGACGAACGGCGACACCCACCTGGGCGGCGACGACATCGATCAGCTGGTGATGGACTGGCTGGTGGCCGAGTTCAAGAAGGACCAGGGGATCGACGTCTCGAAGGACAAGATGGTGATCCAGCGACTGCGCGAGGCTGCGGAGAAGGCGAAGATCGAGCTGTCGTCGGTCGCGGAGACCGAGATCAACCTGCCGTTCCTCACCGCCGACGCGAGCGGGCCGAAGCACATGCAGATCAAGCTCTCGCGCGCGAAGCTCGAGCAGATGATGGGCAATCTGGTCCAGCGGACCATCGAGCCGACCAAGAAGGCGCTCGCCGACGCGAACAAGAAGCCGGCAGACATCGCCGAGGTGGTGCTGGTGGGTGGATCGACACGCATTCCGATGGTTCAGAAGCTGGTGAAGGACTTCTTCGGCAAGGAGCCGCACAAGGGGGTCAATCCCGACGAGGTGGTGGCGCTCGGCGCGGCGGTGCAGGCGGGCGTGCTCTCCGGCGAGGTCAAGGACATGCTGCTCCTCGACGTCACGCCGCTGTCGCTCGGGATCGAGACGCTGGGGGGCGTGATGACCACCCTGATTCCCCGCAACACCACCATCCCGACCAAGAAGAGCGAGGTCTTCTCGACGGCGGCCGACAACCAGAGCTCGGTCGAGGTGAAGGTGTTCCAGGGCGAGCGGCCGATGGCGGGCGACAACCGCCTGCTCGGGAAGTTCGGCCTCGACGGTATCCCGCCGGCGTCGCGCGGCGTGCCGCAGATCGAGGTCACCTTCGACATCGACGCCAACGGCATCGTGAACGTGTCGGCCAAGGACAAGTCCTCGAACAAGATCCAGCACATCACCATCACCGCATCGTCGGGGATGTCCGAGGCGGAGATCCAGCGGATGGTCAAGGACGCCCAGGAGCACGAGGCGGAGGACAAGAAGCGCCGCGAGGCCATCGACGCGCGCAACAAGCTCGAGTCGCTCACCTTCCAGGTGCAGAAGCACCTCGATGAGAACCGCGACAAGATCGCGGAGGGCGATCGCACGGAGCTGGAAGCGGCGCTCAAGGATGGCAAGGACGCGGTCGAGAACAACCGCGATCCCAAGGACGCGCAGCCATTCGAGAGCGCGTTCGAGCGCCTGCAGAAGGCGTCGCACAAGATGGCGGAGGCGCTCTACCGGAGCGCCGCCGGCGCGGCCGGGGGGCCCGAGACGCCGCCCGGGGAGGGCGGGGGCGCGGCACCGGGCTCGGACTCGGACGCCAAAAAGGACGCGAAGGATGACGTCATCGACGCCGAGTACACCGAGGGGCCGAAGAGCTGAGAAGCGGGGAGAGCGAAGAAGCAATCGCAGTGCTCGCGGCCCTGGGCCGCCCGGTCTCGTGCCGGCTGCTTCCTGATATCGTTTGACCATGTCGGTCGGGGTCCGCCGCCTGGCGGGACAAGGCCTCGAGTTCGCAATCGTGTTCGTCGTCTACGCGACGACGGCGCGTCTGGGCCTTTCCTTCGACGCGCTGGGCGGCATCGCGAGCGCGGTCTGGCCGCCCACCGGCATCGCGCTGGCGGCGCTCAGCCTGCGTGGGCTGCGGCTCTGGCCGGCGGTCTTCGTGGCCGCGTTTGCCGTCAACGCCACCACCGGGATTCCGATCTGGAGCGCCGGGCTCATCGCGCTCGGGAACACCCTGGAAGCGGTCATCGGGGCGGCCCTGCTGCGCCGTCTTCGTTTCGATAGTCGCATCGAGCGTCTCCGGGACGTGCTGCTGCTCGTCGGCGTGGCCGCGCTGGGGAGCACCACCGTGAGCGCGACCTGTGGGCTGGTCGCCGCCGCGCTCGGCCGGGTCCCGATGATCAAGAGCGCTCCGGCGTTCTGGACGGTCTGGTGGGTGGGAGACGTGCTCGGAGACCTGCTCATCGCGCCGCTGATCTTCGTCTGGGCGACGACGCCGCGGCTCTCCCGACGGCCGAGACGCTGGATCGAGGCGACTCTCCTGCTCGGCGCCGTCGCGCTGGTGAGCGTGGTCTTCTTTCGCCACGCCCTCGCGTACCAGGCCATCCACGGGCTGGTGCGCGGCACCTACCCGATCGTTCCCGTGCTGATCTGGGCGGCGCTGCGCTTCGAGCAGCGCGGCGTCACCTCGGCGCTGGTGCTGGTGGCGGCCATCGCGGTCTCCGGGGCCGCGACGGGTGGTGGGATCTTCTCCACCGAGTCGACCCAAGATCGGCTGCTGCTCGTTCAGGGGTTCATGGCGGTCACCGCGGTGAGCATGCTGACGCTGGGCGCCGCGCTCGCCGAACGGCGGGCCGCCGTCGGGGCTCGCGACGAGTTCATCTCCATCGCTTCGCACGAGCTCAAGACGCCGCTGACCGCGCTCAAGCTGCGTCTCGGTTCGGCGATGCGTCTCGGCGAACGACTGTCGCCGGCGGACGTCCTCAACACCGAGAAGCTGGTACGCGCCATCGTCGCCGCGAATACCACCGCCGATCGTCTGGGCGTCCTGGTCGACGATCTGCTGGACGTGTCACGCTTGACGGGCGGACGGCTGGTCCTCCACCTCGAACGGGTGGTGCTCGTCGATCTGGTGATCGATGTCGTCGCGCGGCTGCAGGAGCAGTCGACGGAGATCGGCTCGAAGATCGAGGTCGAGGTTCCGGGTACCATCGTCGGGATCTGGGATCGCATCCGGATCGAGCAGGTCGTGACCAACCTGCTCTCGAACGCCATCAAGTATGGGATGGGCAGACCGATCGCGGTTTCGGCCCGGGCGGACGCCGGTCGACTCTGGCTGGTGGTCAAGGACGGCGGCATCGGGATCCCGCAGGCCGATCACCGTCGGATCTTCCGGGCTTTCGAACGCCTCGCGACCGGCGATCGCGCGGGCGGGCTCGGCCTCGGTCTCTACATCGGCAGCCAGATCGCGGTTGCCCACGGCGGCAGATTGTCCGTCGAGAGCGAGCCCCACCGCGGCGCCACCTTCGTCATCGAGCTGCCCCTGGAGTCCACGCCCCTCGGGCCGGCGCGCGGCTAGGCCGCCTCCGGGCGCACGGCGTCGGGCATGGTTCGCTTCGCTCACCGTTGCCTTACGGCAACGTCCTCCTAGGGTGGCGAAGCGAGCGACTGAACCTGCGCCTGCGCGGATTCGATCCAGCGCTTCTCGCTCGGGCGCTTCTCCATCGACAAGTACGTCTCGTAAGCCTTGCGCGAGTCGGCCTTCCGGCCGAGGTGCTGGAGGGAGCGAGCGAGCCCGTAGTAGGGGTCGGGATCGGCCGGACGTAGCTTGATGTAGTGCTGGTAGGCGTCGACGGCCTCGGCGGCTCGTCCGCGGACGCGGAAGGCGAAGGCCAGGTCGTACCAGGCCAGCGGGTAGGCGGCGTTCTTGTCGAGCGCCGCGCGAAAGGTCTCGATCGCCTCGTCGTCGCGCCGGATCTTGAGCAGGAGCTCGCCCAGCGCAGCGCGCGCGGCCATGTGGCGCGGATCGGCGGCGATCGCCTGACGGAACTTCGCGATCGATTCGTCGATGTGGCCGTGGTCTCGCAACGACTGCGCCTCGACGTAGGCCGGATTGGCGGGGGAGGCGGTCGAGCCAGTCGTGGCGCCGGACGAAGGCGCCGGGGCGCTCTTGGACACGCCTTTGGTCGCCGCAGGCGTCTCGGTCGCGGCGGGCGGCTTGTCGGCCGGTGCAGATCCGGGAGCGCCCAGCTCGGCCAGCACCTTGTGGGCCTTGTCGACCCATTGGTCGGATGCGGGACGCTTCTCCATCGCGACGTATCGCTTGAGCGCCTCGATCGCGCCCGGACGATCGCCCGTGTCGCGCAAGCACAGGCCGAGCCCGAAATACGGCTCGGGCTCGTCGGGCGCGAGGGCCGCGTAACGTCGGTAAGCCGCGATCGCGGCCGGGCATTGGCCGAGGTGCCTGCGCGCGAACCCCAACGAATACCAAGCCGACGCAAATTTGGGATCGGCTGCCACCGCCGCCTCGAACTTCTCGGAAGCTTCTGCGAAGTGCTTGGCGCTCAGCAAGGTTTGACCCTCTGCAAACATGGCCTCCGAGGCGGGCGAGGCGAGCACCGGACCGACCGAAAATAGCGCCAGCGCGAAGACGACGGCGCGGGTGCTCGGGAGCGGCTTCACGTGGGCGAGCTTAGTCTTTTCTGCTGGTTTTTTCCCGGGTCTTTCCCGGACTTCGGCCCGTTCCTTGACAGTCTACCTACAGGTGATCTAATGTAGTCAAACGTATGATTCCAATCGTCGGCAGCCTGGTCATGGGATCCTTCGCGCTGGCCCTCTTTTGGGCCACGATTTCGCTCGGTCGCAGGTCGCCGGCGGGCCCGGACCGCTGATTCGGCTGGCAGTTCCCGGGCGGGCGACCTAAAACCGGCCCCCATGCGGGCCGTCCGCTATGAGGATTTCACACTCGGCGATCTGACCGCGATCAGGAACCTCCTGCGCGGCGGTTCGGTGATCGACTGGCATCGCCTGTATTTCACCGATCGCGACGAGGTCGATCGCTTTCTTCGCGTCAACGAGCTCGATCCCAGCGACCCGCACGACATGCGGCGCCTCGGCGAGCTGCGGGCGGCGGCCGTCGAGTACCTGGAGCGGCACCTCGGCCTGCAGATCCCCGACGAAGTTGCGCACGGTGTCCCGCCGCGGGATCTGCTGCTGATCGCGTCGCAGAAGGGGCGGCGGCGCACCCTGGCCTGCGTCGTCCTCAAGGTCATGCACGTCATGCATCACCTCGCGGGCCGCGAGCTTCTGACCAAGCTGCCGGTCTCCGACGATCAGATCTTTCACCTGGTCGAGGAGAAGGTGCTGCGCACCGTCGAGGAGATCAAGGCGGTCGGTTGTCCGGTGGTGGAGTTCGAATGGAGCCGCAAGCATGCCGACAGCCTGATCACCAAGCTGCTCGCCAAGAAGGAATCGATCGCGGCCGACGTCTACGACAACCTCCGGTTCCGCATGATCACCAACACCGAAGAGCAGCTGGTGTTCGTGTTGCGCGAGCTCACCCAGCGGCTGGTCCCATTCAACTACGTGATCCCGGGGCAGTCGGTGAACGACATCATCAAGATCCGCGAGACGCTGGGTCGATCGCCCGCGCTGCAGAAGTTTCTGCCGGACATCACCGATCTGGCGGCGGTGGCCGCGGACAAGAAGCCGTCGCCGCTGAACGAGTTTTCGGGCCCCGGCTATCGGGTGATCAACTTCGTGGGCGATCTGCCGGTGCGCATCGACAAGTATCTCTGCCGGCTCCCCGACGATCCGATCTTCGCCGAGTACGGCACCATCGTCTTCGTGCTCACCGAGTTCCAGATCATCGACGTCCGCACCGCCGAGGAGAACGAGCGGGGTGAGAACAGCCACGACAAGTACAAGGACCGGCAAGCGGCCCGGGTCAAGGCCCGTCTCATGCACGGCATGAAGGACGACGGGGTGGATTAGGTCCCGAGGAGCTCGGTGACGAGGGGGCCGTTGATGTAGCGCTCGCCGCCGTCGCAGACCATGAAGACGATGGTCTTGCCGGCGAGCTCGGGGCGGCGGGCGACGCGCAGGGCGGCGGCCAGGGTGGCGCCCGACGAGACGCCGGCGCAGATCCCCTCCTCGCGGGCGAGGCGCCTCGCATGCGCGAACGCCTCCTCGTCGCTGACGGCGATCACCTCGTCGATGACCTCGCGGTTGAGGAGCGGGGGGATGAACCCGGCGCCGATCCCCTGGATCATGTGGTTGGCGGCGCGCTGTCCGGAAAGCACCGCCGCGCCCGCCGGTTCGACGGCGACGATGCGCACGCCGGGGCGGCGGGCTTTCAGCACCTCACCGACCCCCGTGATGGTGCCGCCGGTCCCGACCCCGGCCACGAAGACGTCGACCTCGCCGGCGGCATCCTCCCAGATCTCTCGGGCGGTGGTCTCCCGGTGGGCCTCCGGGTTGGCCGGATTTCGGAATTGGTCGAGCGCCACCGCGCCCGGGATCTCCCGCCGCAGCTGCTCCGCCTTCTCGATCGCCTCACGCATGAGGGCTCCCG
Organism: Pseudomonadota bacterium; assembly: GCA_017881315.1. Lineage (GTDB taxonomy): Bacteria > Myxococcota_A > Polyangia > Fen-1088 > Fen-1088 > JADGRB01. Next base: position 11,192 of record JADGRB010000020.1, read on the forward strand.
GCGTCAGGGTCACGCGCGCGCCGAGGTAGCGGAGCAGCGTGAGCCGTTCCTTCGACATCCGCTCCGGCATGGTGACCTGCAGCGTGTAGCCCTTGGTCGCGCAGACGAACGCCAGCGCGATGCCGGTGTTGCCGCTGGTCGCCTCGACGATCGTTCCGCCGGGCGCCAGCAGTCCGCGCCGCTCGGCGTCCTCGACCATGGCCGCCGCGATCCGATCCTTGACGCTGCCGCCGGGATTACGCAGCTCGAGCTTGGCAAGCAGGCGGACACCGCTGTCGCCGTCGGCGCCGCTGGCGCCGATCCCCCCGTTTCCCCCGATTCTCCGCAGCTCGCAGAGCGGCGTACGGCCGATGGTGGCGTGCACACCGCGGTAGAGCATCCGCGGCGATCATAACCCCGGGGTCAGACCGCCGGGGTCAAAGACGCAGGGCGATCCCGGCGTCGAGGTCGAAGTTGAAGGTGAAGTTCGGGACACCCAGCTCGGAGTTGAGGCCGACCACCAGATCGACGGAGTCGCCGAGCTCGTAGAAGAACCCGACGGTCGGTCCGATCAGGAACGGACCACCCAGCAGAGCGTCCACACACTGGGTCATCTGATCGGCGCCGCAGTTCGCCGGGTTCTTGCCGGTCGAGACCAGCGGGAACGCCTGCGCGTGCGCGATGTAGCCGCCGCCGATCTCGCCGCCGAAGGTGAATCGGAAGGGGCCGTCGGTGAGCAGCCAGGTCGCGCGCAGCAGGACCGCGCCGACGGTGGTCAAGGGGGTGCAGGCGGCCGTTCCACTCGCGCCACAGCGAGTCTCGCCGTTGAGCCCGGTCACATACTGCAGGCGCGCCGCGATCGACAGCAGCGTCGTCGGCGTCACGAAGTAGCCGAATTCCGGCTTCACCTGTCCGAGCAGGCCGGGCGCGAAGCCGGCCGAGGCGAGCTTGTGGGCGGAATCCCCGTGTGCGGACCCGCTCGCGATGCCGGCGCCGCTGCCCAGGGTCAGGCCGAGGAACAAGCTGCCTTTCTGGCCGGGGCCGCTCGCCTCGTCGTCCTTCTTGTCATCGTCGTCGTCGCCGCGCTTCTTGCGCGGCTTGGGTTTGGGTGCCCGCTTCGGCGCCCCGTCGTCGTCGTCTCCGCCAGCCGCCGGTTCGCCGCCCTGGGCCTCGCCGGCGCCGGCCCCCGCGTTGTCGTCGCCGCCTCCGGCGGGCGTGGCCTCGCCTCCGGCGGGTCCGTTGCCGGCCAGGACGGCCTCCTCGAACGCATCCTGCAGCTCGGGCGTCACCAGCGATTTGGTCAGCTTGATGTCGGGCTCGATCTCGATCGCCTTGCGGAAATGTTTGAGGCCCACCTCGTGCTGTTTGAAACCGGCGATGGCGACGACGCCGAAGTGGATGTGGGTGCGGGCGGTGATCGGATGTTGATCGAGGCCCGCGCTGCTGCAGACGTCGAGCGCCTGCTTGAGCAGATCCTTGGCGGCCTCGAAGTCCTGCTTCGCGTAAGCGTCGAGGGCCTTCTTGTTGAGGTTAGTGACCTTCGCGACCGCGGCCGGATCGCCGGGCGGGGGCGCCGCCGATGCGATCCGGGTCAACGCCACCAAACCCACCACCACCGCGAACAGGCCAAAAGAGGGAAAGGGGCGATGCAAAGCGACCATGGCCGCGCATTAAAAGACGGCGACGCCCGGAACGCAACATGAAGTCCGGGGACGTCGCGCGCCGGGCGCGCTTGGGGCCCCATGCCGGCCCGGCTCGCCAAGGGAGGGCGCCGGGGGAGCTTATGGAGTTACGGAAATATGCCGCGCTCGGCGTAGGCGCGGCCGACGCGCTCGAGGGCGATGGCCATCGCCGCCACCCGCCAGTCGCATTTCTTCGCGGCGGCGTACTCGCTGACCGCCAAATAGGTCCGCTTCATCCGCTTGGCCAGCCGCTCTTCGACCTCTTCCAGGTCCCATCGCTCGGAGCGCTTGTTCTGCAGCCACTCGTAGTAGCTGACCACCACGCCGCCGGAATTGGCGAGGATGTCGGGGATGACGTCGATCTTCCTGTCGCGGAGGATCGGGTCCGCGTCGGTCTCGGTGGGGCCGTTGGCGCCTTCGACGATCAGCTTGACGTTGAGGGCCTTCGCTTCTTCGACGCCGATCTCCAGCTCCAGCGCCGCCGGGATGAAGACATCGGCGGCCGTCGCGAAGAATTCCGGGCGGGTGATCGAGCGGGTGCCGGGATAGCCGACCACCGAGCCCTTCTTGAGCACGTATTCCGAGAGCTTGAAGCTGTTGATGCCGTCGGGGTTGGCGATGTACCCCTTCCAGTCACCGACCGCGATCAGCGAGGCGCCGGTGCGGGCCAGGATCTTGGCCGCGTTCGAGCCGACGTTGCCGAACCCCTGGACGATGAAGGTCGAGCCGTTCAGGTCGAAGCGCCGGTCGCGGGCCCACTCCGAGATGCAGTGGACGATCCCCTGGCCGGTGGCGGTCTCGCGTCCGAACGATCCCCCCGAGGCGAGCGTCTTGCCGGTGACCACCCGGCGGTTGGCGTTCTTGTCGGAGAACCCCACGACATTCATGTACGTGTCCATCATCCAGACCATGATCTGGCCGTTGGTGCCGACGTCGGGGGCGGGGATGTCGTACTCGGGCCCGATGTTGGAGCCGAGGGCGTGGGTGAAGCGCCGGGTGATGCGCTCGATCTCGGCCAGCGAGTGGTCGCGCGGCGTGAACTTGATGCCGCCCTTTCCACCGCCGAATGGGATGTCGTGCAGCGCCGACTTGTAGGTCATCCAGGACGCCAGCGCCTTCACCTCGTCGAGGGAGACCTGCTCGTGGTATCGCATGCCGCCCTTGTAGGGGCCCAGAATGTTGCTGTGTTGGACGCGGTAGCCCTTGAACATCTTGTACTCTCCGCTATCCATGCGGACCGGAAAGTTGACGATGAGCTCGTTCTTGGGTTGCGACAGGATCTCCCGGACCGCCGGCAGCGTCCCCGCGACCAGCGCGGCGTGGTCGAGCTGCTGGAGCGCGACCGTGTATGGGTTCGGCTTCGGTTTCTCTGACTCTGGCATCCGCCGAAGAATACCAGCCCGGTGAGCGCCTCGCGACTAAGGGGCTCTGCGCGCGCGCTGGCGCTCGAGATCGCGGCGGAGGCGCGGGCCGAGTGGGGGTTCGCCAGCGACATCATCGCGCGCAGCTTCCGCGCGCACCGCGAGCTGGCCAGCAGCGATCGGCGGCTCTGCGCCGAGACGGTCTACGGCCTCATCCGGATGAATCGGCGCCTCGACGCGATCGTGGAGGAATTGCCGGGCTCGGGCGCGCTCTCCCCGCTGGCGCGCGACGAGCTCAAGCTGCTGGTCTACGAAGCGCGCTCGGGCGTCCCCACCGAGGCATTGGCCGCCGAGGCGCAGCGGGTGGTGCGCGGATCGATCGATCTGGCGCGCACCGCCGGCGACGAGGCGGGCTTGAGCGGTCGTCGCGGCCTCGATCGGGAGGCGGTGCGGCTCTCCTATCCGACCTGGCTCATCGAGATGTTCGTCGAGGACTACGGTGAGGCGGAGGGCCTGGTCCTCGCCGACGCCATGAACCGGCGCGCGCCGATGGCGGTGCGGGCCAACACGCTGCGCACGACGCGGCAGGCGCTCATCGCCCGCCTCGGCGAGGAGCACGTGGTCTCGCAACCGACGCCGCTGGCGCCGGCCGGACTGCTGTTCGAGACGCGCGTGAACGCCTTCGCGCTGTCGGCGTTCCGGGACGGCCTCTTCGAGGTCATGGACGAGGGGAGTCAGCTGGTCGCGGAGCTGGTGGCGCCGCCGCCCGGAGGACGGGTGGTCGACGCCTGCGCCGGGGCGGGTGGCAAGACGCTGGCGATCGGGGCGGCGCTGGGTGGCAAGGGGCGCTTGCTGGCGCTCGACACCGACGGCAAGAAGCTGGAGGAGCTGCGTCGCCGCGCCCGTCGCGCCGGGTTGACCAACCTGGAAGCGCGCGCGGTGGAGGCCAGTGGCGCGGTCACGAAGGGACCGGCGCTGCATCCGGGCGGCTTCGACCGCGTCCTGGTCGACGCCCCCTGTTCGGGGCTGGGGACGCTGCGCCGCAATCCCGAGGCGCGCTGGCGTCTGACCCGCGCCGCGGTCGAGGCCTTCCCCGCGCGGCAGCTGGGGCTGCTGGTGACCTACGCGCCGCTGGTCGCGGTGGGGGGCCGGCTCATCTACGCGACTTGCACGGTGGCGCGTCTGGAGAACGAGCGCGTCGTCGAGCGCTTCCTGGCTGAGCGCGACGATTTCGTCTCGGTCCCCGTCAAGGAGATCTGGGGACGCGAGCGGGCGGAGCGCATGGGCGACGGCCAGACCTTGCAGCTCGGGCCGCACAAGCACGACACGGACGGATTCTTCGCCGCGGTTCTGCGGCGGGTCCGGTGATACGCTACCTCTGAATGTCCTTCCGCCCCCGCGCGCCGGCGGTTGCGGCCGCCGCGCTGGCCGCCGTCATCGCCAGCTGGGCCGCCTTGGGGACCGCTTTCGCGGCCCAGGCGGCGCCCGCGGCGTTGTCCGCGCAGCCGACCCCGGCGCCGGACGATCTCAGCGTTGCCGTGATGACCTTCGGGCCGGGCGACCATCCGTTCTTCAGGTTTGGGCACGACGCGATCTGGATCCACGACCGCGAGACCGGCGTCGATCGGGTCTACAACTTTGGTACCTTCACCTTTGATTCGCCCCGCCTGATCCTGGATTTCCTGCACGGGCGGATGACCTATTGGCTGTCGGTGTCGTCGTTGGCGGCAACCCTTGAGATTTACCAGCGCGAGAACCGCTCGATCGTGGTGCAGGAGCTCGCGCTCGATCCCGACGCCAAGCGGGCGTTGCGCGCGCGGCTGGACGAAAACGCGCGTCCGGAGAACCGCGCCTACAAATACGATTATTTCCGCGACAACTGCGCGACGCGCGTGCGCGACGCGATCGACGCGGCGGTGGGCGGACGGGTGCGCGCCGGTGCGCGGGGAGGGGGCCGGCTCACCCTGCGTGGCCAGGCGCTGCGCATGACGGCCGGTTACCTGCCGCTCTACGTCGCGCTCGATCTGGTGCTGGGGCCCGACGTCGATCTCCCGATCGATCGCTGGACGGAGACGTTCATTCCCGAGGAGCTGGAGCACGTCCTCGCCGAGGTGACTGTCCCCGCCACGGCGGGGGAGCAACCGTTGGTCGTGCACACCACGGAGGTGTTCCACCCGCGCCGCGCGCCACCGCTGGCGGTGCCTCCCAGCCGTGGCGGTGCTTTCTTCTTGTGCGGTCTCGCGGGCGGGCTGGTCTTCTTCCTCTTGGCGGTCGGCTCGTGGGCCTCCCGGCCGATGCTCCTGCGCGCGGGCCTTCGTGCGCTGTTCGGTCTTCTGGTGGTCGGCGTCGGCCTGGCGGCCGGTTTCGTCGGCTGCTTCCTGGTCTACCTCTGGATCGGCACCGACCACGTGGTCGCCCACCGGAACCAGAACATCCTGATCTGTGCCCCCTTCGCGCTCGCGCTGGCGGTGCTTGGCTTTGGCGTTCTGCTGGGACGCCCGGGCGCCACCCGCAAGGCGTCCCTCGTCGCGGCGGCGGCGCTCGTCACCACGGTTCTGGCGGGCCTGGTCAAGATCGGTCTTCTGCGCCATCAAGAAAATGGCGCGCTCATCGCCTTCTTCTTGCCGGTCTGGCTGGGAATGACCGCGGGGCTCGCGCGGCTGTGGCCACGCGGCGGGTTCAGAGCATCCTGAACAACCACGCCTTGAGGTGACCGGTCTCCGGCACGCCGCAGAGCTCGGGGTGATCGCGCCCGGCGCCCGCGCGACCGAGCACCTGCGCGGCGCGGCCGGCGTCGGCGATCGCGTCGGCGCAGATCTCTTCCCAGTGCGCTCGGGTGATCCGGCCGGAGCAGGAGCAGGCGCAGAGCAACCCGCCGGGACGCGTCAGGCGCGCGCCGCGCAGGATCAGCTCCTTGTAGGCCCGCGCCGCCGTCTCCACCGCCGCCGCGCCCCCGCGTTTGGCGAGCGCCGGCGGATCGATCACCACCACGTCGAAGAGCTCGCCGCGACTCTCCAGCGTCCGCAGCAGATCGAAGGAATTGGCCCGCGTGGCCACCAGGTTGGGCAGATCGTTGCGGTGCGCGTTGGCGGTGGCGCGCGCCACGGCGGCCTCGCTCTCGTCGACGGCCAGCACCTCGCCGCCCCGCCGCGCGAGCGCCAGGGCGAACCCGCCGTGGTACGTGAACGCGTCGAGCGCGCGGGCCGCGGGGGGGGCCAGGGCGGCGACCGTCGCCTGGTTGTCGGCCTGATCGAGAAATCCGCCGGTCTTTCCGTCGGCCAGCAGATCGGCCTCCAGCCGATTTTCGCCCAGGCGATAGACGATGCGGGCGCCCGAGCCGGCCAGGATCCCCGCGAAGCGTGGCAGCTCCTCGAAGTCGCGGGCCGAGCCATCGTCGCGCGCGATCACCACCCGCGCATCGAGCTCGGTCCGAACCAGCGCGGCGATCTGGTCGCGGGCGGCGTTCATCGCGATCGATGTGGTCTGGAGGACGGCGGCGTCCGCGTACCTGTCGACCACCAGCCCCGGTAGACCGTCGCTCTCGGCGTGGACGACCCGGTAGGCGTCGCGGTCGAGGCCGAGCGCGAGGCGCCGTTCCAGCGCGGCGCCCAGCCGTTCCTCGACCAGCTCGAGGAGCGGGCGCGCGCGTGCCTGGGGACCGCGGTCGATCATCCGGAGGGCCAGGCGCGCGCGTGCCGCCCAGGTGGCGACGCCGAGGGGCTTGCCGCGCCCGTCCTCGACCGCCACCAGCGTCGGGCCCCCGTCGCCCGCGTCGCGGGCCGGGCCCCGCACGACGTCGGTCCGGAAGACCCAGGGGTGACCCGTTCGGATTCGCGCCGCGCCGCGGGCGCTCACCACGGCGGTCGCCGAATCGTCGCGCATCGGTCCGCGGGCCATCATAGGCTAAAATCAACGCCATGGCCGTTGCGCCCGTCTCCGAGACCGCCGCGCCGAGATCGATCTTCGCCGATCGCCGGGCGCAGCTTGCCGAGCGACTCGGCCCGGGCGGCGCGCTGCTCCTGATGTCCTCGCCCGAGCGGCTGCGGAACGGCGACGCGCACTACAAGTTCCGGCAGGACAGCGACATCCTTTACCTGACCGGATTTGCCGAGCCCGGCGCGGTGGTGCTGGTGCGGCCCGGCCACCCGACGACGCCCTTCGTGCTGTTCGTTCGTCCGCGCAACCCGGCCGAGGAGACCTGGACCGGGCGGCGCGCCGGGATCGAGGGGGCGGTGCGCGACTTCGAAGCCGACGCGGCATTCTCCGTCGACGAGCTCGACGACAAGCTGGCCGAGATCGTGGCGGGCGCCGAGGAGATCCACTACCCATTTGGGCGCGAGCCGGCCCTCGACCTGGCGATCGCGCGATTGCTGGGACGGCTACGCGCCGGCGAGCGGAGGGGGCGGCGCGCCCCGGTGCGGCTCTGCGACGCGCGCCTCACCTTGCACGAGATGCGCCTCCTCAAGTCGCCCGAAGAGGTGGCCGTTCAGCGCCGCGCGGCGGCCATCACCGCGGAGGCGCACATAGCGGCGATGTCCGCCGCTCGAGGCGGCGGCAGCGAGCGCGAGATCGAGGCGCTCATCGACTACACCTTCCGGCGTCGCGGTGGCACCGGTCCCGGCTACACGACGATCGTGGGCGGCGGCGCGAACGCCACCATCCTCCACTACGTGGAAAACAGCGCCCCGCTGGTGCCGGGGCAGCTCCTGCTCGTCGACGCCGGCTGCGAGGTGGACGGCTACACCGCCGACGTGACCCGCACCTTCCCGATCGGGGCGCGCTTCTCCGAGCCGCAGCGCCGCCTCTACGAGGCGGTGCTGGAGACGCAGCAGTCGGCGATCGAGGCGGTCAAGCCCGGGGCGACCCTCGACGCGATTCACGAGGCGGTGATCGAGCGGTTGACCAGGCACCTGGTGGCGCTGGGGCTCCTGACCGGCGAGGTTCCGGCGCTGATCGCGTCGGGGGCCTACAAGGCGTTCTACATGCACCGCACCAGCCACTGGCTGGGGATGGATGTGCACGACGTCGGCTTCTACGCCGAGCGGGGCACCGCGCGGGCGCTGGTGCCGGGCATGGTGCTCACCATCGAGCCCGGCCTCTACGTCGCCGAGGACGCCGCGGTCCCGGCCGAGTATCGCGGCCTCGGTGTGCGCATCGAGGACGACATCCTGGTCACCGACACCGGCCACGAAAACCTCACCCTCGACACCCCCAAGACCGTCGCCGAGATCGAGAAGCTGACCGCCTAGAACTGAAATTCCAAGCCGCCGCCCAGGTCGAGGACCGAGTAGGCGTGGCTACCGTGAAAGGTCGCGTCGTAGTCGATGCGGCCCAGCGAGACCCCCACCTCGATGCCCAACCCCAGCCAGTCGAAGAAGAAGTAGTTCACGCCGCCCGCGCCGCGGATCGCCAGCCCCGGTGCGTCGCTGGCCCCGTTCGGGAACGCGAACACCAAACCCGCCGCCGCCTTGACGAACGGCACCAGCGGCAGCGGCGTCGCAAATTTCCATTTGACGCCGGCCAGCGTCTCGACGACGTCGCCGGTGTTCATGCCGCAAACGGTGTTGCCCGGCATCGGATCGCAGCCGCCGTGCTCGACGTTGATCTCGAGGTTGAGCCAGAGCGGCGCCGCGCCGGCGCTCAGCTTGTAGCCGTAGTCGAGCGCCAACTTGGCGCCGCTCAGCGAGTCGCTCTGGCCTTCGGCGATGAGGACGTGGATCGAAAGCTCGTTGTCCTTGAGGAAAGGATGCGGTCCGTGTAGCAGATTCTCCTGCGCCCGCGCCGTCGACGACAGCGCGACAACAGCCCCGATCACGAAGGCGAATGGAAAAGTACGTGCTAACGACATAGCCTGCAGCTCGGCCGAGGATATGGAAGAACGATCGCCACGTACAATTTCTTGCTCGCGGTGGCGAGCTCTGGCATTGGGGCTGACCCTGATGACCGCGGGTTGCCTGGGGCGCCACGCGGGCCCGCGCACGCTGGCGGCGATCGGGGCCCTGGCGGTCGGCGCCGGAAGCGCGACCTGGGCGACCGGCGAGCAGCTAGAAGGCGGCGGGCACGCCTCGGCGTCGCACGCGGTGGTGAGCGGCGGGTTCGTAGGGGTGGCGGTTGGGCTGGCGGCGATCGTCGCGGCCGGCGGGTGGATGGCCTTGTCGGTGGCCTGCGACGCCGATCCCGACTGTCCGGAGGACGAGACCTGTCGCGAGGTCCCGGCTCCCCCCGGTGGCGTCCCCTACAAGCAGTGTGTGCCGCGCAGCTGACCCGCGCCGCGAAGGGCCGCTAGGCCGCCTCCGGGCGGCACGGCGTCGGGCATGGTTCGCTCACCGTTGCCTTACGGCAACGCCCTCCTAGCCGCCGGTGCCGTCGGGCGCGTCGTCGAGGTCGAGCTCGCTCCAGGCGCCCTCCGCCTCCTCGACGGGCGGACGCGCCGGCTCCGACCACTCGTCGTGGCCAGGGTGCCCGGGGTGAACCGGCGTGGCGGCCACGTTGTTTTCGTCGCGCGGCGCCGCGGCCACGTTGTTTTGTTCGCGCGGCGCCGCGGCCGGATCCTCCAGCGGCCGAAGCTCCATCGGCAGCGTCTTGCGGCGCTCCTTGCGCCGGGTGAGCAGGATCGGCGAGCTGCCGGCGCCGGGGCTGGTTCCATCGGAACGAAGCTGCGGCGTACCGGGCGGCGTCAAGATGGTGCCCGAGACCTGGTTCGAGCCCGGGCGCCGCTGCACGGGGATCGCGTCGGCCACCGCGCTGCGCTCGCGTTCGCGTTCGATCGACCGGCGGTAGCGAACCGAACCGTAGCAACGCTGCAATTCCTCGTGGAACTCCTCCATCGACTGCTGCCGTCGCTGCGGGTCCTTGGAGAGCGCCTTCATGATGAGGTGCTCGGCATCGGGCGTGATCTCGATGCCCGGGGCGCGCTCGCGCGGCGGCTCCACCGGTTCGGAGACCACCTTCAGCATGACGTCGACCGCGGTCTCGCCGGAGAACGGAACGGTGCCGGTGAGCATCTCGTAGAAGATCACCCCCAGCGCGTAGACGTCGGTGCGCGGATCCGACACCCCGATGCGCGCGGTCTCGGGCGCCATGTATTCCGGGGTTCCGAAGACCACCCCCTGCTGGGTGACCCGCCCCTCGTTGACGTTGGGGTCGCGAACCTTGGCCACCCCGAAATCCAGGATCTTGACGAAGTCGAACGCCTTCTCGCGCTCGGTGACCACGTGCAGGCCCGACTCGTCGCTGATCTGCCGGACCAGCTCGCGGCGCCCTTCGCGCCGTGTGAGCATCACGTTCTCGGGTTTGAGATCGCGGTGCACGATCCCCTTGGCGTGGGCGGCGCCCAGCGCCCCGCCGATCTGGTTCACGATGGTGATCGAACGCAGCAGATCCAGCCGGTGCTCGCGCTGCATGAGCGCGTCCAGCGGCTCCCCGTGCAGGAGCTCCATCACGAAGAACACCGTTCCGTCGTTCGACTTGCCGAAGTCGGTGACGTCCACGATGTTGGGGTGGTTGATGAGGCTGGCCGCGCGCGCCTCGCGCAGGAAGCGCTTGATCGATTCTTCGCGCCCGCCGTAGCCGTCGTGCAGGATCTTCACGGCCACTTCCTTGCCGATGTAGACGTGCTCGGCGCGGTAGACCACGCCCATGCCGCCGCGGCCCACGATCTCGTGCAGCTTGTATTTGCCCACCGTCGTACCGGCTCGGGCATCGGCGGGAATGACTCTGTTCACTGCGGAGCTCAAGTGTCGATCGGCGGCGGGTTACGAAGACGGCGGGGAATATTTCCAGGATAAAGCATGCCTTTGCAACAGCTGTATTCCTAGTGCTTTTGAACCAGCGAAACAACGGGGTACAAGTAGTTCGACCGCACCACATGTGCGCGTCTGTCGGGCGTCCCGTTTTGCATCTTGTAGTGCCATTGCCCGCCTGTAGAGTGTCCGCCCATGCGACCCGACGGGCGACGGACCAACGAGCTGCGGGTCATCTCGATCACGCCCGACTGCAACCGCTACGCGGAGGGCTCGGCGCTGATCGCCTTCGGCGAGACGCAGGTCATCTGCACGGCCTCCGTCGAGGAAAAGGTACCGGGGTTCCTGGAGGGGAAGGGGCGCGGCTGGGTGACGGCCGAATACGCGATGCTCCCGCGCGCGACGCACACCCGTTCCGGTCGGGGCGGCGGCGGCCGCGGGCAGGAGATCCAGCGCCTGGTCGGGCGTTCCCTGCGCGCGGCGATCGACGCGAAGGCGCTCGGCCCACGCCAGATCACCGTCGACTGCGACGTGATCCAGGCCGACGGCGGGACGCGGACGGCGTCGATCACGGGCGGATTCGTGGCGCTGGCGCTGGCGGTGCGGCGGCTGCAGCGGGCCGGCAAGATCGCAAAGGACCCCATTCGTCAGGCGGTGGCGGCGATCTCCGCCGGCATCATCGACGGCGAGGCGCGGGTCGACCTGCCGTACATCGAGGACTCTGAGGCGGACGTCGACTGCAACTTCGTGATGACCGACGACGGGCGTTTCGTCGAGATCCAGGCCACCGCCGAGAAGGATGCCTTTTCGGCCGAGCAGTACGGGGCGCTGGTCGCGCTGGCCGGGGAGGCGATGAAGACCCTCTTCCTGCGGCAACGGGAAGCGCTGGAACAGGCGCGGCTGTGAAGCCTCCACGCCCGTGAAGATCGTCGTCGCGACCCGGAACCGCGGCAAGCTCCTGGAGATCCTCCCGCTGCTCGCCGATCTGAACCTGGAGCTTTGCACCATTGACGACGTGGCGCCCCACGCCGAGCTGCGCGAAGACGGCGTGACCTTCGAAGACAACGCGCTCGCCAAGGCCCGCCAGGCGGCGCGCGCCACCGGCCTGCCGGCCATCGCCGACGATTCCGGTCTGGAGGTCGACGCGCTGGGGGGCGCGCCCGGCGTCCGTTCGGCGCGCTACGCCGGGTCGCCGAGCCACGACGGGCGGAACAACGCCAAACTGATCGCCGCCCTGTCGGCGATCCCGGGCGCCTCGCGCGCGGGGCGGTTTCGCTGCGTGGCCGCCTTCGTCGATCCGGCGCGCGACATCGAGATCGTCCGCAGCGGCAGTTGTGCGGGAGAGATCCTGGGCGGGCCCCGGGGCGAAGGCGGATTCGGGTACGACCCGCTCTTTCTCGTTCCGGCGCTGGGCCGTACGATGGCGGAGCTGTCGCTGGCCGAAAAGAACCAGCTCTCCCACCGGGCGGCGGCCTTCCGCGCGCTCGCCGAAGCCCTGCGGCTCGAATCCGCGCTCGGCCGCGGCTAGGAGGGCGTTGCCGTGAGGCAACGGTGAGCGGAGCGAACCATGCCCGACGCCGTGCCGCCCGGAGGCGGCCTAGGAACCCGACGCCGTGTCGCCCGGAGGCGGCCTAGTGGGTCAAAACCAGGTAGAAGACCAGCGTCAGGCCGCCCACCAGAACCGCCGAGATGGCGAGCCCGACCCGCTCACGCACGCGCCGGCGACGCTTCTCTTCCCGGAGCTGGTGGCGACCACCGCGCGCCCGTCGCCTGCGAGACGCTTGCTGGTAGTACTCCTCCCAGGCCGCCCAGGACGCCGTCAGCACCGACGTCTGGCTTTGGGGGTCGCCCTCGTTCTGACTCGGCGCCTGGTCCATACGGCGCCTACCTTAGTGCACTTCCGCCCCCCTGCCAATGGCGCAATCGCCCGGCCACAGCGCCGTGGCCGCAGCGCGGCAGGCCCTAGGCGTCGGCCTGGCCGGCGCCCGGAAATCCGGCGCGTCGCACCAGAATCACCGAAATGACGAAGGGAATCGCCAGGAGCAATGCGGCCAGCAGGGCTCGGGTCATGAGATTTTTATCGACCGGCTGAGCCGGGACTTGAGCCGAATAGTGGGGGCCAGGCCGAGCCGGCGGCCCGGGCTTGACAGCCGAGGCCCGGCGGCGGGAGATCGCGTGAGCCATGACCATGAAAGATCGTCTTCCGCTCGTCGCCGACCTGCTCATGGACGCCGCCTATGCCGACGAGCGGCTGGAGGGCGAAGAGAAACCGATGGTCAAGCGGCTGCTGCGTGAGATCCTGGACGTGCCGACCTTGCCGATGGACATCGACTTCCGCGTCGACGAGTTCGATCCGAAGCGTTTCGATCGGGCGGCGACCGTGGGCATGTTCCTGGCCGATCCCCGCGAGCTCAAGCGGCGGCTGCTCGAGCTCATCGCGGCCGTCCACGCCGCCGACGGCGAGATCGACTTCGCCGAGGACGAGCACCTGCGGGGCGTCGGCGCCGCGCTCGGGCTTCCCCCCGAGGATTTCCAGGAGCTGGTGGTCGACATCGTCGAGGAGATCGATCTCGGCGAAGATCTCGATCGTCTCAGGTACGGCTAGGCGCGATGCTCTCGGCCGCCGCTACCCGCCCCTTCGTCGGCCGGGGTCGCGAGATCGATCAGCTGACGGAAGCGGCGGCCGACGCGCTGGCGGGCCGCGGACGCTTCTTGCTGCTGACCGGCGAGCCCGGCATCGGCAAGACCCGGCTGGCGGACGAGATCGCCGGGCGGGTCGCGCGGGGGGGCGTCCCCGGCGTGTGGGGGCGCTCCTGGGAGGCGGGGGGGGCGCCCGCGTTCTGGCCCTGGCTGGATCCGCTGGCGTCGCTCGCGCGCGCCGTCGACGATGATGCGCTCGGTGAGGCGCTCGGCGAGGGGGCGCCGCTGGTCGCCGAGCTGGTCCCCGAGATCGCGGCCCGACTCGGCGCGCGGCCCTCGCCCGCCGCCCCATCCTCCGACGAGGCGCGCTTCCGCCTCTGGCGGGCGGTGGCGGGGCTGGTCCGCCGGGCCGCGGCGCCGGCCGGGCTGGTCATGATCTTCGAAGATCTCCATGCCGCCGATCGCTCGTCGCTGTCGTTGCTGTACTTCGTGGCGCGGGAGATCCGTTCGATGCGCGCGCTCCTGATCGCGACCTGCCGCGACGTCGAGGCCCGCCTGGATCCGGAGGCGGGCGAGATCATCTCGCGCCTCGGACGCGAAGGGGCCACGCTGTCGTTGCGCCGCCTCGATCGCGAGGCCTCCGGCGATCTGTTGCGGCGGCGGACCGGCGAGCTCGCGCCGGGCGTCGAGGGTCGGATCTATGAGAGCACGCAGGGGAATCCGCTGTTCCTCGAGGAGATGGTGCGCCTCTTGGAGCAGGAGGGTCCGGACGCGATCGCCGCCGGCGTGGTGCCGGGCGGGGTGCGCGACGTGATCCGGCAACGTCTCGATCGGGTGTCGGCCGACTCGCGGGCCCTGCTGGATCTGGCCGCGGTGGCGGGTGACGAGATAGACGTCGCGCTGCTCGCGCTGGCATCGGGGCGCGATCGCGCCGCCGTCCTCGCGACCGTGACGGACGCGGTGCGGGTGGGGGTTCTCGCGGAGCGGGCTTCTCGCACGCGCTTTTCCCACGCGCTCGTCCGCGAGGTGCTCTATCGCGATCTCGGCGCCGAGTCGCGCCGGACTCTGCACGGCGAGATCGCGCGCGCGATCGAAACGCTGCACGGGCGGAGCGGTGTCGTTCCAGCAGCTGCCGGCTTGCCGCTTGCCGAGCTCGCCTATCACCTGCTGGAGGGGCCACCTGCGGGTTTGGCTCGGGCGGTGGAGTTCGCGGCGCGGGCGTCCTCGCGCGCGCTCGACCTGCTGGCCCACGACGAGGCCATCGTTCTCATCGAGCGTGCCGCCGCCGCGGTCGATGCCGCGGGTGCCCCTCCGCTGCTCCGCGCGCGTGTCTTGCTCGCGCTGGGCGAGGCGCGGATCCGGCGGGGTGAGACCACCGCGGGACGCAACGCCTGCTGCGAGGCGGCCACGCTCGCGCGAGGGGCGGGCGACGGCGAGCTGGTGGGACGGGCCGCGCTGACCTACGGTCGGGTGTTCACGTTCGCGGTCGTGGATCCGATCTTGGTCGGGATGATCGAAGAGGCGCTGGCGGCGTTGCCGGCCGGAGACAGCCCTCTGCGGGCCCGCCTGCTGGCCCGTCTCGGCGCGGCGTTGCAGCCTTCGCTGGTCGCTGAAGAGCCGGTCCGGGTGGCCCTGGAGGCGATCGCAACCGCCCGTCGGCTCGGGGATCCCCGCGTGCTTCTCGAAACGATTCACGACGGCCTGTCGGCGCTGATGGACGTGGTCGATCCGCGGGAGCGTCTGGCGCTGAACCTGGAAAACGAGCAGTTGGCGGGCGCGCTCGGCGATCGCGAGCGGCTCTTGCGCACGCACCTCCGGCTCGCCATCGACTACCTGGCACTGGGCGATCTGGCCGCGGCGGACGCGCGAATCGAGGCGTTCGCGGCGCTGGCCGAGGCGCTGCGAGCGCCCTGGACGCTGTGGTGGGCGCCGCTCTTCCGGTCGGTTCGCGCGATCATCGAGGGACGTTTCGCCGACGCCGAGCGGGAGGCCGACACGGCCGCCGCGATTGGCCGCGCCGCGCGGGATCCGCAGGTCGAGGGAGCGATGATCCTGCACCGGGAGGGATTCCTGCGGGCCGCCGAGCGCTTCGACGAGCTCCGGGCTGTCGATCCGCTGGCGCGTCGCGAGCGGGCGGCCTTCAGCGCGGGGCCAGCCTGGCAGGCGCTCGGCTCGGCGCTGATCTACACCCGCCTCGAGGACGCCGAGATGACCCGGCTGCACTTCGATCTCTTGCCGCCGGAGATGCGCCCGCCGGCCGACAATCTGTTCGCGATCTTCTCGGTGGGCGAGACGATCGCCTTCGTCGGATCGCCCGCGCTCGCCGCGCGGATGTCCGAGATCGTGGGGCCCTTCGCCGACCAATACATGATGCTCGGCATGACGCACATGAGCTGGCACGGTCCGGTCGTCCGCCTGCTGGCGCTGCTGGCGGCGCGTTGCGAGCGCTGGGACGAAAGCATCGCCCACTTCGAAGACGCGATCGCGCGCGTCCGCCGGTTGGGGGCGCGACCGCACCTGGCTCGAACGGAATACGAGCTCGGGCGGACGCTGCTGGCCCGCGGCTTGACCGCCGACCGGCCACGCGCGTTCGCGCTCCTCGAATCTGCGGTGCGAACGGCGACCGACCTCAACATGCCGGGGTTGGTCCACCTGGCGAGCGGGCGCCTGGCCGGCGGGGAGACCCAGGCGCCGACCATCGAGATCTCGGATCGCGCGCTGGCGGGCTTGTCGGGCGGCGGGGCGCTCTCGCTCACGCTCGAAGGGGAGTACTGGACGATCGCGCACGACGACGCGATGGTCCGCCTCAAGGACAGCCTGGGGCTGCGCTACCTGGCCCGCCTGCTGGAGGCGCCCGATCGCGAGATCCACGTTCTGGATCTGGTCGGCGCGGCGGCGGGTGGCGTGCCGGAGGGTCAGGCCGTGGATGCCGGCGATTCCGGTGAGCTGCTGGACGACGATGCGCGCGAGAGCTATCGGCGACGCCTCGAGGATCTGCGCGATTCGCTGACCGAGGCCGAATCGTTCGGCGACGCCGCGCGGGCCCAGCGCGCCCGCGAGGAGATCGATTTTCTCGCCACGGAGCTGGGGCGCGCGGTCGGGCTCGGTGGGCGCAGCCGGCGGGCCGGAACGGCGGCCGAGCGCGCCCGGAGCGCGGTCCAGCGCCGGCTCAAGAACGCCATCCAGCGGATCGCCGAGAGCGCCCCGGCCCTGGGCGCGTTCCTGGCCCGCAACGTAAAAACGGGTAATTACTGTAGTTTTCGACCAGCCCGCTGAACCTCCGGGAAGCGCGACGGCCGACGGAACGTCGTTCCCTCGAAGGTCACGCCGTCTTCTTCGAACCCCAAAGGAGAAGACGATGCTGATTCGAACCTTGAAGATCGTTCTGGTGGGACTCGCCCTTTCGGGGGCCGTCGCCGCCGCCACCCCACGCGCAGAGACCGCGACCGTCCAGATCGCGGTGGCGCCTCGCCCGGCCCATCGGCTGCCGCGCGTCGAAGGATGTTTCGTCCCGCCACCGGAGCCGGTCGCGGTCGCGCCCTGCGACGATGACGTTCCCTCGCCTGCACGCTCGAACCGTCGGGGCGCGCGATGACCCCCGCCGAGCTCAAGGAGCTCTACACGCGCAAGGCCGCGGCGATGACCCGCCGGCCGGCGTTCGCCCGGGGCTCCGGGGAGGCCCGCGTCCGCCTGCTCGAGGGCCTGGCCTGCGACGTCGAGCTGGACGGTCGGACGTTGCGGGTCGACCTGGCGGCCAACGAAGGCGGCGGCGGGACTGGTCCCCACCCCGGTCAGTTGATGCGGGCCAGCCTGGGCGCCTGCATGGCCATCGCCTATCGCCTGTGGGGCGCGCGGTTGGGCGTTCCGATCGACGCGGTCGAGGTCGACGTGGGCTGCGACTACGACGCCCGCGGGCAGATGGGCCTCGCCGACGATGTCGCGATCGGCTGGGAGCGGCTCCGCGTGGTGGTCACCATCGTCAGTCCGGCGTCCGAGGCCGAAGTTCGTCGCGTCGTCGAGACGGCCGATCGCCTGAGCCCGATGCTGGCGAACATCTCGCCGGCGGTGCGTCGCACCCAGCATCTGACGGTCATGTCAGCGCCGCCGGCCGTGGCGGCAGCCGAGGCGGTGGCCCATGGATAGCCGGCTGTTTCGTCGCGTGCAGCGCTACGGTTGGGATGCCGCCAGCGAGGCCTACGATCGGGGTTGGGTTCCGCTACTGACGTCGCTGACCCGCGCCTGCGTCGAGCGCGCGGATCTCCGCGCGGGCGAACGGGTGGTCGACGTCGCCACCGGGACCGGCGTCGCCGCGTTCGCGGCCGCGGCGGCGGTCGGGTCGGCGGGCGCCGTCACCGGCGTCGACGTATCGGAGCGGATGATCGCACGTGCGACCGAGCTCCGCGCCGCGGAGGGCGCCACCAACGTTGCCTTCGAGCGCAGCGACATGGAGACGCTGGGCGGGCCCGATGGGGCTTTCGACGCCGCGATCTCGGCGTTCGGGCTGATGTACGCGGCCGAGCGAAAGGCCGCGGCGGCGGAGCTGGCGCGTGTGCTGGCGCCGGGCGGACGGTTGTCGGCGGTGGTGTGGGGCCGCCGGAGCGCCTGTGGGTGGGCGGAGGTCTTTCCGATCGTCGACGCGCACGTCGAGAGCGAGGTCTGCCCGCTCTTCTTCTCGCTGGGGGTGCCGCGGGCGCTCGAGATCCTCTTCACCGGCGCCGGCTTCGTCGACGTGGTCGAAGAGCGCCAGGACGTGACGCTGGTCTGGAGATCGGACGACGAGGCCTGCGGCGCGATGCTGGAGGGGGGGCCGGTCGCCCTGGCCTGGAAGCGTTTCCCGCCCGAGACACGCGCGCAGGTCCGCGCCGCCTACCTCGAATCGATCGCGCCCTATCGGCGCGGGGCCGGCTACCAGGTTCCGTCCGAGGTGGTGTTCGCCCGCGCGCGGCGCGCCTGACGTTCCGCCTCCCGCCCGAGGCTGGAACGTTCTGTTCCATCGGTCGTCACGCCTCACTCGATGAAGCCGCCACCGAAATGTTCGTGGCCGCAACCAGAACCAGCAACTCGAACCAGGAGAAACGATCATGACCCGTACGACCAAGACACTGTCCCTGACGCTCGCATTCGTATTCGGCAGCCTCTCGACCGCGACCCGCGCGGCGGAGGCGGCCAAGGGGAGCCCCGCGGCGGCCGAGGCGCGCGCCGACATCCAGAAGACGCTGGGGTTCGTCCCGCAGTTCTTCTTGAAGTTTCCCGAGACGGCGTTGCCGGGCGCCTGGGAAGAGATGAAGACCTTGCAGCTCAACCCGGCCACGGCGCTGCCGGGGCGATCGAAGGAGCTGATCGGTCTGGCGGTCGCCGCGCAGATCCCCTGCCACTACTGCATCTACGCGCACACCGAGTTCGCCAAGCTGAACGGGGCGAGCGACGAGGAGGTCGGCGAGGCGGTCGCGATGGCCGCCACCACCCGCCACTGGAGCACCTTCTTGAACGGCATCCAGACCGACGAAGGGAAGTTCCGCGCCGAGATCGCCAAGCTGGTCGGCAACGCCAAGCAGGCGGCGGCCAGCCATGCCCCGGCCGGCAAGCCGATCGCCGTCGTCGACGGGCAGAGCGCGCTGCGCGACGTGATGCAGACACTCGGCTACGTGCCCGAGTTCCTCAAGCGGTTCCCCGACGAGGCGCGCGCGGGGGCCTGGCGGCAGTTCCGCGACGTCCAGCTCAGCCAGACCACGGCCGTGGCGCCGAAGAACAAGGAGCTGATGGGCCTGGCGGTCGCCTCGCAGATCCCCTGCCGCTTCTGCATCATCGCCCACACCGAGTTCGCCAAGCTGGCCGGCGCCAGCGACGCCGAGATCGACGAAGCGATCGCGATGGCCTCGCTCACGCGGGACCTGAGCACCATGCTGAACGGCATGCAGGTCGACGAGCCGCAGTTTCACCGCGACGTCGATCGGATCGTCAAGGGCGCCGCCGCCGCCGCCAAGAAGGCCCGGACCACCGCGGCGCGCTGAACGTCCGTCGTTCGCAGCTGTGGAGCCGGGGTGGCTGGATGCCGCCCCGGCTTTTGGTCGTCGCCCCTTGTGACGCCTGGCCTGAAAAGAATCCGGCGCTCACCACTTCGCGTTGCGGGCCATCTCGAGCGCCTTCTGGGGCCACCAGCTGCCGGCGGCGGGGCCCTTGTTGCAGCGGCCGTCGGACTCGCCGGGCGGCTTGAGCCAGTAGAAGGCGTCGCACAGCGGATCGCCGGTGTTGGTGGTGGGCGCCGCGCCGAGCGCGCGGCCGTCGGGGTTGCACCAGGCCCGCTCGTCGTCGGGGCCGAGCCCCTGGGGCGCGCCATTTCCGTTCCGGCTGGTGTCGATGATGAAGTGCTTGCCGTGCAGGAGCGCCGACAGCTCGTGGCCGTACTTGAGGAGATCGGGCGTCGCCTGATAGTTCGAGACGTTGAGCGCGAACCCGTCGGTCAGATCGACCCCGGCGGCCTGCAGGCGCGGCGCCATCTCGGCGGCCTTGACCCAGGCCGAGTGGCCGGCGTCGATGTAGACGGCGGCGCCGGGCAGCGCGGTCAACTTCTCGACGGCGTAGCGGATCATGGCGACGCGATCCGCTTGGCGCTGGGCGTTCAGGCACTTGGTCATGAGCGGCAGACCGTCCGGCTCCAGCACCACCACCGCGCGCCGGGAGCCGATGCCGTTCGCGACGCCGTCGATCCAGGTGTGGTAGCCGGCGATCGAGCCGGCGCCGCCCGCCGAATATCCCCCGCA
>JADGRB010000021.1 GCA_017881315.1 Pseudomonadota bacterium
TTCCACCTCGACCCGTGAAACCCTTCCTCGACCAAGACTTCCTGCTCGACACGCCGACCGCGGTCGACCTGTACCACGGCGTCGCGGCGCGCCAGCCCATCCTCGATTACCACTGCCATCTTTCGCCGCAGCAGATCGCCGACGATCACCGGTTCCGTTCGATCGTCGAGATCTGGCTGGAAGGCGACCACTACAAGTGGCGGGCGATGCGCGCCGACGGGGTCGCCGAGCGGGCCATCACCGGCGACGCGCCCGACTGGGAGAAGTTCGAGGCCTGGGCCAAGACCGTCCCCTACACGCTGCGCAACCCGCTCTACCACTGGACCCACCTCGAGCTGCGGTTCCCCTTCGGCGTGAAGGACAAGCTGCTCGGGCCGGCCACCGCGCGCGAGATCTTCGACCACTGCAACCGGCGGCTCCGCGAGGACGGATTCACGACGCAGGGGCTCCTGCGGCAGTTCGACGTGCGGGTCGTTTGCAGCACCGACGATCCGATCGACGATCTGGAGCCACACCGCCGCCACGCTCAAAACCGTGGCGCCTTCACCAAGCTCTTGCCGACCTGGCGGCCCGACCGCGTGCTGGCCCTCGGTGACCTGCCCGCCTGGAACGCCTGGCTGGACGCGCTGGGCGCGGCGGCCGGCGCCTCGGTGGGGACGCTCGCCGAGCTGCGCGAGGCGCTCGCCAAGCGGCACGAATTCTTTCACCAGAGCGGTTGCCGCGCCTCGGACCACGGCCTCGAGCGCATCTACGCCGCCGCCTACGGCGAGCGCGAGGTGGAGGCGATCTTCGCCAAGGCGCGCGCCGGCCGGCCGCCCGCTCCGGACGAGATCGAAAAGCTCCGCTCGGCGCTCCTGCACGACCTGGCGGTGATGGACCACCGGCGCGGGTGGGTGCAGCAATTCCACCTGGGCGCCCTTCGCGACACCAGCACGCGCGGCCTTCGGGCGCTCGGTCCCAACACCGGCTACGACGCGATCGGCGACTTTCCGCAGGCGCAGGCGCTGGCCCGGTTCCTGGACCGCCTGGACGCCGACGGCCAGCTGACCAAGACCATCGTCTACAACCTTCACCCCGGCGACAACGAGGCCTTCACCACCATCGTCGGCTGCTTCCAGGACGGGTCAATCCCCGGAAAGATGCAGTTCGGCAGCGGCTGGTGGTTCCTGGACCAGCTCGACGGAATGCGAAAGCAGCTCGACGCACTGTCGAACATGGGGCTGCTCTCCCGTTTCGTGGGGATGTTGACCGACTCACGCAGCTTCCTGTCGTTCTCGCGCCACGAATACTTTCGACGGCTGCTCTGCAACGTGCTCGGCAACGACGTCGAGCGGGGCCTGCTGCCCAACGATCGCGCGCTGCTGGGCGGTCTGGTCGAAGACGTCTGCTTCCGCAACGCCCGCGCGTACTTCAAGTTCGACGTTTAGGCGGCGATCCGGGGCCCGGGCGGCTAAGGTCCGATTGAAATCGGCGTGGCCGGCAGCGGACGCTCCGTCACCCCGGAGCCGGGTGGGGGGGCCGCGATCTTCACGCCGGGGGCCTGGACCGCGTGCGGCCCGACGTCCTTGGTCACCGAGACCGGTGACCGCGCGTCGGCGAAATCGTTCTCACCGACGAAGATGGCCTGGGTCTCCCCGCCGCGGACATTGAGGAAGGTGTCGGTGCCGGGCGCCGCAAACGAGCCGTGCAGGAACGCCCGCTTGACGTTGGACATCTCGATGACCGGCGTGGCGGCGTGCGGCGTCAGGGTCCGGAAGTCGAAGAGGTGGACGTCGTCGCTCCGATCGATCCTCAGGGAGGGTCCGGCCGCGGTATCGATCCGCACCCCACTGAGTCCGAGGTGGCTGGCGTCCTTGATGCTGAGCCCCTTCTGCGCCACCAGGTCCACGTCGGTCAGGGTCACGTTTTCGATCCGCGCCTCTTCGAGCCCCAGGATCGCGCCCGCCTCGCCGGCGGAGCCGCTGATGCCCGACAGATGGATGTTGCGAAAGCGCGGCGTCCGCTCGGAGACCGGCTCGGGCGGCGCATTCGTGTAATAGAGGTTCAGCGTGATGGCCTCCTCGCGGACGTTCTTCATCACGATGTTCTGGACGCGGACGTCCTCGACGACGCCGCCGCGTCCGCGCGTCGACTTGATGCGGATGCCGCGATCGGTGCCGTCGAAGACGCAGTTCGAGACCGCGATCTTCTTGATGCCGCCCGAGATCTCGCTGCCCATCGCGACGCCGGAGTGGCCGTGCCCCATGGTGCAGTTGGTGACGGTGATGTTCTCGGCGGCGCGGCCGACCCGCCGGCCCTGCCGGTCGCGTCCCGACTTGATGGTGATGCAGTCGTCGCCCACGCTGATGTGGCAGTCCGCGATGTGAACGTTGCGGCAGGATTCTGGGTCGATGCCGTCGGTGTTGGGCGCGTCCAGCGGGTTGTCGATGGTCACGCCACGCACGGTGACGTCGTCGCTGTAAACGGGGTTGACGGTCCAGAACGGCGAGTTCCGGATGGTGAGGTCCTCGATCGCGACGTTGTGGCAATCGATGAGCTGGATGAGCGGCGGTCGCAAGAAACCCATCTCCAGGTTCTGCCGATCGTCGGGCCACTCGAGGTTGGGGTTCACCCGCGCGAACTCCTTCCGCCACTTGGAGTCCGCCCGCCAGGCGCCGGTCTTCTGGTGCTCATCCTTGAGCGCGCGCAGGTACTTCCACCAGGCCGCCCCCTGTCCGTCGATGGTGCCGCGCCCGACGACGCCGATGTTGGTCGCCCGGTCGGCGTAGATGAGGGGAGAGAAGTTGAACACCTCGGTTCCCTCCCAGCGCGAGCGGACCATCGGCAAGTAGTCGTCGAAGTCGTCGCTGAACTTCAGGACGGCCCCCGCGTCGATGTAGAGGGTGATGTTGCTGGCGAGGTGAATCGGCCCGCTCAGGTAGGTGCCGCCACCGAGATAGACCGTGCCGCCGCCGGCGGCCGACGCGGCGGCGATCGCCTTGCGGATGGCGCCGGTGTTCTTGGTCTTGCCGTCGGCGACCCCGCCGAACGCACGGATATCGTAGATCGACGTCTTCGACGCGCGCGGCGTCGGCGTCGCGGAGGCGGTGCCGGCCCCGAGCCAGAACGCCAGCAAGGCGGACGTGAAAGCAATCTTGGTCAGCAACGCCGTTTTATCGTGCAAAGCCGCCCTAGGGAACGTCGATGTTCGCGCAGCCGTACTTGATCTGAACGGCGCCCGCGCCGGCGGTCTGGATCATGGTGCACCAGGAGCCAAAGACCTCGACCGCCGTGTCGTTGGCGTCGGTGTACGCCCAGCCGTCGAGCATCTTGGGATCGTTGGGAATCTTGTTCAGGTCGGGACCCAGGTAGACCCCCAGCTTGGTCGGGTCATTCGGGACCGGCGGCGGCGTCGCGAGCGGGAAGAGGCAGCTCGAGATCTGGCCGGTGATCGAGTTGAGCGCCGCGCTGAGGGTCGTCATGTCGCTGGCGAGATAGTAGTGCGGGGCCAGCGGATTGGTTGCGCCGGCCGGCACCTCGCCGCCGGCGTCGGCCATCATGTTGAGCGTCGTGGCGTCGCTGGAGCTGGTGGCGATGCCGATCACGAAGGTCGGGAATCCCGCCGTCTTGGCGTTCATCACCGCCGTGACGGCGTAGGGCTTGGCCGACGACGTGCTCTCGCTGGACGGAATCGCCGCGCAGGAGGGCTGGCCATCGGTCGCGAGCACGATGTACTTGGGGTTCGGGTCGGTGCCGAGCGACTGGAGATAGGTGACGGCCGCGTTGATCGCGTCCCCGGTCGGTGTGCCGTTGCCCGCATCGGTCGTCGCGGTGATGGCGTCCGTGACCGCCTTGGCGTTCATGGAGGCGATCTGCACGTCGATATTCTTGGTGACGCTGCCGGCGATGCAGGCACTTCCCGTTCCTTCGGGGAACGACTTCATCCCCCAGAGGACCGAGCTGTCGGTGGCCGTGATGACGTTCTTGAGGGTGGGGATCACGACGCTCCACTTGGACGGTGTGCCCGAGGCGCCGATTGGATCCTCCATCGAAGCCGACCGATCCAGGACCAGCAGGAGGTCGGCGTTCTTGGGGATGGGATTGAACTGATAGATGCCACAGTTGCGATCGGTTCCCCCACCGCCACCGGTGCCCGGGCCCCCGGTGCCGGCGCTGCCGGCGCTTCCGGTCGTGCCGGCGCTGGCGCCCGTGGTGCCGCCACCGCCTCCCGAGCCGCTCATCGAGACCCCGCCCGCCTGACCCCCATTGCCGGGGGCGCCCGACATCTTGGTTCCCGCGCAGCCTCCGGAGAGGACCACAACCAGCAGCGGAATGAATGCGTCGAATTTGTTCAAGAACGACTCCAACGAGGCCGCGCCAGCACCCCCAGGCAACTGGCGCGACCTCGCCAAATCTTTGATTTGCCGCCCGCGAAGCTGCGGGCGGACCATTGTGATGAAAGAGGTCTTGTCGGCTAGGTGTCCACACCCGCCGCCCACAGCTCAGCGCGGGTTCCCGTCGGGACGATATGCGATAAAATACAATGATATCACCATGATAAGCGGGTGACGGTTTTTGGGGTGCGCCGTGACGAAGGCCTTGCGAACACCGTTGGTTTAGGCGTAAACGCAATGGTGACCATGTCGAGCCCTCCGTTCAGCCGCCTCAGCGGTCGTTATAGATGGTTGGTCTGTTCGTTGCTGTTCATTGCAACGACGATCAATTACATGGATCGGCAGATACTCTCCCTGCTCAAACCAATCCTCGACGATCAGCTGCATTGGACAAACGAACAGTTCGGCCAGGTCAACGCCGCGTTTCAGGCGGCGTATGCCGTTGGGTTGATGCTGTTCGGGGCGATCATCGATCGGGTCGGCGTGCGGGTCGGGTACGCGATCTCCATCGCGGCCTGGAGCCTGGCCGCCGTCGGACACGCGGGCGTCGCCACCGTCACCGGGTTCCTGCTGGCGCGGGTGGCGCTGGGGCTGGGCGAGGGGGGAAATTTCCCGTCGTCGATCAAGGCGGTCGCGACCTGGTTCCCCCAGAAGGAACGGGCGTACGCGACGGCGCTCTTCAATTCGGGCGCGAACGTGGGCGCAATCATCGCGCCGGCGATCATTCCTTGGATTGCGTTCGCCTGGGGATGGCAGTTTGCGTTCATTGGAATGGGCGTGGCCGGCCTGCTCTGGCTGCTCCTCTGGCTACCGCTCTACGACGTGCCCCAGAAGGTCGCGCGGGTGACGCGGGACGAGCTGGCGCACATCCGGGGCGACGCCGACGCCATCGCGCAGGACGCGCGCACGGCCCGGGTGGGGTGGCTGGAGCTCCTCCGCTACCGGCAGACCTGGTCGTTCATCATGGCCAAGCTGATCACCGATCCGGTGTGGTGGTTCTTCCTCATCTGGCTGCCGGACTATTTCAAGAAGACGCGGCACCTCGACCTGAAGAAGAGCTGGGTCCACCTGGTGACCATCTACGCGATCATCACGGTGCTCTCCATCGCGGGCGGCTGGCTGACCGGTTACCTCGCCCGCCGCGGCAACGACGTGAGCCGCGCCCGCAAGACGGCCATGCTGATCTTCGCCGCCTGCGTGGTCCCGATCCTCTTCGCCACCCACGTCAGCCCCTGGGGAGCGGTGCTCCTGATCGGCATCGCGGGGGCGGCCCATCAGGCCTGGTCGGCGAATCTGTTCACCACCGTCTCCGACATGTTCCCCAAGCGCGCGGTGGCCTCGGTGGTGGGCATCGGCGGCATGGCCGGGTCGGTGGGAGGTATCGTCTTTCCGCTCTACGCGGGGAAGCTGCTGGACCGTTTTTCGGCTGCCGGCAACGTGACCGCCGGCTACGCGGTGCTGTTCAGC
Organism: Pseudomonadota bacterium; assembly: GCA_017881315.1. Lineage (GTDB taxonomy): Bacteria > Myxococcota_A > Polyangia > Fen-1088 > Fen-1088 > JADGRB01. The sequence continues at coordinate 5,841 of JADGRB010000021.1, forward strand.
ATCTGCGGGTTCGCCTACCTGGTCGCCTTCGCCGTCAATCACCTGCTCGCGCCGCGATTTGAGCCGTTTGCCCTGACCAGCGAACACTCTTAACCTGGGAGTATTGTGAAAGCGGGCTCACGTCGAGGGACGGCCGCGGGGGTCGTTGTAGGTGTCGGCGCGCTCTGCGGCGCGCTCGGTGTCCTTTGGACGACCGGTTGCTTGACGCCGGAAGGCTACACCCGCAACGCCCCCGATGGCGGCTCGGGCCAGGCGGGCACGACGGGCAGCGCCGGGGCCACCGGCGCTGGCGGCCAGGCCGGAACGAGCGGCACCGGCGCGGCCGGCACCAGCGGGATCACCGGTGTCGGCGGCATGGCCGGCACCACCGGAACGACAGGCACGGCCGGGCGCGGGGGCACGACGGGGGCGGCCGGAACCACGGGCCTCGGCGGCACGACCGGCGCGGCCGGCACGACAGGTCGGGCGGGGACGACGGGCGCCGCCGGGACGACGGGCGTCGCCGGGACCACCGGCTCGGGCGCGACCTCGGGGACGGTCTTGTTCTCCGACGACTTCGAGAATGGCACCAGCAAGTGGCTCACGAACGGTGCGGCCGGGGGCACCGCGACGATCGGCACCGACGGCAGCCACGTCTACGAGCTGAACATGACGATGAGCAAGGTGTTCCTCGCCGCCGGAAACGGAAGCTGGGGCGACCAGGCGATCTCGGCCCGGATCAAGCCGCTCTCGTTCACCGGCAGCAGCTCGTCGTACTTCGCGGGGCTGTGCGGTCGGGTGGCGGACGCGAGCAATTTCTACTGCGTCGCCCTGCGCAGCGACGGCAAGCTCTCGATCCGCGACGGCGGCGGCGCGATCGGAACTCCGGGGTCGGTCAGCTCCAACATCGCGACCGGCACCTGGTACACGGTCAAGCTGGAGATCATCGGGACCACCATCAACGCCTACCTGAACGGCACGCTGGTGGACACGGCCGTCGCCTCGATCGCCAAAGGCGGCGTCGGCCTGGCCGTCGAGAACACCGACGCGGAGTTCGACGACGTGACCGTCACGGCGCCCTAGCGCGTCCGCCAGGGTTTCGATCTGGCGCCTGCCCGCAGGCTAGGGCTGCCCGCGGGCCGCCCGGACCGCGGCCACCAGCGCGCGGGCGCGCTCCGTGACGACCGCGTCGTTGCCGGCGGCCAGCGCCGCGACATCGATCAGCTCCGATCCGACACCCAGCGCGGCGGCGCCGGCGGCGATGTACTCGCCTGCGTTCTCGAGGTTGACCCCGCCCGTCGGCAGCAGCTTGACCTCCGGCAACGGACCGCGCAGCGCCCGCAGGTACTTGGAACCGCCCACCGCCCCGCAGGGGAAGATCTTCACCATCTCGGCGCCGCTCTTCCAGGCCGCGATCACCTCGGTTGGCGTGAGCGCGCCCGGCATCATCGGCACGCCGCGCTCGTGCACCGCCGCCACGGTCGGGAGGTCCAGGCCCGGGCTCACCACGAACGCCGCGCCGGCTTCGATGCAAACCCGCGCGACCTCCGCGCTGAGCACGGTGCCGGCGCCGACCACCGCGCGATCGCCCAGCTTCGCGACCAGCGATCGGATGACGGCCGGCGCGTCGGGGACGGTCATGGTGATCTCGAAGATCGAGACGCCGCCCGCCAGCACCGCCTCTGCGGCCCGCAACGCCAGCTCCGCCGTCGCCGCCCGGATCACGGGGACGATGCCGACCGCCTCGATGCGCCGGCAGATCTCAGCGCGGCTCGCCCGCTTCGTTGGCGCGACGCTCATCGATCGATCCGAGCGCTCGGACCCTGCATGGCGCGCAGCACCTCGGGCAGGGTCGCCATGGTGGTGTCGCCCGGCGTCGACATGGCCAGCGCGCCGTGGGCGGCGCCGCAGGCCAGCGCCCAGGCGGGATCCTTGCCGGCGAGCAGGCCATAGATGAACCCCGACGCGAACGAATCGCCGCCCCCCACCCGGTCGAAGATCTCCACGTCGCGCTGGGCGATCTCGTGGAACGTCCCTTCGTGGTAGCAGATCGCTCCCCAGCCGTTGGACGAGGCCGAGTGCGCCGTCCGCAGCGTCGCGGCCACGGTGGTGAGGTGGGGATAGGCCTCCACGACCGCGCCGATCATCGCCCGCACCGCGCCGGAGGGCAGCGCGCGATATTGCGGGTCGACGCCGGGCAGGGGAAAGCCCAGCGCCGCTGAGAAATCCTCCTCGTTCCCGAACAGGACATCGACCAGCGGCATCAGCGATCGGTTGACCTCCTGCGCCCGCGCCTGGCCGCCGATCGATCGCCAGAGCGAGTCGCGGTAGTTGAGATCGTACGAGACGCGCGTGCCGTGGCGGCGCGCCGACTCCATCGCGGCGCGCGCGACGGCGGGGGTGCCGGCCGAAAGGGCGCAAAAGACACCGCCCGTGTGCAGCCAGCGCGCGCCGGCACCAGTATCGCCGAACAGCCGCTCCCAATCGACGTCCTCGGGACGCAGCTGCGCCACCGCGGTGTGGCCGCGATCGGAGCAGCCGACGGCGCCGCGCGGCCCGAAGCCGCGTTCGGTGAAGTTGAGCCCGTTGCGAACCGTCCGCCCGACACCGTCGTACGGCACCCAGCGGAGCTGCGAGAGATCGACGCCCCCTTGCAGCATCAGGTCCTCGATGAGGCGGCCGATCGAGTTGTCGGCCAGCGCGGTCACGATCGCGGTGCGCAGTCCGAAGCAACGCCGCAGCCCGCGGGCGACGTTGTATTCGCCGCCCCCCTCCCAGGCCTGGAAGCTGCGGGCGGTGTGGATTCGCCCGTCGCCGGGGTCGAGCCGCAGCATCACCTCGCCCAGGCTCACTTCGTCGAACCGGCAGGCGGAAGCGGGTTTGATCGGCGCGGTCATCGGCGCGGGGATCGTATCGCAGTCGACGGCGGAATGCTCTTTGCGGGCGCCGCCCGCGCTGCGGTCACCGGCCATGAGCCTTGGCCGGGCGGCGCGGACACCCAATGTCAATGACGAAGAGAATCGTTCCGTGTCTGGGCCTTGCCGCCCTGCTGGTGTCGCCATTGCTGGTCTTTCAGGGTTGCGGGAGCAGCGGCTCCAACCCGACCGGCGGCGCCGGGACGACTGGCCACGCGGGCACGACCGGAAGCGCCGGAACGAACGGCGCCGCCGGAACGAATGGCCCGGCGGGCACGAACGGCGCGGCGGGCACGACCGGCGCGGCGGGCACGACCGGCGCCGCGGGTACGACCGGCAGCGCGGGCACGACCGGTAGCGCGGGTACGAACGGCACCGCGGGCACGACCGGCGCCGGCGGCGCCTTTGGTACGCCCATCTGCGGCAACACCGTCAGCACCATGATGGCGATCGCCAAGGGCGGCAGCTGCACCTCGGCCGACACGCAGCTCTGCTACAAGACCTGCGGACCCTCGAACAGCAGCGGCACGAGCACCGGCGTCAAGCCCGAGACCTGCTCGGGCGATCCGGGGACCTACACCGAAGGGGCTTGCGCCTTCCCGGCGGGCGACTACTCCTGCTACGCGATTCCGACCTCGATCCCGGCGGCCTGCCCCACGACCCCGCCCCAGGCCGGGTCCGCTCAACCGGCCTGCACCGTCCCAGATTGCACGGTCTGCGGCGGGTACAACAACGCCGGCACGCCGACGCAGACGACCGGGTATCTCGATTCGGGCGGAGCGGCAAAGGTCGGCTATTGCGTGTGCACCGGCACCACGACCAAACATTGGAGCTGCGCCAGCAGCACCGGCTCGTCCGCGTCCTGGCCATGCCCAGGCAACACCGGGTGCTGAGGCCCGCGGCGAAGCCGAGCCCGTGAGCCTTCGCCAGGACGTCAGGACACCCAATTCTCAACGTTTTAGGTATGACTCAACAACAGCGAGGGGCATCGATGACTAACCGGATTTTGCCGTGTGTTGGAAGTGTGGCCGTGGTGGCGCAGCTATTCCTTTTCCTGGGCTGTGGCGGTAGCAACGGCCCAGCCACCACCACCGGCAGCGCCGGTACCACGGGCGCCGCCGCGGGCACCACCGGCTCCGGTTCGGCCGGCACCACCGGTTCGGGCGCCGCGGGCACCACCGGCTCGGGCACCGCAGGCACCACGGGCTCGGGCACCGCGGGCACCACGGGCGCTGGCGGCTCGTCGGGTGTCGCCCCCTGTACCACCACCGTCGCGGGTACCGCCATCGCCAAGAACGTCGCCTGCACGGCTGCCGATACGCAGCTCTGCACCAAGACCTGCGGGCCGGAGAAGCTGGGCACCAAGACCGAGACGTGCACGGCCGGCGCCTACGTCGAGGGCAGCGTCTGCAGCTTCCCGGCGGTTGCGCCTTCGCCTTCGACCGACGGAACCTACATGTGCTGGGCCGTGCCCGCCACCGCCAACGCGGGGTGCCCGACCGACCCGACGATGGCGCCCCAGGCATCGACGGCCTGCACCCTCCAGGACTGCATCGTGTGTGGCGGGACGACGACGGGACAGACGACCGGTTACAAGGATTCGACCGGCGCCGCCAAGCCCGGCTTCTGCACCTGCCAGTCGGGCCTTACCTCGCCCACCTGGAGCTGCGCCAGCACCACGGCCTGGCCGTGTCCCGGCAACGCGGGCTGCTGACCGGTTAGAGTACGAACCGCGAGCCGCGTCGTCCTCGGTTCCATCGGACCGGCCGACGCGGCGACCACGACGAGCCCAAGTTGATCACCAAACAGACACACTTGATCTCCCCGGGGCTGCTCGGAATTCTCTGGGCGGCCTCAACTCTTGCCGGCCTCGCTTGCGACAAGAACAACGACATCGCGGCCGTCGCCTACACCTGCGCGACGAGCGGGGTCGCGTCGGACCCCACGCTCATAGGCGCCGGGGTCATGGACGACTGCGGCGACATCGACATGCAGCTGCCGCAAAAACCGTCGCTGCCAACCACCCCGACCGATCCGGCCTGCATCATCACCGCGAACCAGATCACGACCGAAACGAGCTGGGTACCCGCCGAGACGAACGTGATGGCCGATACCGCCGCGCTCAACGCCGCGCTCGCGGCGTGCAAGGTGGTCAAGGTGCAAAGCGACGGGACCAACAACGCGCTGGTGGTGGCACACATCGGCCTCACGAGCGCCACGCTCTGGATCGACGGCGGCGTCACGCTATATGCGTCGCGCGACCCGAGCCTCTATCAATCCACTGGAAACTGCGGCGTCCTGGGCGTCAACGATTCAGCCGCTTGCAACGACTTCATCACGGTGAACGGCGCCAGCCCCGCGATCGTCGGTGATGGCACCATCGACGGGCAGGGGGGGGAGCCGCTGGTCGGCCACGACTATTCGTGGTGGCAGATGTCGGACGCCCTGCAAAACATCGACGGGAGCATCGGCAACCCCACCCTCATCAACCTGAAGACGGGCGTGACGGGATTTCTGCTCCTCGATATCACGCTGCACAACTCGCCCAAGTTTCACGTCAAGATCACCTCTACGCCTGCCGGGGGAGCCTTCGCGGCCGACGGGACCGACAACTGCACGGCGGCGGGGGTCGGCTTCACGGTCTGGGGGATCACCATCCTCACGCCGTCGCGCTGGCTCAACAGCCAGGGGTTGCTGATGTCGCCGCACTTCTCCCGAAACACCGACGGCGTCGACCCGGGCGAGACCAGCGTGGCGACCTGCGGGGTCATCGCGCACAACACCATCAGCACGGGCGACGACCACATCGCGCTCAAGGGCGGCCACTGGGTCTCGAACGTCCTCATTGCGCACAACCACTTCGGGACCGGGCACGGCATGTCGATCGGCAGCGAGACCTACGGCTCCTTCACCACCCTCGACGGCAAGGTGCACTATGGGGTCGAGAACGTGAAGGTCTGCGATCTCACGATTGACGCCGACTCCCGGCCGGTCGGCCAGGGGGCGAGCTCGGGCGATTTCAATGGCATCCGCATCAAGTCCGACTCGAGTCGCGGCGGCATGGTGAACAACATCGAGTTCCGCAACATCTGCATGCGGGACGTCAACAACGCGATCCTGATGAGCACCGCCTACAACCCGCTGTTCGCGGGCACCATGTACCCGATGTTCAAGAGCATGTTGTTCCGGAACATCCACGACGTGACCTGCATGAACGTGGTCGCTCCGGTGGTGACGCTGAACGGGTTCAGCGCGGCCTTGCCTGCCGGGCCGATCACGCTCGACAACGTCGTCGTCGACAACATCGGGCCGGCGGCGGTCGAGTCGGCGTTCGCCAACCTGGTCCTCGGCCCGGGCAACGTGAACTTCGCGGGCTTCATTCCGACGGCGATCGACGTGAACGTGCAAAACAACATCTCCGGTGATTCCGCGCCGACGGGCTGCGTCTTCCCGGCCCTCCCGGCGCCGCAACCCCCGCCGGGTTGGTTACGGTGATGGTTCAAATGACCACGTCGACGAGAAATCCACGGGCAGCGGACGGCCTGGCCTCGCTTCTGCTGGTCGGGCTCCTGGGGGCCTGCACGACGACGCCCCTGGCCCCGAACGGCACCTGCGTCCAAGACCTCACGGTGCAAGCGACCTGCGGCGCCAATATCGACGGCGGCACGCCGGCGTCGCTGGGCCTCACGGGCTACTCGTGCACGGGCACGGCGCGCCCGGACGACCACCCGACCTACGTTCAGGGTGTTCCCCAGGGAATGATCTGCGCCGATCAGGCGACCCCGGACGGCGGTACCTCCACCGGCAACGGGTACTGTTGCACGACCCCCACCACGCCCTGCGCCTACAACCCGGTGGCCATTTGCGGCGCGGGAACCTACGGCTATCAGTGCCGAGGATCGATCCGACCCGAGTCCTTCAATGTCGAGCTCACCTGCGAGCAGGGCGTTCCCGACAACGGCCTCATCGACTATTGCTGCTCGGGCACTGGCCTCACGCCCGGCTGCCAGGAGAAGGATACCCTGGCGTCTTGCGTCGCCGGTTTGACGGGTTGGCTCTGCCCGACCGGGGTACTTCCCCGAGGCGAGGATCTGGGCGCCAACAAGAGCCGCGCGGACAACTACTACCTCCTCTGCCCGGTGCCGACCCCGTCGCTCCAGTCCGGCTACGACACCTTCTGTTGCTACCCGCCTGCGACCGTGCCGCCCCACAGCTCATGTATTCAGGACACCACCGTTCCCGGGTGCGCACCCGGCCGCTTCGGCTTTGCCTGCTACGGCAACGACAAGCCCGAGCAGAGCTACCTGCCCATGACCTGTCCGGATCCTGGGGTCCCAGGAACCAGCTACCAGGGCTATCCAGCGACGCTCTATTGCTGCGACTTCATGGCGGGTTAGGCTCCACGTTGTCGATGCCGACCGCGTAGAGGTCGCGATGGTGTCAGGCGCCACCGAGGTGGCCTTCATCCGACCCAGCGACCCGAGTTTGTTTATGCGACCCGAGCTCTTGAAAGTTGAGCCGGTCCCTAGAAGACGTAGACCGCTTGCCCCATGCCGCGGATGTTGTGGGGCTTCTGGATGCCGTCGGCAAACTGGGGCTGAGCGAGGTACTCGACCTCGGTGTACTGGCCCGAGAGACCGAGCCGCACGGCGGGGGTGAGGTCGAAGAACAGATTCGCGTCCGCGTAGCGGGAGGTGTCGGCGATCGTGCCCAGAAGCTCGATCTCCGCACCGCCCGCAAAGAACAGCTTGCCCATGTTGTTCGAGTGCGACTGCGTGTAGTTGGCGGAGAAGATGAGGCGCGTATCGCCGGGCAGGTAATACTGGAGGCCGGCCTTGAACGCGTACCAATTGATGGTGTGAAGGACGCCCAGGGTGTCGAACGTGACGAGGCCATTGTCGACGTCGCCGGTGTAGACGGGCGGCGGGTTTTGCTGCGCGGGGTTCGGCAGCGTCGGAAACCGCGCGCCGCCGCCGGTGTTCATGAGGTCGGCGATGCCGGTCCCCATGACGAACGACCCGGTCAGCGTGAGGCGGTTGTTGCGGTCGTTGGCGTTATCCGCCGGGATGACCGGGATGAGGGCGTCGACCGAGAAACCCCAGCCCATGACCCGGTTCGAGGTCTGCGTGGGCGGCGGGGTGAAGGCATCCACCTTGAACTGCCGCACGAGGCCCGACACGCCGATGGAGAGCGGCATCGCCACCGTCCCCACGTTGCCCGGCGTGGTGATCCCCTTCCAGCCGTTGACGCTGAGCCGCAGGCCCCCCTCGCCGTCCGGAATCTGCGAATCCCGCTGACCCGGCCGGACCGCGGCGACCGCGATGTCGACGCTGACCGGGCCGTCGGCGCCCAAAGTCTTCGAGATACGGAGCTGCGGATCGCGCGAGAAGACCATGTTCGGCAGACCCAGGAACTCGGCCGTGCATGGGAAGAAGTAGTTCTGCCAGCCGAAGACGTCGTAGGTCTGGCCCGCCACCACGTCGACGATGTCACTCTGCAGCTTGAGGTAGGCGTGCCGGATCCGGAAGGTCGGGCTGTCGTAGTAGGAGCTCTCGGAGATGTTGGGGGGACTGGCCGGCTGGTTTCCGAAGAAGTCGCCCTCGAGGACCGCCGACGACCGGATGCCGCCCATGGCGGGCGCGGAGAAGGCCAGGCCCAGGCGCGTGTTGCGCATCGAGAACTGGGTGCGACCGACCGTGCCCTGATAGGTGTCGTTGCGGGCGACGAGCGCGCTGCCGATGGCGTCGTTGTAGCTCCGGGTGGTGTCGGAGATGTAATCGGCTTCGACGAATCCGAAGAACGTCACCGTCCACCGCTGGGCGCCCTCGCCGACCCCGACGGTGAGGGGGGCCCGGGTGTACCAGGAGGTGGGCGCGCTGCCGGTCGTGGCCGCCAGCGCGGCCGGGGCCGGTTCGCCCTTCGATAGGTCGGCGGGCGGGGCTGCGGGTACGCTGGGCGGGGTGGCCGGGGCCGGTGCCGCCTCCGGCGAAGCGGGCGCAGGTTGAGCATCCGGCGACCCCGGCGAGGGGCTGTCCGATGGTTGCTGGGCGCGCGCGATGGCGGTGTTGGCGAGCAGCGCGAAAGCGGCGATGGCGAGCGATCCTCTCGCCCTTGGCATAGATCTATCGATCATCGGGGTCATGAGTGTCCGGAGGGCTCGGGGATCGGCTCAGACTTCGGCCCGGAGCTCGGCCCAAACTCGGGCCATGAGACGTCTAGGGACGCTGCAGGTACTCCTCCGGCGCGTCGGGGAAGCCCCAGGCGCGGAGCTGGCGAGCCCATGCTCCGAGAGTGTCAGCGGTCACGCGAACCAAGTCCATCGGAATGCGTTCGGGAACCGCCTTCCCGAGCAGCACCTCGTCGACAATCTTGTCCACCCCGACCTCGCCCCACAGATAGGTCGGCTGCGCGAGCAACACCTGGGCAAGACCGTGGTCGACGTAGACCAGCTGCGGTGGCAAAGCGTTGATCGAGACGATCTTGGGTACGATCTTGGAGGTGGTGGCTCGGCGGGCCTCGAGATCGCGCAACAGGGTCTGGGTGTAGAGCGGCCAGCCCCCGACCATGGCCCATCCGACGATGTCCGGGTGAGCGGTCTCGGCGCGCATGACGGCGGCGGTGGCCTCCTGCGGGGTCTCGACGTGAAAGAACGGACCCAGCATGGTGAGCTCGGGGTGGTGGGCCGCCTCGTTCATGATCCCCTCGACGCGGCTGCGCAGATTGGGCGCGTTCGGGTTTCCGGACAGCACCGCCACTTTCCCCCGACGCGGGATGACCCGAGCCAGCTCCTTCATGACCGCCTGGCCGGCCTTGAAGTCGTCGACGCCAGCGTAAGCGAAGCGCCGCGAGGCGGGCGCGTCGCTGTCGAACGTCATCACTGGCAGCCCGTGGGCCACGGCGTCGTTGATGGCGGGCGTCAGCTTTCCCGAGTCGGAGCAGGAGATCAGCACCGCGTCCAGGTGGTCGGTGACCGCCTGTGCGATCCGCTGGACCTGCACCGAGGCATCCTCCTGCGGCGGGGTCATCCAGACGATCTCGATCGGCGTCTCCAGCTTGGCGCCGAGCGCCCGCGCGCGATTCTCCGCGCCCAGGCGCGACGCGAGAAACGACGGGTTGCTCGCGCTCTTGGCGATCATGGCGATGCGCAGCGGCTTGCGGGAGGCGGCCGCATCGATCGCGGGCGGGACGGCCTCGCGCGGGCGGTCGCGACAGGCCGCCCACGCCATCGCCGCCAGCGACCAGACCGCGAGCGATCGCCCGGCGGATTTCATCGCCCATGAGTTGAACATTGTCCGATAGACGGCTCAGTCGGGGTGAGCCGTTTCGATCCGTGAGGACAACCTCCCACCTATGCAGGTTTCCCTCATGCGCACGGGCCGAGCTCGATGGTTTGCGACGCTGGCGGTCGTGCTCGCCGCAGGGTGCGGGTCGAATAGCGGCTCAGTCGATGCTGGCGGCGGAGCGGCTGGTACGAGCGGAGCCGCAGGTACGAGCGGGGCGGCGGGCACGAGCGGCACGGCGGGCACGAGCGGCACCGCGGGCACGAGCGGCACCGCGGGCACGAGCGGCACGGCAGGGACGACCGGCACGGCGGGGACGACCGGTGTCGCTGGCACGACGGGCACCGGCGGTGCCGCCGGAAAGGGGGGCGCCGCGGGCACCGGAGCCGCGGGGGCCGCAGCCAGCGGGTGCGCCAACATCGACGCGACCCTCCCGCCGGAGCCGACGATCCCGGCGGCCTGCGCGACGCTGATGGCCAGCTTCGCCGCCGTCGCAGGCGCCACCCCCAGCGAGAGCTCGCTGGACACGGCCCGCATCAAATCGGCGCTCCAGACCTGTCCGGTGGGCCAGGCGGTCAAGCTCACGACCAGCGGCTCCAACAACGCCTTCATTTCGGGACCCTTCACGCTGCCGACGGGCGTCAGCCTCTGGGTGGACACCGGCACGACGCTGTTCGGAACGCGCGATCCCAGCGTCTACGGGAACACCACCGCGCTCATCACGTCGAACGGCGCCAACTCCGGTGTGTACGGCGCCGGCGTGATCGACGGTCAGGGTGGCGAGCCGCAGGTCGGGAGCACGATGTCGTCCTGGGACATCAACGGAACCGGTGGAGACAACCCGGCGCTCATCCAGGTCGTCGGCGCCACGAACTTCACGCTCTATAAAATCAAGCTGCAGAACGCGCCCAAGTTCCACGTCAAGCTCGGCTCGGCGGGGTTCATCGTCTGGGGGATCACCATCAAGACGCCCTCTGCAGCGACCAACAGCGTCGGCACCAAGCTGACCGCCTCGAGCGCCCACAACACCGACGGCGTCGACCCGGGCGAGAGCGCCAGCAACGGCTTCATCGTCTACAACCAGATCAGCGATGGCGACGATCACATCGCGATCAAGGGGGGCACCAGCGTCAAGAACCTCACCATCGCGCACAACCATTTCGAGGCCGGCCACGGCATGTCCATCGGCAGCGAGACCAACGGCGGCGTCTCGAATATCAACGTTTGCGATCTGTCGATCGACGGGACCAACACGGGGCTCTCCGGCGGCAGCGCCAACGGCATTCGCATCAAGTCGGACTCGAGCCGCGGCGGTCTGGTCAACAACGTCACCTACAGCGACGTCTGCGTGCGCGGCCTGACCAACCCGATCATCATCACCCCGAAGTACTCGACCGACACCGGCTCGCTGATTCCGCAGTACACCAACATCACGATCCAGAATTTTCGATCGATGAGCACCTCGACGACGCCCAAGGTGACGCTGCTCGGCTACGACGCCACCCGCCTCCTGGGCATCACGCTCGACAATGTGGTGGTCGACGACATCACGTCGGCCAACATCTCCGCGAGCTACGCGAACGTGACGCTGGGCCCCGGCATGGTGAGCTTCACACCGACGGGAACCAGCGTCACCGTGACCAACAAGGTCGCCGGCTCCTCGACCGCCAACGCCTGCACCAACAAGTGGGTGACTTTCTAGCCGGAACGGTTCGTGTCACGTTGGAGGCGTGCCCCTTGGTGGGATCGGGTTTTTGGCGCTGGCCCTGCTCGCGCAGGCGGGGGTGACTCCGACTGCGCAGCTCCCGATCCGGATCGACTTCGACGCGCCGGCCGGATGTGCCGATTCCGTGGCCTTCTATGACGGCGTGCTGGCCCGAATGAGCCGGGTGCGCCACGCCCGCCCCGGAGAAAACGCGATGCGGCTGGTCGTGCGCCTGACCCGGACCGGAAGCAAGGTTCACGGTGAGCTCCATATAAGAGGGGAGGGCGGCGAATCCGACACCCGCCGGGTCGACGGCACCACCTGCACGGAGGTGGTTCAGGTCCTCGCGCTCACCGCGGCCCTGGCCATCGATCCGTCCGCAGGGATCGCGGGCCCGACGGCCCCGACGGCCCCGGAAAAGCCGGCGCCGGGGCCCTCGCCGTCCGGATCTCGCCCTCCGACACCGACAGTCGCGCCGTCATCGCCACCCGCGCCCGGGCCGCTGCCGCCCTCGCCGCCGGCGCGAACGGAATCCCCGTCCGAGCCTCCGTCTCCGCCTCCGCCTCTGCTCCCCGAACCACCGTCGGTCGCGGTCACGCCGGCCGAGCCACCCACCGCGCGCCCACCATCCCCGCGGCGTTCGGGGTGGGAGCTCGGGGCGGCGCTGGTCGCCGCCGAGGTGGTCTCGCCGCTCCTCAGCGCGGGCGGCGGTGCGTCGCTCCGGATCGGCACCACGACCCACGACGGGCTCACCCCTTCCGCCGCGCTCGCGCTCTTCTTTCTACCCGGTGATTTTCTTTCGTCGGGCGACGACATCGGCGTCCGCTTCACGGCCCTCGCGCTGACCGGCTGTCCCGGATGGGCGCTCCGTACGCGGGTGGAGATCGAGCCCTGCGCGCGGGCGACGATCGGTCTTCTGGCGGCCACCGACCACTCCGTCACCAATCCGCGATCGGTCGACCGTTCCTGGTGGAGCGTGGGCGCCCTCCTGCGTGTCATCACCCGTCTGGGCAGCTCGGGGTTCACACTGGAGCTGACGGGCGGGGTGGACCTCCCGCTTGCCAAACGGAGCTTCGTCATCACCAAGCCGGCCTACAGCGTGGGGGGGACGCCTACAGTTTCGCCGACCGTGAGCCTGGGGATCGGCCACAGCCTGTGAAAATGGGCCCATGAAATCGGCCTGGGCGGCGGGGCCAGTCAAGACTATGATCAGTTGTCGCGGGAGCGGGAATTGAGACCTCGGACGTACATGACCACCGCTGCGGTCTATGAGGCACCCCCTCTCGATCGCGGGCTCTCGATGCCCAGAGATCCCGCGCGCGACCGCGAGGTCCGTTTGCGCCGGTTGGTGGACGGCCACATCGATTTCGTGGCCCGCGTGCTCCGCAACTCGGGGACGCCCCAGGCCGACGTGGACGATGAGGTCCAGCGCACCTTCATCGTGGCGGCGCGGCGGCTCGACGACGTGCGGATCGGCGCCGAGAAGAGCTTCTTGTTTCGGATCGCGCTCAACCTGGCGGCCCACGCGAGGCGCACCATGGCCCGCCGCCGCGAGGTGTCGGCCGATCAGGCCCCCGAACAGATTGAAAGATTTGCCACGCCCGAAGCACTCACCGATCAGAAGCGGATGCGGGAGCTGCTCGATCGGGTTCTCGACAAGATGGAAGAACCCTTGCGAGCCACCTTTGTCCTTCACGAGTTCGAGGAGATGAGCACCTCGGAGATCGCCGAGCTGCTCGGGATCCCGCGGGGCACGGTCGCCTCCCGGTTGCGGCGCGCCCGGATCGAGTTCCGGGAGCGCGTGGGCGCCATCGAGGCGCTGGGAAAGCGGGAGAGGGAGACATGAGAGAGCCGTCCCGGCTGCGAGACGAGACGTCCAGCGCCCTCGAGCGGGCCCTGCTGGACGCGGGTACGTCGTATCGCAGCCCGGCCTCGGCGCGGGCCAAGACGCTGGGCGCGCTGGGGCTGGCCGGCTCGGCGACGATCCTGGCGGGCGCGACGCAGGCCGCGCCGCTCTCCGCCTTCGCCAAGGTGACCTGGACCAAGCTGCTGGCGACGATCTCCGTCGTCGGTGTCGCCGCCGCCGTACCGGTCGGCTACTACGCCTGGCATCGCCACGCCGGCGCCGGCCACGCGGCCCCGGTCCACGCGCCGGTCGTCGCTCTGGCCCAGGCGGCGGAGCCGGCGGTTCCCGAGGAAGCCCCCGCGGGACCCGCCGTCGCGGCACCTGCGCTCGAGCCGGCGCCGGCGCCCACCTTGGCGCCCACTGCCGGCAGCCTCACACACAGAGCCGAGGCCGGTCCGTCCACGGTCACGCTGGCGGGTGAGCTGTCTTCGATCGATGGCGCGCGGGCGATGCTGGCGCGGGGCGACGGCGAAGGCGCGCTCGCCCGGCTCGACGCCTATTCCCGCGGCTATCCGCGGGGGCGGCTCGAGCTCGAGGCCGAGGTGCTGCGGATCGACGCGCTCGACCAGTCGGGCCGTACCAACCTGGCCCGAGAGCGGGCCGAGGCGTTCTTGCGGCGCCACCCGCGCAGTGTGCTCGCGGCACGTGTTCGCGCGCACCTTGGCGATTGAGGCGCGGGGCCATGCGCCTCTGCCAAGTCCAGTTGGGCGCCGGCGCCGGCGCGTGCGCGTGCGCCTGTTTGCTGGCGCTCGCCGGTTGCCAGAGCACCGTCGACTCACTCGGGTACAACGAAACCGACAGCACGGTCCTGCACCCTCTGGCCAAACCGGCTTCTTATCCAAACGCGTTCCGCGATCTGCTGGGCCAGACCGACGCCGCCATCTCGAGCAAGATCAACGCCGCCTTCACGCAGCTCTTCCACGGCGATCCCTCCACCCAGGCGATCTACGTCGAGGTCGGGACCGACCAAGCCTACATCCAGGACATCCTTCACGGGAACGAGATCCGGACCGAGGGGATGGGGCTCGGTCTGATGGTCGCCGTCGAGCTCAACAAGATCGACGAGTTCAATCGTCTCTGGACCTACACCAAGTCGTCGATGATCGAGGTCCCCAGCGGATCGAGCCAGGGCTATTTCAAGTCGTTCTGCGATCCCCCGGACGCAGGGACGCCCATCCCCTGCCTGGATCCGTTTGGCTTGGAGCATTTCGTCATGGCCCTGCTGCTGGCCAACGATCGCTGGGGCAGCACCGGGACGATCAACTACGGCGCCGATGCGCTGGCGCTGTTCCACACGATGCGACACAAAGAGGACGACAACGGCGGCGTCGTCGACGGGGTCACCAACACCTTCGACCCGACGACGACGCTGGCGCTGGACATTCCAGACGTATCGGCGGCCGGCGTGACCCGACCGTCGATCGAGATGCCTGGGTACTATGGGCTCTGGGCGCAGGCGACCGCCGATTCGTTCTGGACCGACGCAGCGACAGCCGCCCGCACGCTCTGGCAGGCGGCGGCCAACGGGACGACCGGGCTCATGCCGGTTCGCACCCAGTTCGACGGGACGCCGGTGCCCGGCTCGGACACGTACGTGTACGAGGCCTACCGCGCGCAGATCAACATCGCGATCGATCAGATCTGGTCGGGGGGCGCGTCCTCGAACGTCACCGAGAGCAACCGGGTGCTCAGCTTTTTTTCCGGCCAGGGGATCTCCACCTATGGGACCTCGTACAACCTCGATGGGACCGTCATCAACCCGGCGCGGGAGCCTTCGCTGTGGGTCACGAACGGCATCTCGGCGCTGGTGTCGACCAACACCGACCGAAGCGACTACGTGAACGTCGTCTGGACAATGCCGACCCCGACCGGAATGGCCAGATACTACGCCGGGATCGTGGATCTGGTAGCTCTGCTGCTCTTGAGCGGCCAGTTCCAGGTGTACTGACTCGGGCAAGCCGCGGCGGGTCTGCGCGGCGCTGACCATCGATCGCCGGGTGGAGAGCGCTCAGGCAGCCGCGCGCGTTCCGCCCGGCACCAGCATCCGGGCCAGCGCGCGCGGCGCGCGCACGTCGTTGTCTCGCATCCAGGTCTCGCCGGCCGCGCCGGCGGCTGTGTCGCCGGCGGTCTCCCCCGCGGCCATCTGCGCCGCGGCCTTGAACAGCGACAGGCCGTGCGCGCCGGTCTCCTCGATGGCCCGCCGCAGCCAGGCCGCGCCCTCGTCGGCGCGTCCCTCGGCGTGCTCGATGCCGGCGTAGAGCAGGGCCGCCATGGCGCTGGCCCAGCCGCCCCCGCGCCGGAGCTCGGCGGCGCAGCGACGGGCGAGGTGCAGGCGCGAGCCACGCTCGCTCCCGGCGGCGGCGAGCGCGCCCGCCAGCGCCGTGCGTCCCCGCAGGTGGATCGCGACCGTCCGCGTGTGCTGCAAGCGCAGGAGCAGCGACTTGCGCAGCGCGGGCCAGCCGGTCCGGAAGCGCGTGTAGGCGCCTTCCCCGTCGCCGCCGTAGAGATCGATCTGCGTGTGCGCGATGAGCTCGTACCAGTGCTGGATGTGATAACCGCGGGCGGACCAGGCCTGCATCGCTTCGCGGGCCTCGCGGCGCGCTCGCTCCGGCTCGTCGCCCAGCAGCCACACCGCATTGGCCAGACCGATCCGCAGCGTCGTGGCGGCGTAGACCGAACCGCGATCGTTGGCCTCCTTGAGCCCCTCGACCGCCGAGGCGCGAAACCGCGCCAGGCTTCCGAGGTAGTAGCAACACTCGAGCGTGAAGTGCCGAACGGCGTTCAGCTCCCAGGCCGCGCCCACGCACTTGTCGCGGAAGATCTGTTCGGCCGTCGCCAGGTTCTCGAGCGCCGGCGCGAAGCGGCCGCCGAGGTGCGCGGACAGGCCGCTCATGAGCGACACGATCCCGGTCGCGTGCGGGTAGTCGAGCTTGGTGGCGATCGCGCCCGCCTCGGCCAGCAGGCGCTTCGACCGGGCCCCGTCGCCCTGCGCCGCCGCGTAGGCCGCTTCGCCGGCGATCCCGCGCGCCACCCGGTACGGCTCGCCCGCGGCGAGCGCGAGCAAGAGACTTCGCACCTGGAAGTGTGCCCCCTGCACTGGATCCATGAGGCCGAGGCCCGATGAGATCGACCAGCAGAGATCCACTCGCGCCAGCTCGCGCGGGGCGATCTCCTCGGCGGTCCGGCTGCGAAACCGCCGGCCCCGCAGCCGCAGGATGGCCCGCTGCGCCAGCAGCGCGCGCACCGGCGAGCTGGCGAACTTGAGCCCCGCGTCCGCCAGCGCCTCGGTCGCGACCGCGCGGCCCTCGTCGAGCCGGCCGCTGCGGATCAGCTCCTCGGCGCCCCGCCGACGCAGGTCGAGCGCATGGGCCGGGCCGGCGTTGCGGGCGGCCGCCAGGTAGTGTGGCGCCGCCTCTCCGCCCCGGCCGACGTTGGAGAGCGCGTCGCCGAGCCCGACCAGCAGGTCGCGCCGCTGTTCCTCCGACCAGTTCCCCAGCGCCAGCGCGTCGTGGTAGTGCGCCACCGCGCGATCGAACGCCAGCGCCTCCGCCGCGCGCCGCGCCGCCGACGAGAAGTGGATGGCGGCTCTGTCCGGATGGCCGGCCTCGCGCCAGTGGCCGCCAGCGCGGAGCGGGTTTCCGGCGTCCTCGAAGGCCTCGGCGAGCTGTTCGTGAAGCTCGCGAGCGTCCGTGGTGGAGGTCGAGAGGCGCGCGACCTGTCGGATCCGATCGTGCGAGAAGTCGAGCAGCTCGTCCCCCCGATCCGAAACGGAGTTGACCAGCTTGGCCGTTCGCAGCTCGTCGAACAGGCGGACGGCGGTGGCGCCGTCGAGCGCCGTGAGCCGGCGCAACATTCGTACCGGCGTGGGGGCGCCCGCGACCGCCAAGGTCCGCAGGATGCGAATGGCCTGGGCCGAGAAGGCTTCCATCTGCGCGCGCAAGACGCCGTCCAGGGTCAGCGGCGCCGCGTCGGCCCGGCGCAGGTGCGAGGTGCGCGCGAGCTCCAGCAGGAACAGCGGGTGCCCGGCCGATTCGCGCGCGATCAGATCGGCCCCGCCATCGGGATCCGCGGCGCCGCCCGAGACGAGCAGGTCGCGCGCGAGGCTGCGCGCCGCGCCGTCCCGCAGATTGCCGAGGGGCAGGTGTTGCTCGGGCACGCCCGCGGCCAGCAGATGCGCGACCGGCTCCTCGGCGGCGGGCGTGCGCAAGGTGCCGAGCAGGAGCAGGCGGGGTGCGCCGGGCGGACGCAACACCTCCGACAGGAGGGCCAGCGAGTCGGCGTCGGCCCACTGGAGATCGTCGACGAAGGCGATGATCGGCGCGCGCTCGCCCAGCGCTCGAAGGAGCTGGCGAAAGACGGCGAACATCGAAGCGCGGACCTCGCGCGGATCCGGCCCCACGTGTTCTTGCGGCGCGTGGGCGATGACGGGAACTCGACCCAGCACGGGGAACGCCTGCAGCAGGACGGCGGCCCGTTGCGGGATGAGGCCCTCGAGGACCTCTCCGTCCATCTGGCGCAGCACGTGGGTGAGCACGTCGACCAGACCGTCGAGCGCCTTGAACGGAACCAGCTCTCGCTCGTAGCAGCGGGCGGTGAGCAGAACCGCGTCTTCGCCGCCCGTGTGCGCGTCCAGAAACGCATGCACGAGCGCCGATTTGCCGACCCCCGACTCTCCGCGAACGATGAGGGCCTGGCCGCCGGCGCCGCTTCGCACCGAGGCGAGCGCGGCCTCGATGAGCTCGAGCTCGCCCTCGCGACCGACGAAACGAATCGGCTCGTCGCTGGGCGCGGGTGGCTCGGTCACGCGGCCGGCCGGCGGCGGGGCCAGAAGGGCCAGCACCTGGGTGGCCGCGAGGCGCGAATCGGGATCCGAACGGAGCAGGCCGTCGCAGAGCGCGGCCAGATCCGGCGGCGCCTCGGGGGCCAGGTCGGCCACCCGCGGCGGGCGCCCGTGCTGCTTGCGGTAGAGGATCTCGTGGGGCAGGCCCTCGAAGGGGAGGCGGCCGGTCAGCAGCTCGAACAGGATCACGCCGAACGCGTACCAGTCGGCGGCCGCGGATACCGGCTGGTGCGCCACCTGCTCCGGCGCCATGTACTCGGGGGTCCCCGCTCCGGACTGCGTGGTCTCGATCGACGCGGCGCTGACCAGCCCGAAGTCGAGGAGCACCGCGCGCCCTTCCGCGGTGACCAGCACGTTCGACGGTTTGACGTCCCGATGCACGCACTGTGCGGCGTGCAGCGCCGCCAGCGCCTGGGCCAGTTGCGCGAGCGCCGGCCGTAACCGTTCCGCGCGGTACGCGTTGCTCACGAGCGGCTCGTGGCGGCGGCCGCCCTCCCCGGGCAGGACGATCGGGGTCGGGGCGTCGGCGGCCATGAGCGGGACGACCGAGGGCGAGCGCGCCGCCTCGACGCCCCGCACGTAGCTCAGGAGATCGGTCCCCTGCACCAGCTCCATCGAGAAGAACCACTGCGATCCCTCGGAGACCAGCTCGCCCAGGCGGACCAGGTTGGGGTGACGGACGTCGGCGACGGCGCGGAACTCGCGCTTGAAGCGCAGCAACATGTCCGGGTTCACCACCGGCAAGAGCTTCAAGGCCACCGGGACGGCGTTGACCTCGTCGAACGCCTCGTACACCACGCCCATCCCACCCCGACCCAAGAAGCGCACCAGCCGAAAGCGCGTGGTACCCCGAAACGCGACCGCGCCCAAGTCCATCGTCAGCCTCGCGGCGTCACGGATCCAGGTTTATCGCGAAAGATGTCGGCGCGTCCAGCCGGGTGTACGCTCCAAGCAGGCAACCCATGGATCTGGTCACGCTGGATGATCTGATGAAGGGTGGTGTTCTGGCGGTCGGCGACGTCCTGGCGTTCCGCGGTACCTCGCGCGTCGACGAATTCATCCAGAGTGCGACGCTCTCGGGGATTTCGCACGTCGCGATCGTCATCCGCGAAGGCGATGCCGCGCCGCTCTCCATTCTCGAGGCCACCGGTGAAGGGGTCACCGTCACGCCGGTCGACAAGGCCATCGCCACCTATCAAGAGGACCACACCTGTTTCTACCTGCCGCTCTCGCCCGCCAAACGCGCGCGCGTCGATCCGACCAAGCTGGCGGCCTACTACGTGGCGAACGCCAAGGAGAAATACAACTACGCCGGGGTAGCGGCCGCGGGACTCTACGACATCGACAACCCGCTGCTTGCCAAGCTGGTCGCTCATCTGGGCGTCCACTCGCCCTTCGGCGCCGCGATCGAAAAGTACGAGGCGTTCGCCCAGGGCCTGTGGAACAAGGTGTTCGACTGGAATCCCAGCTACCGGCGCCTGTTCTGCTCGCAGCTGGTGACCGAGGCGCTGCTGACCGCCAACGTCTCGATCCCGGGCCCGCCCAACCCGCGCCTGGTGGTGCCGGTCGAGGTCTGCCACTTCCCGATCTACGGCGGCGCCTACCAGCTCAACCCGCCGCCCTTCCCCGACCCCTTCAAGTGGGGCGCCGCGCCCTTACCGTAACCGGCCGCGGTCGGCGTCGTAGACTTCACAGGGAGGTCGCCGATGAAGTCGCCGGAGAGTCAGGATTTGCGTACCCCGTGGCTGTCGCGCTCGACGGTCGCGATAGCGGCGGTCTTCGCCGTCGCGCTGGTGGGCGCGTCGCGCTGGAGCCGCTCCGCGCCGAACACCGTCGATCCCAAGGGGCACCCCGTCATGTCACACAAGAAATACGGCAAGCCGTCGGCCGCCGAGCTGCGCAAGACGCTGACGCCGATCCAGTTCGAGATCACCCAGAACGCGGGGACCGAGCCGCCGTTTCACAACCCCTACCACGACAACCACCAGCCGGGTCTCTACGTCGACGTCGCGACCGGCGAGCCGCTTTTCAGCTCGACCGACAAGTTCGACTCCGGGACCGGCTGGCCCAGCTTCACGCGTCCGGTCGAGCCGGAGCGGGTGGTCGAGCACCGCGACATGTCGGTCGGGATGGTGCGGACGGAGGTCGTCTCGAAGGGCGGCGAATCGCACCTCGGGCACGTCTTCGACGACGGGCCGGCGCCGACCAACCTGCGCTATTGCATCAACTCGGCGGCGCTGCGGTTCATCCCGGCGGCCAAGCTGGAGGCCGAGGGATACGGCGCGTATCGGCCGCTCTTCGGTGAGGCCCCCAAGACGGTCGCCGCCGCGACGCCCGCGCCCAACACCTGCACGCGCCCCGCGGCGGGCGGCAAGCCCGGCTGCGAGACGACGCTGGAGACGGCGGTCCTGGCGGGCGGCTGCTTCTGGGGCATGGAAGACATCCTGCGCAAGGTTCCCGGCGTCATCGAGACCGAGGTTGGTTACACCGGGGGCAAGACCGGGCATCCCACCTATGAGGATGTGCACACCGGAGAGACGGGCCACGCCGAATCGGTGCGCATCGTCTTCGATCCCAAGAAGCTCTCCTACGCCGACCTGCTGGAGAAGTGGTTCTTCCGGATGCACGATCCGACCACCCGCAACCAGCAGGGGAACGACATGGGGTCGCAGTACCGGTCGGCGATCTTCGTGACCTCGGCCGAGCAGCGGAAGACCGCGGAGGCGGTCAAGGCGCGGGCGGCCAAGTCGGGACGCTGGAAGAGGCCGATCGTCACCGAGATCGTCGACGCGGGTCCCTTCACGCCGGCCGAGGCCTATCACCAGAAGTACCTCCAGAAGAACCCGGGCGGCTACACCTGCCACTACCTGCGGGACTGAGGCCGGGCAGGCCGACCGGCCGGGCTGCTCACGGCTGATCGATGGTGATGGTGACGAACTTCTTGGTCCACTGGGCGATGTGGTTGGAGGTCGTGATGTCCTGGAACGGCAGAGCGAACGCCGTGAAGCTGGGATCGGTGCCGCCGGGGCCCAGCACCATGCCGACCATCCAGATGAGCGTCCCTTTTGGGGTCTCGCTGGTGTTTGCCGGCGGGGGCGGCGAGCGCAATCCGTACTGGCGGGTCGACGAGAAGGTCAGCCAGACCACCTGGCGAAACTCGTCCAGGGTCTCGACGAACGGGGCCCATTTGGGGAAGGAGTCGGTCAAGCTGGTGTTGCCGGCATCCGCCACGCCCGGCGCGTTGGCGTTGGTCAGCGCGACCGGCGAGACGCCGCCCGAAAGCGCGGTCAGGAAGACCGTCGCCGTCGCGTCGGTGTCGGCGTCACAGGTTATGTCGGGCGCCTGGCCCGCCGTCGGGGTGCCTTTGGTGCAGGTCGACTCGTCGTAGACCACCAGGTTCCCGTCGGGGCTGATGGCCGGGTAGTACCGGTTGTTGCCGAGCTGGGGTGGAACCAGAACCTTGGGCGCGCTCCAGGCGCCGCCGTTCAATTGAATGTAGTCGATGCCGCCGGTCGCGGGCCGCTGGTCGGTGGTGCTGGCGGTGGCGTCGACCGAGGTGAACACGATGGTCTCCGGCCCGGTGGCGTTCTTCGACCAGTCCGGGTGGTCGGCCCGGAGGCCGCCGAGGTCGATGGTCTGGGTCACGGTGCCGGTGGTGCCGTCGAAGATCATCAGGTTGACGGGCCCCTTTTTGTTGGTGTCGCCGTACATCCCGACGAATTGCGAGCCGTCCTTGTTCCAGGACTCGAACTGGCTCTTCTGCGCCAGCGGGAACGCCTGAGAGGCCATGTTGGTCGACACGTCCCACAGCAGCAGGCGCCCGTCATTTTGCCCGCCGGCGCTGGCGACCAGCTTGGTTCCGTCGGGGGAGAGAGCGTGGCAGCCGACGCAGGTCGAGCCGTCCGTGTTCGCGGGCGTCAGATACTGCACGGCGGTCGTGGTGCTGCCGCCGAAGTCCCAGCGCATGATCGCGGTCTTCCCGCTGGTGGTCCAGTAGTAGAGCGCGCCCAGGATGTCGTCCTGGGAAAACTGAATGTGAAAGGTCTGGCTGGCTCCGATGGCGGTGCCGCTGTCGTCCGTTCCGCGGATCCGCAGCGTGACCTGCCCCTGACCGGCATTCGATCGGGCCACCGCCGACCAGAGACCCGGATCGGGCAGATAGATGCAGCCCGTGATGCCGGCCGGCGTCACGCACCGGATGTAGCTCTTGATGTTCGCGCGGGCGCCGACGAAGCTCACCTCGAAGAGCGTGTTGCTGTCGCCGGGCATGAAATGAATCTCGATCCCCGAGATGTTGGGCGGAAACAGCACGCCGTCGTTCGGATAGATGAGCTGCGGCGCCCGGCTGGGCGTGTCGGTCGTCGTCGCCGTGAAGATGGTCGGGGCGTTGGTCGGCACGGTCGAGGTCATGCCCGGATCGGCGCCGATGAAGGTGTAGCTGACCGTCAGCGTCGCCTTGGCGGAGAGGCCGTTGGCGCTCGCGGTGATGGTCACCACGCCGCCCGACGTGCCGGTGGTGACGGCCAGACCACTCGAACTGACCATGACGATCCCGGGCGGGCTCACCGCGTAGGAGACCTGGGCGGTCACGTCGCGCGACTGGCCGTTGACGATCATTCCCGTGACCTTGTACTGCTGCTTCTGCGCGGGACCACCGTTTGCGACCGTCAGGCTGGCCGTGGGTGGACTGATGGTCAGCCCGAGGAGGCCGGGGATGATCCCCCCTCCGCCCGTGCCAGCGGTCCCGGTCCCACCCTGCAGGTTCTTGGGGCCGAAGCTGCAACCGAGCGCGGCGGCAATGGCAGCCACGCAGAACGCGGACGGACTAAGCGTAAGACGAGTCATCGATGCAAGATCGGCTGATTCGCATTTTTTATTGAGGCTACGTCGCAAAATAGTTCCTGCTGCTGTCACGCATCAATGCCGGCCTCAGCCGGCTTGGGCCGGCCTGGCGGTCAGCGGACGATCACCAAGAAGACGTCCAGCACGAACAAGGCAATCGCGAGGTCGTTGAAGAGGGTCGCGGCAGGGTGGTCGGGCCAGAGCTGGTTTGCCGACCAGAAGAGAAAGGCCACCGCGAGGATCGCCGCCCTGACCATCTCCGATCGCGTCGGCCGCCGGATGGACCGGTAGATGAGGTAGGCGAAGGCGATCGTGGCCAGCGGCAGTGCGCCCAGGACGGCATGCGCTCTGGCGGGAAACAGCCGGCGAAACGCGTCCCAACAGAGCAGCAGGCCGACCAGCCCGAGCGTCAAGATGCCGAGCATTACCGGGAGAGCCTGCCGGGTGGTTCGAGATCCGATCGTCACGATCGCGCGAGTCTACTTTGGATCGATCGTTCGAACCGGGGAATCACGAACAGCTGCGCTCGAAGAGACCGCGTCTCCGAAGTGCGCAAAGCCGGGCT
>JADGRB010000247.1 GCA_017881315.1 Pseudomonadota bacterium
CGCCGCCACCACACCCGGGCGTGATCGGAATCCTCGTTCGAAACGGATGACCTCATCAGGAGGTAGGGCCCGGAGATTGGTGGGCCAAGGTGACGTACACTCGGTCGATGTCGCGTCCTAGCTTGGTTTTTCTGTCGGTCTCGGTGCTGATCGCCTGCTCGTCTGGCGGCGGTGCGCAGCAGGGCGGCGGCGGTGCGATGGGCAGCGGCGGCGCGACGGGCAGCGGCGGCGCCGGCGCGATTGACGGCGGGGCGGGCGGCACCGGCAACGTGGCCGGCGCGCTGGGCACGGTGGACGCTGGCGCCGCGCGCAGCTTCCCGACGCAGGCCTGCCTAGACAAGGCCAGCGCGCTCTTGGCGATGATGACCTCCGACGAGAAGGCGGCGCAGCTGCAGCAGATCGAGCGCGCCAACGTCAGCGCGTCGGACATCACCACCTACGGCGTCGGCTCCGTCTACAGTCAGGGGGGCTCGGCCCCCGCTAGCAACACCCCCACCGGTTGGGCCGACATGGTCGACGGATTCCGGACGGCGTCGTTCTCGAGCCGCCTCAAGATCCCGATCATCTATGGCCTGGACGTCGTCCACGGTGTCGGCCCCGTGAAAGGTGCCACAGTCTTCCCGCACAACATCGGTCTAGGCGCCACGCGCGACCCCGCCTTGGTCGAGCAGGTCGCGACCGCCATCGCCGAAGAGGCCGCCGGCGTCGGCGCCGACTTCCCGTTCGGGCCGGTGGTCGCGGTCGCCCGCGACGAGCGCTGGGGCCGCACCTACGAGTCATTCGGCGAGGCGCCCGAGCTTCCTTCCGCCATGGGCGTCGCCTATACCAACGGCTTTCAGAAGCGCGGCGGACCGTTCACTGTGCTGGCCAACGCCAAGCACTACCTGGGCGACGGCGGGACCCTGTCGGGCGTCAACGCGGCCAACACCTCGGGCGACGAGACGGCGCTGCGCGCGCTGCACCTGACGCCGTACGAGGCGGTGGTCGGCGCCGGCGTGGGTTCGATCATGGCGTCCTACAGCAGCTGGCAGGGGACGCGGATGCACATGAACACGATGATGATCACCGACGTGCTCAAGGGCCAGCTCGGGTTCGCCGGGTTCGTCGGCTCGGACTATAACGGCTGCACGACGAACGGCGTGAACCTGGGTAGCTGCCTGAACGCCGGCGTCGACATGATCATGACGTCCGGGCCGAGCGCGTCGTCTTTCTTGTCGATGGTGCGCTCGCTGGTTCCGAACACAGTCCCGCAGAGTCGCATCGACGACGCCGCCCGACGCATCCTGGTCGTCAAGTGCGAGATGGGCCTGCTCGACGGCACGCAACGGCTGGTCGACCGCACGGTGACGGCTCAGGTCGGATCGCCCGCGCACCGGGCCGTGGCGCGACAGGCGGTCGCGGCGTCGGTCGTGGTCCTGAAGAACGACGGCGGCGTGTTACCGCTGTCGAAGAACGTCCCGGCCGTCGCGCTGGGCGGCAAGACCGCCGACAACATCGGCAACCAATGCGGCGGCTGGACCGTCACGTGGCAGGGAATGAGCGGGAACGTGACGACGGGCGGGACCACGATCAGGGCGGCGCTGGAGACCGTGCTGACCTCGTCGCACGTGAATTACGCGCTGGACGGCTCCGCGACCGGCAATGGTTCGACCGTCGGCATCGCCGTCATCGGCGAGACGCCGTATTCGGAAGGGTGCGGCGACATCCCGAGCCCGCAGGGAGGATCGTCATGCGCCAACCGGCCGACGACGCTCGAGGTGGACAGCGCCGACGTCGCGGTCGTCCAGAAGATGAAGAACGCGGGACTGCAAACTGTGGTCGTGCTGGTGACCGGCCGCCCGCTGATGCTGGACCAGATCCTGCCGATCGCGGACGCGATCGTGGTCGCGTGGCTGCCCGGAACCGAAGGGGCCGGCGTGACCGACGTGTTGTTCGGTGACGTGCACCCGACGGGCAAACTGCCGCGCACCTGGCCCAGCAGCATGTCGCAAATTCCGATCAACATGGGCGACGCCAACTACAACCCGCTTTACCCGTACGCCTACGGGCTGACCTACTAGCAGGGCTTCGCCGTGAGGCGGGTTAGCGGGGGTCCGTGTCGGCGCGGAGTTTTCAGCCCGCAGCAGGACTGATGCTAAATTGGCGTCATGAGCAAAACGCCCCGGGTCGTGCTGGCCATCCTCGACGGTTTCGGCGAGAGCCCCGACCAAAAAGGAAACGCGGTCCGGCTGGCGCGCATGCCGGTCTTCGCGCGCCTCTACGAGACTTCGCCCTGGACCTTGATCGGGGCGTCGGCGGGCGACGTCGGACTGCCGGACGGACAGATGGGGAACAGCGAGGTCGGCCACCTGAACATGGGGGCCGGGCGCATCGTCTATCAGGACATCGTTCGCATCGACAAGTCGATCAAGGACGGCGACTTCTATTCGAACCCCACGCTGACCGCGGTGGTCGACGCCGTGAAGGCGAGCGGCGGGACGCTGCACCTTTTCGGGCTCACCAGCCCCGGCAACGTGCACGCCTCGCTCGAGCACGCCTACGCCATCTGCGAGCTGGCCAAACGGCGCGGGTTCACCAAGGTGGCCTGGCACGCCTTCCTCGACGGACGCGACACACCGCCGCGCTCGGCCGCCGGTTATCTGCGCCAGGTCGGCAAGAAGCTGGGCGAGATCGGCGTCGGTGAGCTCTGCTCGGCGGTCGGGCGCTATTACGCGATGGATCGCGACAAGCGCTGGGACCGGCTCGAGGTCGCCTGGAAGATGCTCACCCGGGGCGAGGGCCAGCTGGTCGACGATCTCGCCGCCGCCGTCGAGGCGGGCTACGCGGGGGGCGGCGGCCACAAGGAGCTGACCGACGAGTTCGTGACGCCGCTTCTGGCCAAGGGAAGCGACGGCAAGCCGCGCGCCGTGATCCGGGACGGCGACGCCTGCTTCTTCTACAACTTCCGCGCCGACCGGGCACGCCAGCTGACGCTCGCGCTCAGCGCCGGCGACGACGGGTTCACGTTCTTCGATCGCGGCCGTCGTCCCAAGCTGGCCGCGTTCGCGACCATGACCAAGTACGACGCCAAGGTCGACGTACCGGCTGCGTTTCCGCCGCAGAGCCTGCACATGATCCTGGGCGAGGTCTTGTCCAAGCATGGCGTCTCGCAGCTGCGCACCGCCGAGACCGAGAAGTACGCGCACGTGACCTACTTCTTCAACGGCGGAAACGAGCAGGCGTTCCCCGGCGAAGAGCGCAAGCTGGTGCCCTCGAACCGGGAGGTCGCGACCTACGATCTCGCGCCCGAGATGTCGGCGGTGCCGGTGACCGACGGCGTCGTCGAGGCGCTCAAGCCGGGCGGCCCGACGTTCATCCTGGTCAACTACGCCAACCCCGACATGGTCGGTCACACCGGCAAGCTTCAGCCCGCGGTGAGCGCCATGGAGACCATCGACGCCTGCGTCGGCCGGATCGTGACGGCCGCGGCGGCGGTCGAGGCGACCGTCTTCATCACCGCCGACCACGGAAACTGCGAGGCGATGATCGATCCGGTGACCGGCCAGCCCCACACCGCGCACACGATGAACCCGGTGCCGTTCATCGTGGTGGGGGGAAAACCCGTTCGGGCCCTGCGCAGCGGGGGGCGCCTGGCTGATGTCGCGCCGACGTTGCTCGAGGCGATGGGGATCGCGGCGCCGCCCGAGATGGATGGGGTGAGCCTCTTCGTGGAGGGCGGGACCGGCGCGAAATGAGCATCAGCAAGCGGCTGATTGATCTGGCGCGATCCGAGCTGAACTCATTGCTCGACAAGGCCGCTCAGGTCGACGCCGGCGACGATCTGCGCGACTACGGCGGCGACGTGTCGTCGCTCTCCGACGCCGAGCTGGCGGCCGAGATCGAGCGCCGACGCCAGGCGCGCGAGGAGGTCGAGCAGGCCGTGCACGGCCGGCGGGCTCCGCCGCCGCGCTCGGCGCCCCGGCGGACCGCGGCCGGCGACGAGGCGATTCGGAAGGCGTACGCCGCGCTGGAGATCCGGCCGGGCTCGGATTTCGAGACCGTGCGCAGCTCGTACCGGCGGCTCATGCGCAAGTACCATCCCGACCTTCACGCAGAAACGCCGGAACAGCAGCGCGCCGCCACCGACCTCACGCAGCGCCTCACCGAAGCCTACAAGACGCTCGAGCGTCACCTGCGTCGCTAGTCGAGACAGCTCGTCGAGACAACTCCCCCGGCGAGATGCCGAAGAGAGCGCATGTTTCGAAATGCAGCGCCCGGCGTGGTTCTGGCGGTCGTCGTTGCCGCCGCCGTTCTGGGCGGCGGGTGTGTTCCCGGCGCGATCGCACCCCGGCAGGGCGTCGGGATGGACGACGCCGGCAACGGGGGCGGCGGAGAGGTCATCGTCGGGCGCGACGCGGGGATGGCCGCGGACGCCGCTCGTACCGGCGAGGCGGGTCCGCCCGAAATGCCGAAGCTGGCGCCCCCCGATGCAGCCCGCAGGGCAACGGAAGACGCGGCGGTTGACGCGGCCGTGCCGCCCGAGGACGCCACGTCGCGGGACGTGCGGGCGGACCTGCGGTCGGACGCGCCCTCCGCGCGCGTCCCCCGGGTCGGAGAGCTCGTCATCGACGAGGTGCTGGTCAACCCGACCGGCGACGATCTGGGGCGGGAATGGATCGAGATCGCGAATCTGGGTGCCGACTGGCTCGATCTCTCCGGGCTTCATCTGGCGAACGCCTCCGTCGACCTGCCCGTGGCGGCCGGCTCGATCGCGCCGGGGGCTCTGCGCCTGCTCGGCCAGTCGGCGGATCCCACCAAGAACGGCGCGGCGCCGGTCGAGGTGGCCTACGGCACCAAGCTCATCTTGAACAACGCCGACGGGCAGGTCTCGATCTGCGTCGGCACCTGCGCGTCGGGCGTGGTGCTCGAGCGGGTCTCGTGGGGCACGCTCGGCGACAGCACCACCGGTCACGCGCTGGTCATCGATCCGGGGACCAGGCAGATCTGTGCGGCGAGCGCGCCGTTCGGGACGGCGGGGAGCTTCGGCACGCCGGGGGCGCCCAACCCGCCCTGCGGCCCAAACGTCGACGCCGGCGCCACGGCGGACGTTTCTGTTGCAGACTGACCGGCGGCGCTCGACGCCGCTCGATGACCTCCACTGCAGAATCGATTCCTCCGCCGCCGCTGGCCGCGCTTCTGCCGGGCCGGGGCGCGGGCGCGGACGAGATCCTGGCGCAGTTCGTGTCGTTCGTGGCCGCGTCGGGGATCGAGCTCTATCCGGCGCAGGAGGAGGCGCTGCTGGAGCTGCTGGCGGGCAAACACGTCGTGCTCAACACGCCGACCGGCTCGGGCAAGTCGCTGGTCGCGGCGGCGCTTCACTTCAAGGCGCTGGCCGAGGGGAAGCGGTCGTTCTACACCTCGCCGGTCAAGGCGCTGGTGAGCGAGAAGTTCTTCGATCTCTGCCGGCTGTTCGGGCCCGAGAAGGTCGGCATGCTCACCGGCGACGCCAGCATCAACCGCGACGCGCCCATCGTCTGCTGCACCGCCGAGATCCTGGCGAACATGGCGTTGCGGGACGCCGCGACCCAGGCCGACTACGTGATCATGGACGAGTTTCACTACTACGCCGATCGCGAGCGCGGCATGGCCTGGCAGCTGCCGCTCCTTTGTCTGCCGCAGACGACGTTCTTGCTCATGTCGGCCACGCTCGGTGATCTGCGGGTCATCACCGACGGTCTCGCCGCGCTGACGAAACGCGAGGTCGCGGTGGTGCGCGGGCGCGAACGTCCGGTGCCGCTCGAGTTCGAGTACCGGGAGACGCCGCTGCACGAGACGATCGCGGATCTGGTGACGACCGGGCGTGCGCCGATCTATCTGGTGAACTTCACGCAGCGGGGGGCGGCCGACGAGGCGCAAAACCTGATGAGCGTCGATCTTTCGACCAAGGCCGAGAAAGAAGCGTTGCGCGCGGCGTTGATGGGCGCGGCCTTCGATTCGCCGTACGGCAAGGAGTTCCAGCGGTTTCTCCGGCACGGCATCGGCATCCACCACGCCGGGCTCCTGCCCAAGTATCGGTTGCTGGTCGAGCGGCTGGCGCAGCAGGGGCTGCTCAAGGTGGTGAGCGGCACCGACACGCTGGGCGTCGGCGTCAACATCCCGATCCGCACCGTGCTGTTCACGCAGCTCTGCAAGTACGACGGCGAGAAGACCGGCATCCTCGGGGTGCGGGATCTCCACCAGATCGCCGGGCGGGCCGGTCGCAAGGGCTTCGACGAGCGCGGCTACGTGGTGGCCCAGGCGCCCGCGCACGCGATCGAAAACAAGCGGCTCGCCGCCAAGCAAGCGGCCGGCAAGAAGGTGGTGCCGCACAAGCCACCCACGCGCGGGTACGTGCACTGGGATCGCGGCACCTTCCAGCGCCTCATCGACGGGACGCCGGAGCCGCTCGCGTCGCGCTTCGAGGTGAGCCACGGCGTGTTGCTGAACTGCCTTCAGTCACGGACCGAGGGCGGGGGTTACAAGCGGTTGGTTTCGATCATCGGGCGCTCGCACGGGGGTCCCCGCGACAAGCGCGCGGAGCGCCGACGGGCCGCGGCCGCGTTTCGGACCTTGCGGCGCGCGCACCTCATCGACGTGGTGACGACCGAGAAGGTCCGCGGTCGCCTCGTCGAGGTGAGCGGCGAGCTGCAGCGCGATTTCTCGCTGAACCAGACGCTGTCGCTCTATCTGCTGGAGGCGCTGGCGGTGCTGGATCGCGAGGCGCCGACCTACGCCCTCGACGTGCTGTCGCTGGTCGAGGCGATCGTCGAGGATCCGGATGCCGTCCTGCGCAAGCAGCTCGATCAGGTCAAGACGCAGCGAATGGCGGAGATGAAGGCCGCCGGCGTCGAGTACGAGCAACGCATTGCCGAGCTCGAGACGCTGGAGTGGCCCAAGCCGAATCGCGACTTCATCTACGCCACCTTCAACGACTTCGCGGGGCGACATCCCTGGGTGGGCGAGGCGAACGTGCACCCCAAGTCCATCGCCCGCGAGATGTACGAACGCTTCACCAGCTTCGACGACTACGTGCGCGATCTCGGGATCGAACGCAGCGAGGGGGTGCTGCTGCGTCACCTGTCGCAGGTGTTTCGGGTGCTCGAGCAGACCGTCCCCGCGGCGGCGCGCACCGAGCCGCTGCTGGAGGTCCTGGCCTATCTTCGATCTCTGTTGCGCGATGTCGACTCGAGCCTGCTCGAGGAGTGGGAAGGTCTCAGCGATCCGGCGCGACGGGCAACCAAGACCGCCGCGCAGCCCGCGGTCGATCCCGTCGCCGAGCGGCGCGCCGTGATGGCCGCCATCCGCGTCGACTTGCACAAGCTGGTGCGCGCGCTGGCGCGGCGCGACTACCCGGCAGCCGCCCGCCTGGTCACGCCCGGTGTCGCCGAGCCCTGGACCGCCGAGCGGTTCGTGGCCGCGATGGCGCCGTTCTGGGCCGAGCACACGGCGCTTCTCACCACGCCCGAGGCCCGGCGTCCCGACCGGACGCGCATCGACGAGACG